>JAYTUG010000592.1:0-13987 GCA_043744695.1 Gemmataceae bacterium
CAGCTTCAACACGACGGTACAAACTCCGCGGAAGTGACCGGGCCGCGACGCCCCACAAAGCGCCTCGACTAACTCGGCCACGTCCACGAAGGTCGCGGAATTCGCCGGGTACATCTCTTCCGCCGATGGAGCGAAGATCAGGTTCGCCCCGGCTGCGGCACACACCTTTCGATCCGCCTCCAGCGTTCGCGGATACTTCGAATAGTCTTCGTTCGGCCCGAACTGAGTTGGGTTCACGAAGATCGAGACCACGACGAACGCACTCGGTTGCCCGGCGGTCCGGATCAGCGCGGCATGACCTTCGTGGAGTGCGCCCATCGTCGGCACGAAGCCGATGCTCATGCCGAGGCCGCGAGCACGAGCGATGGCGTCGCGAACTTCCTCGATACTGTGAACGACGGGAGTGAGCATTAACTGCCTCGCAACACGAAGAGCACCGAGACCAAGTTGAAGAGCCCGTGAACGATCGTGGGGACGAGAATACCTCGGGTACGCACGGCGAGCCAGCCGAGGCCGAGGCCGAGCACGAACAGCGGAATCGGAGTCGGCCAGACCTGCGAATGCACCACGGCAAAGAGCGCAGCCGAGGCATAGACCGCGCCGATCGTCCGCTCCTTGCGATGCAGTTTGTAGTGGAGGAGTACCCAGCCCGCGATCAGGATGGCCGCGAAGAGTACGGGGCCGAGCCGCAGAGTGAATTCGCCGTCCGGGTTCTCCGCGGAGAGTGCGACGGCCAGGGTCGCGGCGATACCGAGGGCGACGCCCGCACGGTATTTCTTGCCCAAAATCCACGGGAGCAGCAGCCCGCGAAAAAGCACCTCTTCGAGGAGCGGAGTCGCGATCGCGGCCTGAATCACGAGCAGAATGCGGTCGATGGGGGGCCGCCCTTCGCGGAACGATTTCGCGAGCGGGTGTTCGTCCGCGTTCCAACCGAGCGAGAGGAAGGCAATGGTGACGGCGAAGTGGACGAGCCAAACGAGCGGAGGGATCGCGAGCCAGCCGCCCACTCCGAGTGCGATTCGCGACGAAATCGTCCCAACGGTCGCAGGCCCGGTTGGCTTCCACTCGGGGTAAAGCGTTCGCTTCATCAGCACGAGAGAACCAATCCAGATGGGTACGAAGACGACCGCGGACCAGAGCGGCCCCATCGGCAGCCACGACGACTCGGGTACCTCCGCACCGTAGATCGCTGGGTAGAACCCGCTCGCCAGCAGCAACGGCTGAATGAGCCCCATCGGCGCAATGGCGGCGAACGGGAACAGAATGAAGAACTCGACGCTCCACGGCACGGACCACCGCTGCACTGTCGGCACGAGGGGCTCGCCGGCTCGTCGGGCCAGCATCCGCGCCGCCACGGCAATCGGAACGGCGATCGCCGCGACGAATAATGAGCAAACGGCCATCCGTGCGGCTTCAGTCCAGATGTCTGCGGGCACGAGTAGACATCCTTGACGGATTCAGAATCCGCAGCGTGGCAGTAGTTGTGGAGGAGCAACGACCAGAACCTGGCGGTGAACCTCATCGATGACGTAGCGTATAACGAGCGGTGAAATCGTGCCGATCCACAGTTGAGCACCTTCGAGGGAAAGGTCTCTCAGCGGCTCGCCGAATTGGGGATAGACTTGAAGTCGACGGTCCAAATCGAGAATGGCTTTGAGGATCGGGACGGCCAGCCCCGCACTGCGAGCCCGTGCGACGAGAGCTAGCAGACTGTCCCGCACACGGCCCGAGTAGGAAACGCGATAGAGTTCCAATTCATCCACGTGCGATCCGTTCGAGTTCGTGGATGAAATTACTCAGGGCATACCCACCCGTGGTTTGAATTTCGTGCATGTCCGAGAGGGCTTCCTGAAGGTTGAAGTCCTGCATTGCCCACTCAATAACCTCCGGATCGATTGGCTGCTTCCAGCCAGCGATCTCGCGAGCCATCTCGCTCGACACGATGAGAGCTTCCCGCTCCTTCGAATTCGCTTCCACGGCATCTCCTCCACAAGGACACGCTTCTTTCGCTAATCATATCATAAATGGTACCCGGAAATCAACGCACCATGCCATCCATCCTGGACCGGATCGTCGAGACGAAGCACCGCGAGATTGCCGCGGCGAAGCGGCTCGTTTCCGAAGTCGAACTGGAACGCCGAATCGGGGGGCTTCCGCCCACGCGGGACTTCACTGCGGCTGTGGGAAAACCCGGTGCGATCCGCATCATCGCCGAGGTGAAGAAAGCCTCTCCTTCCGCCGGCGTGATTCGCGCGGACTTCGACCCCGTTGCCATCGCGAAGACGTACGAAGCTCACGGTGCGGCCGCGATCAGCGTGCTCACGGACGCGGACTACTTCCAGGGCCAGCTCGAATACCTCACGGCCATCAAGCAAGCCGTCGGGTGCCCCGTGCTGCGGAAGGATTTCATTCTCGACCGCTATCAGTTGTTGGAAGCGCGGGCCGCGGGGGCCGACGCGGCACTGCTGATTGCCGAGTGCCTCCCGGGCGAACGGCTCGCCGAACTGCAGCGCGAAGCAACCGCGATCGGGCTTCACACGCTGGTGGAACTGCACGACGCGGAACAGTTGCCCCGAGTCCTGGCTTGCGGAGCGAAGGTCGTCGGCATCAACAATCGCGACTTGCGGTCGTTCCTCACGCGGCTCGAACAGACGCTCGAACTTCTGGCTCAGATCCCCGCGGATCGGATTGTAGTCAGCGAGAGCGGCATCCGGTCGAACGCCGATCTCGTCCGATTGCAGCAGGCCGGAGCGCGGGCGGTCCTCGTCGGCGAATCGCTCATGCGAGCCCCGGACATCGGTGCGGCGCTCGATGCCCTTCGCGGAATCGCTTGACGAACTCTTGCCGTTCGACACCTTCCCGTTGAAACTGATCTTGGTTCGCTCCCGCCGGTTTTCTCAACTCATTTCAGGAGTCACACCATGCTGCGGTTCGCGACCCTCGCGGCCCTCTTCGGCCTCTGCACGACCGTGGCCTCCGCCAAGGACGACACCATGCTCAAGGTGAAAGTGGGCGACCCGTTCCCCGAGGTCGCACTGAGTGCCGCCCAGATCGACAAGGTGAAGAAGGACGCCAAGACCATCAGCATCGCCGACTTCAAGGGGAAGGTGACGGTGATCTTCTTCTATCCGAAGGCCCTGACCAAAGGCTGCACCATCGAATCGTGCGGCTTCCGCGACATCATCAAGGACTTCCCGACGGACGTGGTCGTGCTCGGCGCCAGCGGCGACGACATGGCCTTGCAGCAGAAATTTATCGATGCCCACATGCTCCCGTACCCGCTGCTCTGCGACACCGATCTGAAGCTCATCAAGGAACTCGGCATCCTCGGAGCGAGCGGCAAAACGCCGCAACGCGCGACGTTCGTCGTGGGCAAGGACGGCAAGATTGCCAAGATCTACAGCAAGGTCGACACCGCCAAGCATCCCAAAGAAGTGCTCGAGTTCGTGAAAACCTTGAAGTAGTCAGTAGTCGCGTCTGCGTCTCGCTAGCCACCTCCGATTTCGAAAGAGTTCCATGACCGCGAAAGTGATTCTCAAGCCCAGGCGGGCGCAGCCGTTCTTCGGACGACATCCTTGGGTGTTCGTCGGGGCCATCGATCGCGTGGAAGGCACGCCCGCCGATGGCGACGACGTCGATCTCTTCTCCAGCGACACCAACTTCATCGCCCGCGGCTTGTTCAACTCGCAGTCCAAGATTCACGTGCGACTCTACTCGTGGGAACCGGAGGTGCCGCTCGATGCCGCGTTCTTCAAGGAACGCATCGCTCGGGCCGTCGATTTGCGACACCACGTGCTCAACCTCGCCGGGCCGAACATGGCCTATCGCGTCGTCTTCAGCGAATCGGACGTACTCTCGGGCTTGGTCGTCGATCGCTACGGCGACTGGCTCGCCGTGCAGTTCACGGCACTGGGCCTAGCCAAGCGTCGGGACGTGATTTGCGACGTGCTCCGCGAACTGCTCCAACCGAAGGGCATCTACCTCCGTACCGAGAAGGGCATCGGCAAACTCGAGGGCATCGAACTGTACGACGGCCCGCTCTGGGGCGAAAAGCCGCCCGCTGATCTGACCATCGAAGAGGGCGGCCTGCGCTTTCTCGTGAATCTCGCGGAAGGCCAAAAGACGGGTTTCTATCTGGATCAGCGCGACAATCGCGCCGCGGTCGCGCAGTTGTGCCCCGGCAAGCGCGTGCTCGATGCCTTCTGTTATACCGGCGGCTTCGGCCTCTATGCCGCGAAGGCCAGCGCGACGGAAGTGCTCGGCCTCGACGCCTCCGAACCGGCCATCGAACTGGCGCGGCGCAACGCCGTCGCCAACGGGCTCGGGAACATCAATTTCGAGAAAGCGGACATCTTCCGCAGGCTCGCGGCTCTGGTGGCCGAGGGCCGCAAGTTCGACGTCGTGATCCTCGATCCGCCGAAGTTCGCCCGCAACCGCGCCGCGGTTCCCGAGGCGATGAAAGGCTATCGCCGGCTCCATCAGCTGGCGATGAAACTGCTCGACCGCGACGGCATCCTCGTCTCGTGTTGCTGCACCGGCCTCATCATGCTCAGCGACCTGGAAGACGTCATCGCACTCAGTTCGATCGAAGCGCGCCGCGACTTGCAAATCCTGGCTCGCCGCGGTCCGTCGTCCGATCATCCGGTGGCAATCTCGTGCCGCGAATCCGGTTACTTGAAGTGCGTGATCAGCCGCGTGTGGTGAAGTGGCCGCCTTCTCGCTTTGGTACTCTCGCGTTTCTACCATGACTGGATGCACACCGATGCGAGCGACCTGCACTTCGAACGAGGCCTCTTGCTCTATCAGCAAGACCGCCACCCCGCGGCCGAAGCCGAGTTGAAACTCGCTTTGCTCGGGAATCCCGAGTTTGCGTTGGCCCATGCGATCCTCGCGTTGTGCTTGCTCGGACAAGGCAAGCTCGAGGCGGCAGCGGAGGAAGTGGGTCAGGCGCTGCGCCTTCAGCCGGGGCTTTCGTTCTGCCACTATGTCCGGGCTCACTTGCTCTTGAAGCAGCACAAGCTCGCGGATGCCGAGGATGCGATCGCGGAAGCGCTGCGGCTCGACCCGACCGACGCCTCATTCTATGCCGTGAAGGCGAGCATTCTGCTCGATCGCCGCAATGCGACGGCCGCGGTTCACGCGGCCGAGGAAGGTTTAGCGTTCGATCCGAACCACCCGGGCTGCTCGGCGATTCGAACGATGGCACTCCTGCGGCTCGGCCGCACGGCGGACGCCACGGCACAAACCGCGGACTCGCTTCGCCGGGACCCACAAGATGCGCTGGCTCACACCGGTCGCGGCTGGGCGCTGCTCCACGAGAAGAAGCCGGCCGAGGCGCTGCACCACTTCCGCGAGTCTCTGCGGATCGACCCGACCAACGAGTTCGCACGCGAAGGGCTCATCGAAGCGCTTAAGTCCCGATACTGGCTCTACCGGCAAATGCTCGGGTTCTTCCTTTGGATGAGCCGCCTGAGCCCGAGCACGCAGTGGATGGTGATCGTCGGGCTGTTCGTGCTGCAGTGGGCACTCGGGGCCGCGGCGCGCAACAACCCCGCACTCCGGCCGTTCGCCGAGCCCGCCCTGTTCGCGCTCATCGGGTTCGTGGTGCTCACGTGGATCGCCAGCCCGCTCTTCACGCTGCTCTTGCGGCTGAACCGCTTCGGTCGACTAGCACTGAACCGGGAGGAAATTCGGCAATCGAACTGGATCGGACTGATGCTCTTGCTCTGCCTCGTCACGATCCCGTTCGCGATTCTGGACGATGGAATCGTGAGTCTGTTCGCGACGACCACGGGCGTGACCGTACTGGTGATGCTGCTGCCCGTGACGTCGATCTTCCGGTTGCCTCCGGGTTGGCGTCGCCACGGGATGCGCGCTTACGTCGGCGCGATGATCGTGGCCTGGGGCATCATGGCGTATTGCTTCGTGGAGGCGGATCGCGAGTTCGATCGCGGGCAGGTGAAAGCCGCCCGCGAGTCGCTCGAAGCGGGCAAGGATGCGTTTCTAGCGAACCTCTGGGCCGGCTTCCTCTCCGGCTTCCTCGTTAACGGCCTACTGACGGTTCGCCGTTATTGATGAGTCGAATTTCCGACCACGCCCGCAGTGTGAACCACGTCAGCACGAGGCACGCCACCCATTGAACGGTGGTGACCCAGAGGTAGATTCCGTGCAGCCGATAGAAGCTCACGCGCTTCACCACGAAGGTGCGGTTGGGGTCCATCATCGCTTCGAGTTGCGCGTGGATGATGAAGAGTGCAATCTGGCATGCTGCTGCGACGGCCCAGCAACTCCAGCGAATCCGCGAGCGCCCACCGCTCGCCAGCAACTCGCAGGCGAAGAGTACGAGCCCGACGGTGCCGACCGCGTTCAAGTAGTCCGTGACGCGGGTCGTGATCAGCCCCTGCGCTTCCGCCGAACCGAGTACTTCCGTGCCCACGGGGACCACGAACGACGCGTAGAAGAGGAACCCGCCCTGCCAGAGCATCAGGAGTTGAAGCACCAGAAAGCGGCGGAGGGTGGTCATGTCTGATGATTGCCGCTTGCGGCTTCGCGACGGGGCGATTCGCCAGGATTCGCTTCTCGGGATAAAGTGTACCGAGAATCCATCACGAGACCCGCCCCATGTCGCCCCCACCCGATGGCTCCGCTGCTCCCCATCCGTTCATTGCGAATGCGGAGCGTCTGCGGATGGTCGCGGATCGCGAAGGGCGCGAGCCGTGGCGCAAGTGGGGGCCGTACCTCTCGGAGCGACAGTGGGGCACGGTGCGCGAAGACTACAGCCCCACGGGCGACGCCTGGGATTTTTTCCCCTACGAGCAAGCTCATGCCCGCGCCTACCGCTGGGGCGAAGACGGCCTCGCCGGCTTCTGCGACGACGAACAGAGACTCTGCCTCGGTCTCGCACTCTGGAACGGCCGCGACGACACCTTGAAGGAACGCCTCTTCGGCCTCAACAACGCCGAGGGCAACCACGGCGAAGACGTCAAAGAGCTTTACTACTACCTCGACGCCACGCCCTCGCAGAGCTACCTCAAGTTCCTTTACAAGTATCCGCAAGGTCCGTTCCCTTATGCGAAGTTGCTCGAGGAAGGCCACAAGCGCGGCACGGGCGATCCGGAATTCGAACTGCTCGACACCGGGATCTTCGACGGCGACCGCTACTTCGACGTGTTCGTGGAGTACGCCAGGGCCGGGCCGGACGAAGTGCTGATGCGGATCACGGCGCACAACCGCGGCCCCGCCGCGGCGGAACTGCACATCCTCCCGCAGGTCTGGTTTCGCAACACGTGGAGTTGGAAGCCGGACGCGGTGCGACCGAGCATTGCGGGAATGGGGCCGGACCTGCTCGCCATTTCGCACGATCGCCTCGGCGACTACAACTTCCACGTTCACGGGGAAGCGGATTTGCTCTTCACCGAGAACGAGACCAACCCGCGACTCTTCCAGGAAGAAAAAGTCGGCTACTGGAAGGACGCTTTTCACGAGTACGTGGTCCGCGGCGATCGTTCGGCCGTGAATCACGAGGGACGCGGCACGAAGGCCGCCGCCCACTTCCGCTTCAACATCCCGCCCGGCAAAAGCGCTGTCGCCAAGGTGCGACTGACCAACGCCAAGAACCCCTCGGCCTGCGGCACCGGCACGCTAGCCGAAGCCTGCCCCGTCACGTTCTTCGACGGCGTTTTCGCGGAGCGCATCCGCGAGGCCGACGCCTACTACGCCGACCTCCAGAAGGACATTGCCAGCGACGATGCGAGGCTCGTGCAGCGGCAAGCCTTCGCCGGGCTCATCTGGACCAAGCAGTTCTACCACTACGACGTGCCGCTCTGGCTCAAGGGGGACGCGAACCCACCGCCTCCGCCGCCCGAACGCAAGCGACCCGGCGCCCGCAACCGCGACTGGACTCACCTCAACAATGCCGATGTGATCTCGATGCCGGATAAGTGGGAGTACCCGTGGTACGCCGCGTGGGATCTCGCCTTCCACATGATCCCATTCGCGATGGTCGATCCCGACTTCGCGAAGAACCAACTGCTGCTCTTCACCCGCGAATGGTACATGCATCCGAACGGCCAGCTACCCGCTTATGAATGGGAATTCGGCGACGTGAACCCGCCGGTCCATGCGTGGGCCTGCTGGCGCGTCTTCCAGATCGATCGCAAGCATCCGCTCACCGGCGCGGGTCGCGGCCCCGGCGATCTCGCCTTCCTCGAAAAAGTCTTCCACAAGCTGATGCTCAACTTCACGTGGTGGGTGAATCGCAAAGATGCTCAAGGCCGAAACATCTTCCAAGGCGGGTTCCTCGGGTTGGACAACATCGGCGTCTTCGACCGCAGCAAACCACTGCCCACCGGCGGCTTCGTGAACCAGGCCGACGGCACCGCCTGGATGGCGATGTACTGCTTGAACCTCATGCGGATCGCACTCGAACTCGCGCTGCACAACCCCGTCTATCAGGATGTCGCGACCAAGTTCTTCGAGCACTTCCTCCACATTGCCGAGGCGATGACGGCGATGGGTAAGAAGCCCGGCGACGCCGAGGGCGGGCTCTGGGACGAAGACGATCAGTTCTACTACGACGAGTTGAACCTGCCCGATGGCCGCGAAATTCCGCTCAAGGTGCGCTCGATGGTCGGCCTCATTCCGCTCTTCGCGGTCGAGACGATCGAGCCCGAGATGCTGGAGAAGCTGCCCGAGTTCGCCAAGCGATTGAAGTGGTTCTTAAACCACCGGCCCGACCTGGCGGAACTCGTGTCGCGCTGGCACGAACCGGGCAAGGGCGATCGCCGGCTCCTCTCGCTGCTCCGCGGCAGCCGCATGAAGAAGCTGCTCAAGCGGATGCTCGATGAAACCGAGTTCCTCTCCGAATACGGCGTGCGAGCCCTGTCGAAGTTCCACGATAAGAACCCGTTCGACTGCAACGCGAACGGCACGCGGCTCACAGTGAGTTACCAGCCCGCCGAGTCCGCGACCCGCGACTTCGGAGGCAACTCGAACTGGCGCGGCCCCATCTGGTTCCCCGTGAACTACCTCATCCTCGAAAGCCTCCAGCGCTTCCACCACTACTACGGCCCCGAGTTCCGCATCGAGTGCCCCACCGGTAGCGGCAAGTTCTTGAATCTCGAAGAGATCGCGACCGAAATCGGGCGGCGGCTCGCCCGCATTTTCTTGAAGGATGAGAAGGGTCGCCGGGCCGTGTTCGGGAATTGCGAGAAGCAGCAGACCGACCCGCACTTCCAGGATTACGTGCTCTTCTACGAATACTTCCACGGCGACACGGGCCGCGGCGTCGGGGCCAGCCATCAAACTGGCTGGACGGCACTCGTCGCGAAGTTGCTCCAGGCGCGATCGCCGGATCAGTTCGGAGCGCCGAGTTCGGTGGTGGAGGAAGTGAGCGAGAAGAGTTGAGCCACTGCCGCTTGCGGCTTCGCGATTCTCTCGGGAATCGCAAAGCCGCAGCGTTTAACACTCAGGTTACTTCTTCGGAGCCGGGAAGATGGCGGGCACGATGCCCTTGAATTCTTCCGCCGAGAGGAACTTGTCGCCGTTCGCGTCCAGGCTCTTGAAGGTGAACTCCAGATCGAACGGGCCGACTTCCTTCCCCTTCTTGCCCTTCGGTTCCGGCTGCACCGTGAAGAGCTTCTTGAACTCGTCCACGTCCAGCTTGTTGTCGGAGTTCGCATCCAGCTTCTTGAAGATCTCGTCCGTCTTGAGCGGCTCGGCTTTCTTCTTCTTGGCCGCGACGACCTTCTTCTTCAGAGCGTCCTTCTTGGCGGCGTCCGCGGCACCAGCGGTATCGGAGACCGCGAACATTCCCGCCATCGCCGCGAGAAACAGACTGACCGACACGAATTTCCTGAGCATGATCGCCTCCCAGGCCCAAACGGGCCGACATGGTTCGCCTCTACCATGATGAACACGGACGGCGCGAATTGGTTTCGCGAAGCCCGACATTTCTGAAACCGCACCGGCACCTCGGAAGTATTGACTTGGCAGCGAACCCGCACCACTCCGGAAGACGCCGCATGTCGCGCCTGGCCCTCACCACTGCGTTCCTCGCCCTGATTCTGGCCGCCCCGAGCCAGGCCGCCGACCCGCTCGCCAGCGTTCCCGATAGCGTCCAGATTGTCGGAAAGATCGACAACCCGCGGAAGCTTTTTGAAGCCATCACGAGTCTAGACGCCGCGAAGGACGCCCAGCAACTCGCTCCGGTGAAAGCCGTTCTCGACTCGACGACGGCGCGCCGCTTCTTCCAGATGCTCGGCCACCTCGAACGCGAACTCGGCGCGAAGTGGCCCGAACTCCTCGACCGACTCGCCGGCAACGGCATGGCCTTCGGCGGCTTCTTCAAAGACAACGGCTCCTCGATTCTCGTCATGCACGGCACCGACGAGAAGCACTCCGAGAAGGCCTTCAACCTGTTCGTCGAGATCGTCGGCGACGAACTCCAGCGTCAGGGAGCAGCGGGCCGACCCAAGCGAGAGACCAAGCACGGTGCCGACATCGTGACCTTCGGCGACGGGCTGCTGGCGGCTCGCCGTGGCAGCACGATCTTGGTTTCCAACAAGGCGGCCTTCCTCGCAGAATCGCTCCAACTCAAAGACGGCGTCGGCTCGGTGCGGAACAAGCAGACGTTCGCCGAGGCCGAGAAACTGCTGCCGAAGAACCCGCTACTGATGGTCTGGATCGACTTCGCATCCGTGAAGAAGGATCAGGCCACGAAGGACTTCTTCGAGGCGACCCGCAAGGACTTTCTGCAAACGCTCGTCGCCGGCGGCACCATCGACTGCCTCCGCCGTTCGGACTTCGTGACGGCTGGGCTGTTCGAAGAAAAGAACGGCTTGCGGCTAGCCCTTCGGATGCCCGCGGGCCGCAGCGAGTTCCCGCCCGAATTCGCCCTGCACATACCGCCCGAGAAGGGTCAGCTGGGTTCGTTGCCGTTGCTCGAACCGCCCGGCGTCGTCGCCTCGCAGAGCATGTACCTCGACATCGGCTACTACTGGAAGCACCGCGACAAGCTCATCAACGACGAGATGCGCAAGAACCTGGAAGACGGCATCGCCCAGATCAACAAAGTGTTGCCGGGCTCGGTGAAGTTCAGCGAACTGCTCGAATCGTGGGGTGCATACCATCGCGGGGTCGTGTTGAACCACGACGTGCTGCCGTACAAGACCGTGCCCGGCATCCGCTTCCCGGCCTTCGGCTACGTCGCCACGATGCGCGATCCCAAGTTCGGCATCGGCCTCGAGAACGCACTCCGCAGCGCCGGCATCATCCTCAACCTCCAGTTCGGCATGAAGCAAACCGAGGTGGAACACGACGGCCTGAAGATCATCGTCTACCGCTTCCCCGAGAACAAAGCCTTCCCGGACGACCCCAATGGCATCCGCTTCAACTTCGAGCCCTGCTTCGTACGGGCTGAGGGCCAGTTCATTGCGGCCTCGACATTGGAAGCGTGCAAGAAGGTGATCGCGGAAGTTCGCCGCACGACGACGGTGAAGGCGAGCCCCGCCGTCTGGCGCGGCAAGATCTTCGCCGCTGGCGGTTCCAAAGCGCTCTACGAATTGCCGGACCCACTGATTACCGATGCGATCCTGAGTGGCGGCGTCGGCCTCGAGGACGCCCGCAAGCAGGTCGACGCCATCGGCAACTGGCTGAAGAAACTCGGCACCGTCAACATCGAGATCGACGAAGCCGCCACCGTGTACAAATTCGACCTGATCTGGACCCGTTGATTACCGATTAGCCGCGACGCGGAGTCCTCGGAGCGGAGCGCGGGCGGCACGCGATTCACACGGAACATCAAATGCTCGACATCAACAATATGTGGCAACCCTACAGACCATCACCTTCCAACCCCTGGGATGCGCGGAAGGTCGGCCACCTGTATCGGCGGGCCGGGTTCGGAGCCACGCACGCCGAACTCGAAGCCGGCGTCGCCAACGGCCACGAGAAGACGCTCGAACGCCTCCTCTCCGGCAAGCCGGAATCCGAGGACTTCACGCGCACGTCGGAATTCATGGCGAGCGAGCAGAGTATGCCGCCGGGAGCGCCGCTGCCGCGGCTCTCTGCGTGGTGGCTCGACCGCATGCTCAAGACGGCCCACCCGCTGCGCGAAAAGCTCACGTTGTTCTGGCACAACCACTTCGCCACCAGCAACGTGAAAGTGCAGAACGCCCGCCACATGCTCGGCCAGTATCGGCTGATGCACAAGCACGCCCTCGGCAACTTCAAGGATCTGCTCGTCGAGATGGGCCGCGATCCGGCCATGATGATCTGGCTCGACACGATCCAGAGCGTGAAGGGGAAGCCGAACGAGAATTATGCCCGCGAACTGATGGAACTGTTCAGCCTCGGCATCGGCAACTACACGGAGGCGGACATCCGCGAGGCGGCGAAGGCCTTCACCGGTTACAACATCGAGAGCGGCAAGAGCAGCTTCAATCGCAAACAGCACGATGCTTCGACCAAGAAAGTGTTCGGTAGCACGGGCACTTTTGAAGGTGACGACATCGCGGGCCTCTGCTTGAAGCACCCGGCGTGCCCCAAGTTTATCGTCGCGAAATTGTACCGCTTCCTCATTAGTGAATCGGACGCGCCCGCGCCCGAGGTCATCGATTCGCTCGCGGAGATGTACCGTTCATCGGGCTTCGACACCGGCAAGCTCGTGGGCACGATGCTGCGTTCGAACCTGTTCTTTTCGCCGCGGAGTTATCGGGCGAAGATCAAGTCGCCGGTCGATTTCGCGGTGAGCATCGTCCGCGGGCTGGAGGGCACGGCGGGACCGCTGCCGCTCGCGGCCATCCTCGAAGGGCTCGGGCAGGTGCTGTTCGCGCCGCCCTCTGTGAAAGGGTGGGATGGCGGCCAAACTTGGCTGAACGCCCAGACGCTGCTCTCACGCAACAACCTTGCATTGGCGCTCACCTCCACCGAGGGCACCGGATTCGGCACGCGCTGCGACCCGGCGAAGTTGCTCGCCGCGCACGGCAAGAAGACCGACGAGGACGTGGTCGATTTCTTGCTCGGCGTCTTCCTCCAAAGCGACGCACCGGCCGAAACGCGGACCCGACTGCTCGACTACTTGAAGCAAGCCAAGGCCACGAAGTTCCCGGTGTACTGGACATCGGACGATAAGTCGAACCACCGTTACCGGGCCGTCGCGCACCTCGTGCTGACGATTCCGGAGTTTCAATTGGATTAACGATTAGCCGCGACGCGGAGTCCGCGGAGCGGAGCGCGACATCGTCAACCACGCTCCGCTCCGAAGACTCCGCGTCGCGGCTAATCTGTCACGTAATTTGGGAGTTCCCATGACCACTCGCCGCGATTTCCTGCAACAATCGTCCCTTCTCGGGTTCGGAGCCAGCGTGCCCGCATTCCTGGGTCGCACGGCGTTCGCCGCCCCGACCGCCGACAAAAAGGGCGCGAAGGACACCGTCCTCGTCGTGATTCAACTCACGGGTGGGAACGACGGCCTGAACACCGTCATCCCGTACAAGCACGACGAGTACTACAAGATTCGCCCGACGCTCGCCATTCCCAAGGATCGGGTGAAGGGCATCGGCAAGGACCTCGGGTTCCACCCGGCGTTCGACGCCATGGCTCGCCTGCACAACGACAAGTCCGCCGTGTGCGTGGTCCAGGGCGTCGGCTATCCGAACCCGAGCCAGTCGCACTTCCGCTCCATGGACATCTGGCAGGCGGCGAGCACCGCCGAGTCGCTCCACGATGGTTGGATCGGCAAGACGCTGAAGTCGCAGCCGAGCCCCGCATTTCACCTCGCTGCCGGCAACGAGTCCTCGCCGCTGGCACTCAACGGCGCTCCCGTGCGAGTGCCGTCGATCACGTCGCTCGAAGACTTCCAGTTGAAGATGGCCTCGGCGAACGGCGCGGATAAGGCCGCCCAGAAGGGCGTGATCACGGACGTGGCGAAGAGCACTTCGCCAGGCGGCACCAGCCTGCTCGACTTCGTGGCCCGCACGCAGTTGAA
>JAYTUG010000593.1:0-13968 GCA_043744695.1 Gemmataceae bacterium
GACGATCTTGCCGCACGTGCCGGGCTCGAAAGACCCGGCCCATGCCCCCTTCCCCGAGTTTGTACAGCACCACGTAGGGGCCGATGAAGAGTTCGCTCGCACGGCCATTGACGACTCTGCGGAGTTGGTAAGCGGTGATGCGTTCGCGGTCGATTAAGTGTCGGATCAGTTCTTGCGGATCGCTTCCGGCCGCTCGCAGTTCGGCCTCGAGCTTCGCGAACGGCTCGGCTTCGTAGAGCCCGCTCGCTCGGAGCATCTCGATCAGGGATTCCGCCGATTCGATTTGCATGGGGCAAACGGCGCGGGCGGGGTTTGTAGCGGACGCGGGAACTCCCCCGATTCTATCCGCAGGTGGGATTCGCGAATGCATGGCTTGCCCGCGATTTCGACCCAAATCTGGAATTGGCGCGTCCGCCTGCCGATAATGTCGAATAGAAGACTCGGACCCGCGGGAGGATTCCCCATGAGTGAAGCACCGAAAATCGCCCCGACCCCCGACGCCCCGCCGCCCGAATACGGCAAGGCGGACAGCATCTTATTCCAGGCCTGGCTCGTGCTGTTCCTGGTCGTGATCTGCTTCGCGCTGGTGAACTATTTGGTCTCGTACATTTAGGCGAGCCGGGACGGGAACAACCGGGCTCAGAGGCACGACCGGAGCCGTCTTCGCCGCTAGGCGGAAGTTCGTTGATACGTGCGGCTGGACGGCCGCTGCCGATAGTCGCAGACTTTCCATTCCCAAGCTGCTGCTCGACTTCGTCATGCTCATATCGCTAGGTTCGTTCGATTGTTGAAGTGAGGTTGCACTTCAACAACCGGATCGTACCCTTCTCGCGCCTCACTTCGCGCTCATCGTTCGGTTTTCCCCCGTTCAAACACTCGTGGCGCGCTTGACCCATGCGGTCATGCTCCGCTCCGTCGGAGGTTCGGATCATGAAACCACTTGCGACCGAAACTAAAATGAGCATGACCAGCACGACCGGGCGGTGGTCCTACAAATCGCTTGTTCTCAAGGCCAAATTGAGCGTTTTGGCCGTTTTTAAATTTATCGGGGCCGATAGGCCAAGCCAGTTACTTCACCCACGGGGCCACCCGCTGCCACAGTGCCCAGAGGTTCGCACTGAGGGTGCCCACCTCATCGACGATGCGGTTCACGACCTTGCGATAGGCGCGGCTCGCTCCGAAGGGCACGTCGCCAGCGGCACACGAACCCGCCGCGGTTCGCAAGTGTTCCTTCGCCTCGGCGAACGCCCCCGACTTTCCTTCTGGGCCGGAACGCAGCAGCATGAGCGCGGCCTCGGCCATCGCGAGGATCAAGCGCGTGCCGTCGCCCGCCGTGACGCTATCGACCTTCGCGATCAGGCTGGCGGCTTCATCCACCTGGGCACTCAGAGCTTGGTCGAGTGCGAGCCAGGCGCGGAAATCGGCGAGGAGTTCGTCGGAGCCGCCGAGTTTCACGGCGGCACGGCACACTTCAATCGCTTTGTCGTCCTGATCGAGTGCCCGGTACGCGATGGTGAGCGGCCGGAGCATCCAGGCTTCGAGGTTTTCGCGTTCGCGATATTCCGCGAGCCAAGCCACGCCGAGCGCGAAGTGCCCGGCGGCGACCAGCGCGGCTCCGGCCCGCGCCCAGGAAGGGTCTTCGGCCCGAAGCACGTCGCTGTATCTCTGAATGATGCCTTGAACGGGCTTGCGTGCCTCGGCCACGGCCCAGGCGTATGCGAGGACGGCTTCGCGGCCCGCTGCCGGATTGCGAGCCAGCAGTTCGGGCAAGCGGTCGGCCATGGAATCGAGGGCGCCTTCGCTTGCCGCCCGCTCCGCCCACAGACCCGCGAGGTTGGGGTTCGCGCTTTCGGCGAAGGTCATTTCTTTAAGTTCGTCCGTGATTTCCGTGCCCCAGTTCTCGGCATCGAAGGCGGCGAGTGCGTCTTTGATAATGCCCCGGCTCGCCCCGGCGTCGGCCGCCAGTTCGCGGAAGTGCATCGCGGCTTGTTCGCGTTCGCCCTGGCGGCAGGCGATCTGCACGGCGCGCAGCCGCACGAGTGGGCCATCGCTGTGTTCGCGCAGCGCGGCGAGGGTGCGGGCCGCACCGGGGGTGTCGCCGGTGGCCAGTTGCTCGACGATGAGGTTCAAGCCGGCGGCTTCGAACGCGGAGTCGATCTCGAACGCTTTGTTGAAGTCGTGGAGCGCGCCGCGGTGGTCGCCCAGGCTTCGCCTCGCCTCGCCTCGATAGACGTACGCCACGGGATTGTGCGGTTCGAGCTTGACGAACTGCTCGGAGGCCTCGAAGCATTCGCGGAATCGTCCGGAGGAATCGTACCAGGCCGCGAGTTGCCGCCAACCGTGAACGAAGCCCGGCTCCTCGGCCACGATCTGCTTCATGAGGGCGATGGCCTTGTTGCGGTCGCCGCGCTTCGCTTCGATCCAGGCGGTGCGGCCTCGCAGTTCGAGCGGCGGTGGATCGCCGAGTTCCGAAGGGTGGCACGCGGTCAACGCCTCGTCGTAGCGCTCGGCCAGTGCGAGTTGCTCGGCCTTCGAGTCGTGCCCGGGAACGAACTTCGGATAGGCCTTGATGGTGGAGTCCGCGGCTCGCAACCGCTCGCCGGGGTCTGCTTCTTCGCCATCGGGCGAATCGATCCAGAAGATCGGTGCCCAGGGATGGAAGGGCCCGCCGCTCTGCCACGATTCGCGCAGCACGCGCATGGCTCGTTCGCCCCAACCGGCGGACCGCATCTCGGTGAGACCCGCCTGAATCGGATACGGCGATTGCCCCGGCCCCTCGCAGATCTCGGCGAAGGCTTGAACGGCGGCGTCCACGTCGTTCGTCCTGCACGCGAATTGCATCTGCTTGACCGCGACCTCGGGTCCGGCGAGGTGCTCTTGAAGCACGGCGAGAATCTGCCGGGCTTCGCGATACTCTTCGTCTTCGAGGTGAGCATCGAAGAGCACGGCGGCCGCGGCGGAGTAGGCGGCACTGGTCTTCAAAGCGTCGCGAAGATCGGCTTTGCCGCCGTCGCGGTCGCCGGTCTGAATCTTGGCTTCGCCGCGCATGGTGAGTGCGACGGGGTGCCCGGGTTGCAGCCTCGCGAGTTCGGACGCGGCTTCGAGGTAGCCCTCGGGGCGACCCGTTTCGTTGTACCACTCGGCGAGTTGGTGCCAGCCCCAGACGTACTTCGGATCGACGGCCACGAGTGCCTGCATCGGCGGAATGGCCGCGGCGTAATTTCCGCGTCGTGCCTCGATCCAGGCGGCCCGGCCTTGCAACAAAATCGGCAACTCGGGCGTGAGGAGCTGAATCGGCTTCGCGGCAGCTAGCGCTTCGTCGTAGCGGCCCATCTCGGCGAGCCGTTCCGCCCGAAGGTCGTGAGCCTCGATGCTGCGCGGGTCGAGAAGCACGACTCGATCCAAGGCCGTGAGAACTTCGTCGTTGTGCCGGGGATGCTGGAGCAGGCGAGCGAGCCGAAGCCAGATGCGCGGATCGCCGGGGCGTTCGCGAGCCAGTTCCCGTGCCAGTTCGATCGGTTCGTCCGGTTCGTCGAGCCGCTCGGACCAAAGTTGCACGGCGTGCCAAGCCCATTCGTAACCGGGTTCGTGCCGCAGTGCGAGCTTGGCGCGATCCATCGCTTCGCGCGAGTGGCCCGCTTCCCACAAGAGTTCGGCCAAGAAGCCATGTGCCATGGGGTCGAGGGGCGAGCGCGACGCGTTGCGACGAAGTACCGCGATGCCGTCGTCGGGTTCGTCGGCGTCTTCGAACGCCTCGGCAAGTTCGCGGGCCGCGGGGGACCATCCCGGTGCCACGGCCACGGCCTGACGGAGCGAGTCGAGTCGCCCCTCGGGATTAGCCATTGCGTGGCACACCTGCGCGCGGTCGAGCCAGAGTTTAGCGAGAAGCGGGAATCGGTCGGTGGCTTCCCGCGCGAGTTCGTGAGCTTCTTCGAGCCGGTTCAGGCCAGCCATTTGTTGAATCGCCAGAGACCAAGCCTGCCAAAGATCGGGGCGGAGGTCCAAGAATTCCTCGAGAGTTTCCAACAGTTCGAGGTGCTCGTCTGCCTCGGTGAACACCTGATGGGAATGCGCCACGAACGCGATGAGGCCATCGCCGACGTGCGGTTGGCGGCGCAGTTCCCCTTCCACGAATGCCAGCGAGTCCCGCTTTTCGTCGCGGCCTCGGCTGGTTTGGACCAACTCGCTGACGAGTAGTTCCTGGTCGATGTTTCGGCGAAGCCCCTCGCGCAGCACTTCGAGCGCTTCCTCGGGGCGGTCGGCGCGGCGATGAACCTGACTGGCGACACCGTAATACCACGGATGATTCGGCTCCAATTCGTGGGACCGCAGAACGGCCGCGAGGGCTTCCTCGTGCTGCTTGCGGTCGGCGAGCAAGAGCGCCCGCTGACGCCAGGCCCAAGCATCCGCCGGGCACTCGTCGAGCAGTTGTTGAATCACGCGATCGGGGTCGGCCTCCGCATCGCCCGAGAGGAACTCCGCCTGCATCTTGAGAAGCGGATAGTGATGCGGGAACCGCTGAGTGGTCTGGCCGAGATGCGTGCGGGCGGCGGCGCGGCCATCCGTTTCGTTCAAGAGTGCGATCGCGCTGCGGTGCCCTTCCGGCGAGGTCGGGTCGAGCTTCAGGAACTCCAGCGTGTGAACCACCGCGGCACCCAGATCGGGCTCGATGCGGGCGATCCGTGCAGCCGCCTTGTTCCATACTGCTGGCAGCGAAAGCGGCTGAGCCGAGGCGAGATCGGCGTTCGCCTCCGTGCTGCGGCCAAATCCCGCGTGGCTTTCGGCGCGAAAAAGATACAGGTCGCCGAGCGCCGTGGAGCCCGCGGCCACTCGAGTTCCGCTCGCGAGTTTGTTGATGGCCTGATCCAGTGCGGCGAAGGCTTGCTCGGGTTCGTCGCGATCCATGAGCGCGTTGTAAAGTGCCCGCGTGGCGGCCGGGATCGGGAGGGTCGCGCGGCCGGCGCGCTGCTGGAAGAGCCGAACCGCTTCGGGCACCTGATCCGTGGCCCGCGACGCGCGAAAGTACGCATCCGCGAACTGGTCTTCCCGTTCTTCCAAGGTGCAGGCAAAGCGGTAAACTTCGGCTGCGTCTTCGAAGCGACGTTCCTCCCACCACTGCGTTCCGAGCAGGAAGAAGCCGGCGGCCGCGGTCGGTCGAATCCTCACCGAGCGCCGCAGAAGCCAGTCCGCTTCGGCCTGACGGTCGACGAGCGGCAGCAGCATTTGGGCCAGCGACTGCATCAAGAGCGGCTCGGATTCGATGGAAGAACCCTCGGCCTCGAGCAGCGCCAGACGCTCGTCGTTTCGGTTCAGGTCGCGCAGGACGGCCAACTTCGCCATCACAAACGTGGTGTTGTGCGGGGAGTCGGCGAGAAAGGTCTCGAGTGCGGCGAGCGTCTTCACCGGGTGCGCATCGTAGCGGGCCAGTGCCAGCGTGCCAGCTTTGGCCAACCGGTGATTCGGAAGCTTCGTTTGAAGTAACGCGAGCGCCGCCTCGGCCGATAAGCGATCGTGGGCGAGCAAGGGCCGCTGCACTTCAAATAGCAAATCGTAAGCCTCGGCGTCCTGCAAATGGAGGCCTTGGAATCGCGACGCCTCGGAAGTGGGAACCAATGCCAAGCACCTCGGGCCCGAAGCGACAAAGCGCTTGATGAAAGGTTCGAGGGGTGCCTCGGTGGGCCTCCGCTCGGGATGTTCCGCGAAGAAGATGGTGTTCCGAATTCGATCCGCGCCGATGGCCAATCGCGGCTGGGAGAACCCCGCTTCCACCAGCGTGACGACGAATGCCACGCCGCGTTCGATGAGCGAGAATGCGGCTTCGGGCGCGAGCGTGAACTCGAGCGTCGTCCATCCGGTCCGTTCGGCCCGATTGCGTTCGGCCGCATCGGGCAACCCATCCATCGGCGCGTTCGTATCCGCCGATGGCTGGGGCAGCGAGTGCTTCCAATACCGCGAGAGCATCTCGGAAATGGACGGTGGCGGGGTGCGGTCTTCCGAAGGCAAGAAGCACGTGAGGGGAGCAAGAATGGTTCGCCCATTACTTACCGTCGCGGGCTGCTCGAGGCGGGTGGCGAACTGCGTGTAGAACTCGTCGTTCGCTTCCCGTGCGAACCGGGCCGCGTTGGCGTTGTCGCCGAGGCGGTAGGCCGTGTCGGAGCGGCGAGCCGCGAGCCACTTCACGGCGTCCTCTTCCATCAGCGGGCACAGTTCCTCATAACGATCGAGGCTCTGGGCAGCCTCCACGTGTAAGCCGAGATCGTTCTGCACGGTGGAAAGTTGGGCCATCACGAGGCCGCTTTCCAGCTTCGTCGCGGCCTCGGTGAGAAAGTCGAGCGCCTCGCGTTCGCGGCCGAGGCGGAGCAGGACGTGGGCGACGGCTTGAACTCCGGGGCGAAACCAGGCGTGCAGTTCGAGCGAACGTCGGGCCGAGGCGAGAGCATCGTCGAGGCGGTCGGCCAGTTCGTAGGCGCTGGCGCGTTCGACCGCAGGCCACGCGCGATTGGGTGCGACGGTTTCGGAACGATTCAGCCAGCGTTCGGCGCGGTCGAAGTCGCGGAGGCGAGCGGCCACGAACCCCTGAAGCGAGAGCCAATCGGCGTGCAACTCCGGGGGCGCGTCGGACCAATCCGGATGCTGCCGCAGGAACCGCCAGCAAGCGAGCAGTCCGAACCGTTCGAGGCGGTAGCGGGCGTGGTAGTAGATGGCTTCCGGATGCGCGGGTGTGGCTCGGAAAGCAGCGGCGTGTAGTTGCCGGCCGAGGCGCGGCGCGCCGAGTTGGATGGCCAACCGGCCGCCGATGAGCCGGGCGGGCGTGCTGGACCATCCGCGGAGCGGGCCGAACGTCGACGCGAACTCATACGCCAGGCGATACTGCCCCTGAGCGTAGAGATCGCGGAGCCGTGCGACATCCGCAGAAGTGGGATCCATGAATGAGTTCATCACGCGGCCGGTGCGTCCGCCGGAGCGGCGTCCGCGATCGGGCTGAGGTTACTGATCATATTGCCGAGTTGCGTCAACTTCGTGCCGTAGCGGTCGAGGAATTCCGAGAGCACGAATTCGTCGCCCAGGTCGTCTTCCACTTCTCTCAGGCGGCCGAGTACGTCTTGAATCAAAAGGAGGTAGGCTCGCTCGAGTGCCGGCATGGCTTGCTTGCACTCGCCGCCGACTTCGGGGAACTCGGTCGCCCAGCGATTCAGGAAGGCGCGCCAACGAGAGAGGTTATCGCTCGCCGCTTGCTGGGCTCGGAGGATCGCGACCTGTTCGCGCTGCACGTCCAGCATCTGCCGCAGCAGGTCGGCCAACTCCTCGTTGGTGGGCGGCAACCCGCCGGGAAGCGGAATCGGCGAAACGTAGAGCGGCGCATTCATGGAGTCGGCTCAGCGGTGATAGCGATTCGCGAAATTATACAGTGGATGGGGATGAAATGCGAAAGTGGTTGTCCGGAAACGAGCAAGCCGTCCGGCTGGGGGGCCGGACGGTTTGCGGGGGAAGGAGTAATCGAGAGATCGGTCGAAGCCGTGCAGGACGCCCAAGGTCTGGGGGAGGGCATCGGGGGAAGCCGGCTCCATACATGTCGCTGGTTCTGGGGGAGAACCGCGTCGACGGCGAAAATAAAGCAGCACTCGTGCCAATCCTAGTTCCATCCCCTAGGTGTCGGCCCAAGCACGAGCAGGTATGAGACTTAAAAAAAACCGTTGACCCGACTGAGGGTTTGAGCCGCCGGAAGTTTGTAAGAAAGAGCAGGCGGCTGGCAACTCTTACAGAGTAAGAGTTACCGAATGTCCAATCAGGCCCCTTCGGCGGCATCCGGCACTTGATTCGGGTCCGGCGGCTGATTGTAAACGAGTGCGGGGAAGTGCTCGGCCAAGTAGTGAACCACACGCTGGGCCGACAGAATTCCGACTGGCCGGTTCAGCTCGTCCACGACGGGCAGGTGTCGGTACCCGCCCCGTTCCATGCGTTCGATCGCCGTCTGAATGGAATCTTGGGGGCTCACCTTCACGGGATTCGCCGTCAGGCACTCGGCCATGGGAACGCTGAGTGGCAAGTCCGTAGCGAGTACGCGCGTGAGCAGGTCTCGTTCGGTGAAGATGCCGACGAGTTTTCCCGCCCTGGTGATCAACAAGCAACCCGACTTCTCGCGCCGCATCGCCTCGATGGCTGCCGAGATCGGGTCGTGATCCTCGATGGAAAGCGGAGGGGCCGGTTGCAAGCGCGACACGCACTCCACGCGGAGGTTCCGCGACAACTCCAATGAGAAGAGTGTCAATGGCGGCAGGTGGTGAGAACCGGATCTCGGGCGGCGATCCGGGTGCGGGATCAAACTCATGCGAAGCGCTCGACCAGAGTGAAGAGATTTTGCAATCCAGCCGGGGGAAGGCAAGGGGCAGCGCCGAATGAGGCTTTCGAGGAATTTGGCAATTATTCCGTATCCGCCATCACGTTTGGCCCCAATTTCTCAATCCGCGTCGTATACGGCGGATGCAACAGCTAGAATTTCACAATCGTTCTCCAGGTGGTTACGTCGTGCCTTCACCGCAACGGATGCTGACTTACCTGCGCCAGGCTTCGGCCTTGGTGCGGGGTACATCGGGCCGTAAAGGCCACACGCTGGCACTCGCGGATTGCGACGATGTCCTCGTTACGGGCGATCTTCACGGCCACGTTGGACACTTTCAGGCGCTGCTTCAGGTTGCCGACCTCGGCAAGTATCCGAAGCGCCACTTCATCATGCAGGAGGCCATTCACGGCCAATATCGGTACCCATCGGGAGGCGATAAGTCTCATCAGCTCGTCGACCTCTTCGCCGCACTCAAGTGTCAGTACCCCACTCGCGTCCACTACATTCCCGGCAACCACGAACTCGCTCAGTGGACCGGCCGACCCGTCCTGAAGGCCGACGAGAACCTGAACGTTCTTTTCGAAGAAGGGGTGCGGGCAGCTTACGGGCCCGAAGCCGGACCGGAGGTGTACCAAACTTACCTGGAGTTGTTCAAGTCCCTTCCGCTCGCAATCCGAACCGCGAACGGCGTATTGATATGCCACAGTTTGCCGTCATCGCGGGTCATGCCGCTCTTCGATCCGGCTCGACTCGAACGCGATCGGTTCGAACAAAGCGATTACGAGCCGGGCGGCACGGTCCACAGCTTGCTTTGGGGTCGCGACACGACGGCGAGCAACGCTATCGAATTCCTGCGGAAGATGGACGCCCGCTTCCTCATCAGCGGCCACATCGCGACGGAGACCGGCTACCTGCTTCCCAACGAACGGCAGATCATCGTGGATTGCGCCGAGTCGCCAGCCGGGTTCATCTTGTTCCCCACGAATCGCGACCTAAGCCATGCCGATCTCGTGGCATGCATTCGCGTGTTTTAAATGCTCTGCCGCTTGCGGCTTCGCGATTGCAAACGAATCGGCATCGCGAAGCCGCAAGCGGCAGCAGGTTCTCAACCCTTCGGCAACTCCCAGCCTTTGCGATAATCGCGACCGAGATACTTCTCCGCGGCCGCAACGTTCGTCGCGCCCTTCACCGCGTCCCAGGCGATTTCTTGGCCGCAACGATACGCGACGTTGCCCAGCAGCACGGCTTCGGCGAGCAGGCCAGAGTACGCGAAGTTGCAGGTCGTGCTGCCGCCCAACTTCACGGCTTCCGTCCACTCCTTGTGGTGCCCAATGGAAGCGGGAATAGACTTCGGTGGCGCAGTGAAGTCCTTCGCGAACGCGTCCGGCAACAGCTTCAACTTGCCGTAGTCCGCGAGCAGCTTTCCGTTCGTACCCTCGAAGAGTACGCCGGACGCGAAGCCGGGGTACGTCGTATTGCCGTCCAGGGAAGGCCCGCTGACACCGTGATACCAGGTGAGGTGAACCGCCGGGCGATGCGCGACTGCGGGGAACTTGTAGTCCACCTGCATCACGTCGGGCACGGTGTTGTCGCCCTCGTACGTCTTCTTACCAATCGCGGCCACGGACGTTGGGCTCGTGAGGTTGAGAGCCCAGAACGGCAGGTCCATGAAGTGGCAGCCGAAGTCGGCGAGCATGCCGCCGCCGAACTCCCACCAGTAGCGCCAGTGATAGTGCGGCCATTGCTTCGTCGGATTCTGCGCGGTCGCTTCGAAGAAGTCGTCCTTCGCGGGCCCGAGCCAGAGGTCGATGTCGAATTTGACCGAGGGCTTCACGCCGAGTTTCTTGCCCGCCGGCGGTTTGCCGTTGAGCCAGACGTGAACGCGACTCACGGGGCCGAGCAACCCGGACTGCACGATCTCCGTGGCGCGCCGATAGTTGTTCTCAGCGTGGATCTGCGTGCCCATCTGCGTCACGAGCTTCTTCTCGATAGCGAGTTTGCGCAAGAACCGCACTTCGTTCACGGAGTAGGCCAGCGGCTTCTCGCAGTAGACGGGTTTGCCCGCGGTCATGGCCAGCGACGCGGGCAGGCAGTGCGAATGGTCCGGCGTGCTGACCACGACCGCGTCGATCTGCTTGTCGAGTTTGTCGAAGAACTTGCGGTAGTCGGTGAAGCCGACCGCATTGGGGAACTTCGACTTCGCCTGGTCGAGGCGGTCGCCATCCACGTCGCAGAGCACGGCGATGTTCTCGTGCTTCACGCCATTGAGATTGGTTTCGCCGCGGTCGGCGACGCCGATCACGGCAATGTTCAGCTTCTCGTTCGCGTTGCGGGCGCGAACGAACATCGGGGCACCGAGTACTGCGCTCGAGGCGGCAAGAAATCGCCTTCGCGAAATCGGTCTTGGCGAGCCGAGCCCCGTCAGGGGCCGGGTCAGTCGCTTCATGGTAGGCTCCAGGAGAGGATTGTTCCGTGTTCCCAGTTTACCGATGGCGAACGGTCCTGCCATCGCGATAATCACACCAATCTTCTACGAGGTGAAACATGGCAATCGAACCGCTCGCAATCGGCGTCTGTAGCTGGTCCCTTCAAGTGAAAAACGTGCCCGAGTTGAAGGGCTTCATGGACCGTCTCGGCATCGACGTCGTCCAGATCGCCTGCGGCGACCCGCATCACGCTTCCTGGGATGAAGGCGACGCCATGCCCGCTGCGGCGAAGGCGGCCGGGTTCCAAATGTGCGGAGCGATGCTCGGCTTTCCCGGTGAAGATTACACTTCGCCCGCCACCATCGAGAAGACCGGCGGCTTCGGCGACCCCGCAACCCGACCCGAGCGGCTCGAACGCTTCCAGTGGGCGCTGGCCCGCACGAAGGAACTCGGCCTCGCCGATCTCATGCTTCACGCAGGCTTTCTCCCCGAGCCCGCCGACCCGGCCCGCAAGCCGTTCCTCGATACGCTCATCAAGGTCGCGGAACTGGCCCAGGCCGTCGGCATCACCGTGTCGTTCGAGACGGGACAGGAATCCGCCCTGCTCCTTCGCCGCACGCTGGACGATCTCCAGTGCCCGAACCTCAAGGTGAACTTCGACCCGGCGAACATGCTGCTCTACAACATGGACGATCCCTTGAAGGTTCTCGATCTTCTGGCGCCGGACATTCGGAGCGTGCATTTGAAGGACGCGAACCGCCCGCCGCAATCGGGTGTCTGGGGTGAAGAGGTGCCGTTGGGTCGAGGACAAACGAACACGCGGGCCTTCGTGAAGGCACTCAAGCGAGTGGGTTATCGCGGCTCGTTGTGCATCGAGCGAGAGGTCGGCACGCAGGACGAGCGGTATCGAGACATTGAGCACGGTGTGCGGTTCCTGCGGGAGTGTCTGGCCGAGGCGTGAGATTCGATGCGATTCGCGTAGGCAGGCGTATTGTCGCACGGCGTGTTGAGTGGTAGGATTTCGGTGAAGTGAGTGGCCGTGCGACTGAGCGCGGTTCTGGTCTGGAGAGGTGGCTGAGTGGTCGAAAGCACCGCTTTGCTAAAGCGGCGTGGGGGTAAAACCCCACCGGGGGTTCGAATCCCCCCCTCTCCGCTCATTTTTTACGCCTTGCGGATTCGCCTTCTATTGTAGGTAAATCCGCAAGGCGTTATCATTTCCAGTACCCGTTGTGAAAGAATTTGTGAAACATGGCGGGGCTTCTACCCGAGTGGAACCTGTCATGCCTCGCAAATCTGCAGCACCAACCGGCCACACCGGCCGAACCGGATTGGGCAACACTCGCGATGTGAACGTCGAGCGGATCGGACCCATTACGATCTATAAACGCGGAAACGCTTACTACCTTTACTACCGTCAGAGCGGCCTGACCCATCGGCAAAAGATCGTCGGCAATCTCGCCGTCGCCCGCACCACTGCTCACAAGGTCGGTGAGGCGCTCGCGCAGGATCGACCATCGCCTCTCCTGTTCACACGCACGGCACCGACCAAGCTAGTCAAGGAGTACCTTGATTCCGTGACAGGAGTTCAGAAGCTTGCCCTCCGTACCTGGGACCGGTACAAGGCGGCGCTCGACCGGTTCACGGACTTCTGCACACAGGCCGAGATCAAGACGATCGACTCAATCGACCTCGCCCGAGTCGAGGACTTCGTGAGGTGGCTTCGCGGGCAGAAGCGAGCGCGAAATGGATCGCCGAACGGGTCGCGGGCCCATTACAAGGTGGGAGGCATCAAGTTCATCCTGAGCACTTGCCGTACGGCGTTCAACTGGGCGAGCCGACGGCGCATGCTCCCGCCCTATCACGACAACCCTTTCAAATTGTTTCCGATCGACAAATTGAGGGATGCTTCCGAGGAGATGACGGCCGGTCGGCTGTTCACGTCGGAACAAGAACAAGCATTCTTCACGGCTTGTGATCCGTGGCAGAGCCGCCTCTTTGGCATTTTAGCCGCCTACGGACTTCGTGTTGCCGAGTTGACGTACCTACTCATTGAGGATGTTGACCTCGTTCGTGAAACGTTCACCTTACGCCCCAAGCCATGGTTAATGTGGAATGTGAAGACGGGGCGGGAACGCGAACTTCCCTTGACCCCGGAAACTCGGAAAATCTTCGCCGAGGCCATAGGTTCTCGGCAGGCGGGGTTCGTCTTTCTGAATCGCTCTCCCTCGAATGGCACAAAACGACTTCCTACATTTCGAAACGCCGCTGCCTTCCGCGAGGCGGTAAAGTCACTGGTGGGCGATTTTTCTGCCAGAGAACCTGAAGCAGGGGAACGAGCGTGCAAGCGCCTTGATCGTGACCTATTGTCGGTCGGTGGGACAGATCCCCGAGCGATCGGTCCGCGGCGAGTTTATGAAACTGACCAAAGCAATCGGTTGTCCGGATTTCACGCCAGTGCACGATTTGCGGCACCTGTTCTCAAGTCGAGCCCAAGCCGCCGGAGTGAACCCGATTCTGGTTCAAGACATGCTGGGTCACTCGACTTTAGACATGACGCGGCGGTACACGCATTTAGGAATGGAGCCAAAGCGGGCTGCGCTTCGCACAGTCCTTGATTCGAGCGGACAACGATGCAAGATGGAGTCTGCCGCGGGGAGTAACGATGTCGCAAAAACGCACGAGCCTTCCCATGACCTTGCCCGAGAACCTGTTTGAGAGAACGAAGCAACTGTCAGGTGATTTCTTGAACACGCATTGGGAGTGGTGGCAGGGTTGCGATCACTCGGAGCCGGTCTACCATCTTCCCGAGTGCATCGTTCGCTATCTGTGTCCTCAAAAGGATTCATCGCAAACGCTCATCACACCTGCCGAGGCCGAGGCCGAACGTGCATACGCCGATTTCTGTCGTTCGCATGGTCCAACCACGGTGGGGATCTGGCAGGCGAAACCGATTCGCCATCCCTTATTCACCTGCTTCAGCGGGTTGGAAAATCACGCTCCAGCTCAACCAATACCCTTGGTGAGAGAACGGCAACAAGGCCTCCAAGAGCTCGATAGCGAGAGCAAGCAGCGACTTGGATATTTGGGTGATCGGCTTCTCGATCCGTAACGCTTCAGCCTGCTGAATTCACAGTCTCCGGCAGCGGGGGCAATGTGCCGGTGGTGGTGTAGGTTCGCAGGGCGTTGGTCAACGTTGGCAGC
>JAYTUG010000594.1:0-3517 GCA_043744695.1 Gemmataceae bacterium
CTCTCCGGTGCTCAAGATCGCGAACGCTGCCAGCGGATGAACACCGAAGCACAAGTGACGCTGAGCCGGGCCGCGGCGGAACGCGAACGGGCACGCGAACGGCAGACGCAAACCGAGGGCGAATTACGTCGCCGCAAGAGCGAAGTCATCGATCGCAACTCGGCGTTCGCGACCGCTCAGAACCGCTTGCAAGAGGGGCTGCTCGCCATGCTCCGCGCCTCGTCCGGAATGGCCGAAGCCTTCCGCGAGAAGGAAACCCGCGAGCGTGCGATTGCCGAGGTGTCCGCGAAAGTGAGCGTCGACCGCTCGGCACGCGATGCCGTGCGCGAAGAGTTGAGGCAACTCCGCGAGGGCTGGCAGGAGAAGCAGAACGCGGCCCACGCCCGCGAACTCGCCGCCCACGATCTGCGTTCCCGCCGCGAGACCGTGGCCCTCCGCATCCGCGAGGACTACGCCGTCGAACTCGACTCGGTCGAGGAGGATTCCTCAGTTCTGAATCCGCTAGAAGTTCAGCAAGAGATCGACGATCTGAAGCGCAAGATCGCGCGCCTCGGCAGCGTGAACATGGAAGCGCTCGAGGAACTGGCCCGCGTCGATGCCGAGTATA
Source organism: Gemmataceae bacterium (assembly GCA_043744695.1). Taxonomy (GTDB): domain Bacteria; phylum Planctomycetota; class Planctomycetia; order Gemmatales; family Gemmataceae; genus Urbifossiella. Next base: position 608 of record JAYTUG010000594.1, read on the forward strand.
CGGGTTTGAAATCGCAGCACGACGACCTCGCCGCCGCTCGCCACTCGCTTCAACAAGTGATCGACGCGATCAACAACGATAGCCGCAAGATGTTCGCGGACACGCTCGCCGCAGTTCGCGGGTACTTCCAGGAACTGTTCCGGAAACTGTTCGCCGGCGGCCAGGCCGACATCGTTCTCGAAGACGGCGTGGACGTGCTCGAAAGCGGAATCGACATCACGGCCCGACCGCCGGGCAAGGAACTCCGCTCGCTCTCGCTGCTCTCCGGCGGTGAAAAGACGCTCACCGCGATCGCGCTCTTACTCGCGATCTTCCGCAACAAGCCGTCGCCGTTCTGCGTGCTGGATGAAGTCGATGCGGCACTGGATGAAGCGAACACGACACGGTTCGCCAGCGTGCTCCGCGAGTTCCTCGACCGCAGCCAGTTCATCGTGGTCACGCACAAGAAGCGGACGATGGCCTCGGCGGACCGCCTGTGGGGAGTGACGATGCAAGAAAGCGGCGTCAGCCGATTGCTGCCGATGCGATTCGAAGACTGGCCGGATGAAGTGGAGCAAGCGAAGGTAGCGGGCTGAATTCGACCCGCTTCCTTCGTTCATTTCCCCTCGCGCACGTTGAACTCGAGCTTCCAGCGTTGCTTGCCGTCGCGGCTCAGCAGCCACAATTCCAACTGGCCCACGGCCGTCACCTTGCTGTGCAAGTGGACTGGCACCACGCGACCCGCGGCACCCTTGCCTTCGAGCGTCGTCCGCACCGGGGAAAGCTCGTCGATCTGGCCTTCCCAGTCTTCGACGACCGTGCCCGAGGAATCGTCGCGGCGAACGGTCGAACTCAGGAAGCGGAACTCGGCTTCCTCGCCGACCACGAGCCCGAACTCCTGGCTCGGGATGTCCGCTTCGGTTCCTTCCTCCATGCCGAAGGGCGCGACGCAGAGCGCCTTGAGCGGCGGCGACATGCCGGGCACCGCGGGAGCGGCCGTCTCGACGCCGACGTAGTATGCGCGAGCGGTACCGCCGCGAATGCGGACGCCCTTGCCCCGCCGAACGAGACCGTAGTAAGCGGCACCCCGAGCCACGGCGAGGTCGAGGTCGGCACCGGCGAGTTCGCGCGCCGGGTCCGCCTTCGCGCCCTTGGCCCACGAACCGAGTACGTTGAGCAAGCGCTGGCGCAGCGCGTCGGCCTTGAAGACGCCGCCGTTGAACAAGACAGCGGAGGGGAGCGAAGAACCCGCGACCTTACGGCCGGCGGCTCGCCCGGATCGCGCTGCCAGCGATTCCGCCTGCTTGCTGATGAACTGGGCGAGGTGCCGCGTGATGCCGGGATCGGAGACGTAAGGCAGGCCGAGTTCTTGCAAGCCCATCGGCCGTGCTTTCGCTGGCTCCGCGTCCGGTTTGCACTCCGGGAAGAAGCCGTCGATCAACACCTGTTCCATTTCACTTCGGGGCAAGTCGTGCTTGATCGTGCCGCCGACGAGGCTTCGCCCCTTGCCCAACACCGTGACCGGGGCACTCTTCAACTTCGGGTCCGCGAAGAGTTGCTCCTTGGCGGAACGGCAGGCATACGTGAGTTGCACCATCTGCGAACTGTCGAGCTTAGTGCCGGCCTTGGCGAGCGCTTGCGACACGTGATAGGCGAGGGTGAGGTCCATGTTGTCGCCGCCGAGCAGCAGGTGGTCGCCGACGGCGAGGCGGGTGAGGGCGAGGTTGCCGGCTTCTTCGCCGACTTCGATCAGGGTGAAGTCCGAGGTGCCGCCGCCGACATCCGCGACGAGCACGAGGTCGCCGACGTTCACTTGCTTGCGCCAGTCGTCGCCGCAGCGATCGAGCCAGGCGTAGAACGCGGATTGCGGCTCTTCCAACAGCGTGATGTTCTCGAAGCCCGCGGCGCGAGCGGCCTCCACGGTCAGTTCTCGCGCCGCGGCATCGAACGACGCCGGGACCGTCAGCACGATGTCTTGCACCTCGAGCCGATTCGCGGCAAGTTCCTTCGCCATCGCGAAGTTCCACGCCTCGGCGAGGTGCTTCAAGTAGCGGACGGTGGCATCCAGCGGAGAAATCTTGCGACCCGTGTCCGGTGCCTTGTGCGGCAGCAGCGCGGTCTTGCGATCGACGCCGGGTTGCGAGAGCCACGACTTCGCGGAGGCGACCAACCGCGTGGGAACTTGCGAGCCGAAGGCGCGGGCGAAGTCGCCGACGCAGTAATCGCGGTTCGCATCCCAAGGTAACTTCAACGAACCGGCCGGCTGTTCGCCCGCTCCCGGCAAGTAAAGGAACGACGGCAGCAGCGGCCGCTCTTCCACCGAGCCTTGAGCCACGACCTGCGGCACGGGGAACGGGATGACCGCCGTGCCGCCCTTGGCCCCCGTGTCCACGTAGGCGAGCGCGGAGTTGGTCGTACCCAGATCGATGCCGACGACGAAACGCGAACTCATCGAGGAAGCTCCTGAAACGCGATCCCAGGGCGGAAGCCCCTGCGAACCTATTGTACGGCGTCACTTCGTATTGCCTCGTTCGCCCGGACAAGCTATCTCCCGCGCCAGAATTGAACGAAGAGGTCGCGCCATGTCCGATATTGCACTCGCTCCCGCCCCCAAGAAGCGCGGCGCCTTCAAAACGGTACTCATCTGGGTCCTCGGCCTCGGCGGCGGGGCGTTCGGCACCTACTCCGCGGCCGTGTTCGACAAGCTCGTGAAGCCGCCGCTGCCGGTCGCCAACTTCGCCGCCTCCGCGGATGGCCTCACGGTGACGTGCCAGAATCATGCTTCCGGCGATACGGGCTGGTGGGATTTCGGGGACGGCAGCCCGCTCGAACCGTTCGCGCCCGAGCAGCCGATCGTCGCGCACAATTACGTGAAGCCGGGCAGTTACAGCGTGAAGCTCATCGTTCGCAACCTGACGTCGGACGAGAACG
>JAYTUG010000595.1:0-13862 GCA_043744695.1 Gemmataceae bacterium
CCGCTGCCGGCGAAGTTCACGATCTCCTTCTTCACCGGGTCGAACGTCCAGATTTGGTGGTGTCCGGCCATCGCGATGAAGAGCCGGTCGCCTTCCCAGAGCAGGTCCCACGGGCTATTGAGGCCGATGCTCGTGGCGGGAACGGGGACGCCAATGCGGCGATCGCCGGGATCGGCCTGCTGGCCGGTGCCGGCCACCGTGGTGACGTGCTTCTCCTTCAGGTCGATGGCGCGAATCGCGTGGTTCTTGCGATCCGCGACGTACAGCACATCGCCCCTCACCGCCATCCCCTGCGGATCGTCGAACTGGGCCTTCTCGAAAGCACCGTCCTTGAAGCCGGGTTGACCGGTGCCGATGACAGCGAGTTTGTTGCCTTCCAGATCGGTGACGACGACGCGGTGGTGCGTGCTATCGGCGATGTAGAGCCGCTTCCCGGCCGCATCGGCGTGAACCTTGCCGGGGAAGAAGAGCGGCGAATCGCTCTGGTCGCGAAACTTCGACGTGTCGAAGCGGATCGGCTTCTCGTTGAGCGTCTTGTTCTTCTTCGCCATCTCGATCACTTTGCCGATGACCTGATCGAGCGTGTCGAAATTGCCCTCGCCGGAGGCGTAGCCCACGAGGTTGCCCTCGGGGTCGATGAGCACCATCGTCGGCCACGAATCGACTTCGTAGCGATCCCAGATCTTGCGCTCGGCGTCGTTCACGATCGGGTGCTTCACTTCGTAGCGCTGAATCGCCTTGCGGATGCTCGCGGTGCCCTTCTCGTTGTCGAACTTCGGCGAGTGGACGCCGATGACGACGAGTTCGTTCGGGTACTTCTTCTCGAGCTTGTGCAGGTCGGGGATGCAGTGGATGCAGTTGATGCAGCAGAGCGTCCAGAAGTCGAGGAGCACGACCTTGCCCTTGAGATCCTTCATGGAGACGGGGCCGCCGGTATTCAGCCAGGCAACGCCGCCATCGAGTTCCGGAGCGGCGATCTTCTTCTTCGGCTCGTCCTTTTTCACGACTTTCACGACCTTCTCAACTTTCTCCTCTTTCTTGTTCTTGTCGTCCGCTTTGTCCTCCGAAGCTTGGTTCGGACCACCGGCAATCATGACGAGGAGGAACGCGAGCCCGCACCCGGCAGCGATACCCAGCACGAGCCGCAAGGGCAGTGGCTGACGCGGCGGAAGCGGCGTGGGCGTCGGAACGGGTGCGGGGGAAACCGGCTCGGTCATCGCGTGATCCTCCGAGTGCGAACAACTCGTTCTATGGTAGCGTTGCGCTCACCCGAGGTGAATGACAAACCCGCGTGCGAGGAGCCTCTTGTTCTATCGCTCGGAATGGGCGAGCCTTTCGCGCAGGCTCGCGGATTTTGCAAAAGTGTTGAATTCTCGCGACTACGACTCCGCGACGACCGGGTTCTTGAGAATCCCGATGTGCTCGATTTCGACCTCGGCAATGTCGCCGGCCTTGAGCAGAATCGGCGGCTTGCGGGCGATCCCGACGCCCGGCGGCGTGCCCGTGAAGATCAGGTCGCCCGGTTCCAGCGTGATCACTTGGCTCAAGAACCAGAGCAGGTGGGGCACGCCGAAGATGAATTCTTTCGTGTTCGAATTCTGCAGGGTCGTGCCGTTGAGCCGCAGTTGAATTTGCAACTTGTGCGGGTCGGTGAGTTCGTCCGCGGTCACGAGTACGGGGCCGGTCGGGGCGAAGGTGTCGAAGGTTTTGCCGATGATCCACTGCTTCTCTTCTCCGCGAAACTGCCAATCGCGGGCGGAGACATCGTGACCGCAGGTGTAACCGCCGACATAGGCAAACGCGGAGTCGTCGTTGGGAATGTGCTTGCCGGTTTTGCCGATCACGATCACGAGTTCCGCCTCGTAATCGACCTTGGAGGCCACCTTGGGCAGCACGATGGCGTCGCCCGAAGCGATGGCCGTGTTGTTGAACTTGCCGAAGACGACGGGTTCGGTCGGGATCGCCTTGCCGCCCTCGATCGCGTGATCGCGGTAGTTCAGGCCGATGCAAAGGATCTTGCCGGGGTCGGGGATCGGGGCGAGCAGCTTGACGGCATTGGCCGCATACTTCACGGCCTTGGGCGATTGAGCGGCTTCGGCGGCCGCGGCGCGAACCGCGGGACTCGCCGCGAGCAGGTTCTTCACGCACTTCGGCAAACCCGAATCGGTCGCGTGCAGGTCCACATAAGAGTCGCCTACCGGCACGGCCGCACGAATACCGCTCGGCGTTTGAATCGAAGCCAGACGCATGGAGAAACTCCCGGAGTGTTGAATTCCGGATATTGAATGGGATGCGAAGCGGATGGGTAGGGTGTGAAGAACCGACGTGCCTCCCGCCGACTGCCATTCAGGCGAGCGTCTCCGCTTCCCGCGCCCGATCTTCGAGGACGTCCAGTATCGAGGGATGACTGCCCAACGCCTCGGCGAGTACGAACCGCACCGCGGTGAATTTCTGGGCCAGTGCGTCCCGCGCCGCCGTCAGGTCTTCCACGACGTGCCTGCCCGGCGACAGGAAGAACGGCAGAAGAATCACATCCGCCGCACCGGCCTCGACGCACGCTTCCCCGGCAGCCGCGATGCTCGGCTCCGCCAGTTCCAGATACGAGACGCGCACGACCGCATAGCGCCCTCGCGATCGCAAGGCCTCGCCGATCGTCCGCAACTCCGCGTTGGCTTCGGCGCGACGGCTCCCGTGCGCAATCAAAAGAATCGCGGTACGGGACGGGTCGCATTCGTTCGGCGACATCACGGCGGCATACTCCGAGTCTGGGCGAGTACCCGCGCCAGAAGTTCGGCCAGTTGCGTGGGCGAATACGGCTTCTGGAGGTATTCAGCGCTCGGGTCGTCCCGGGAGTTCGCGAAGGCTTCTTCTCGCGCATAACCCGAGATGTAAACGACCTTCAACTCCGGTCGCATCGCGCGCAGGTGTCCCGCGAGCTCTGGGCCTTCCATTCCCGGTAATTGTACGTCGGTTAAGAGTACGTCGATCGGGCCGGCGCAACCGGTCGCGATTTGAAGCGCTTCATCGGCAGTCTCGGCAACGCGAACTGTGAGCCCGCGCAGCTCCATCATGCGCCGGGTCACGGTTCGCACCGATGGCTCGTCTTCCACCAGTAAAACGACTCCGTTTAGGCGTCCCGTGGTGCTCGGAGACGTCCCGACGGATTGATGCAGGCGGGCCATAGCGGGACCCGGGGTCGGAGGAAAAATTTCGTCCGACAACCCAATCGCGAAAAGTGCCAAAAAGAGGACACGGAAAATGTCGAATTTCTCAAAATACTTGAAAACGCGAGGAATCGGAGAAAATATTTCAGCCCATCCAGGCGGGAAGCTCCCCGGCGGGAGGCAGGGTCACCACCATCACGCTGCTGATGCGCGGATGGGCACGCACCTCCGCGACGGCCGCCTCGGGGGGCGGGCTGTCGAGGTTCAGAATGCCGACGGCCTCGCCGCCCGGAGCCTGCCGGCCGACCGTCATCTGGGCGATGTTCACGCCGTGCTTGCCGAAGATCGTGCCGACAAACCCGATGAGCCCCGGCACGTCGTTGTGCGTGAAGACGAGCAGGACGCCATCGAGGTAGCCTTCCATGCGGTACGGCCCGAGTTGCACGAGCCGCACGTACTGATCGCCAAAGAGCGTGCCCGAGGCGATGGCGGTGCCCTGCTCGGTCTCGACTTCGGAATGCATGAGCGAGGCGAAGTCGCCCTTCTTCGGGTTGGACGATTCGACAATCTCGATGCCGCGTTCGCGGGCGAAGACCTCGGCATTCACGAGATTGACTTCCCCCGCACTGAGCCGATATTCGAGTAGCCCCGCCGTGAACGCAGCCGTGAGCAGCTTCGTTTTCTTGGAAGCGAGTTCGCCCTTGTACGTGAGCGAAGCCCGGCGAATTGGCCCGTGTGCCACCTGAGCGTGAAGCAACCCGAGCCGGCGGGCGAGGTCGACGAACGGCCGCACCTCCGCCAGTTCCTTCGGATCGACGGCTGCCATGTTCACGGCGTTGGCGACTTGGCCCTTCAGCAAGAAGTCCGCGATCAATTGCGCCGCCTCGACTGCGACGTTCTCCTGTGCTTCGAAGGTGCTCGCCCCGAGGTGCGGCGTGAGCACCACGTTCGGAGCCTCGATCAGCGGGTTGTCGGCCGTCGTCGGTTCCGTCGTAAATACATCGATGCCGGCACCGGCGATCGTCCCGGCCTTCAAGGCCTCGGCGAGTGCCGCCTCGTCGATGATGCCGCCGCGGGCCACGTTCAGTACGTACGCGCTCTTCTTCATCATGCCGAGTTCGCGCGAGCCGACGAGGCTCTTGGTCTCGGCGCTGAGAGGCACGTGAATCGTGAGGAAATCGACGCGGGGAAGCAGTTCGTCCAGGTTCGCAGCCGTCTCGAAGCCGAGTTCCGCGGCCTTGGCTGCCGTCACGAACGGATCGAGGGCCACGACGGTCATGTCGAGGCCTTTGGCCCGGCGCGCGACTTCGCGGCCGATGCGTCCCAGACCCACGACGCCGAGCGTTTTGCCGGTGAGTTGGATGCCGACGAACTTGTTGCGATCCCAGCCGCCGGCTTTCATCGCGGCGTCGGCCGCCGGAATCTTGCGCGCGAGCGCGAACATCAGCGCCACGGTGTGTTCCGCCGCCGAGACGGTGTTCCCCCCCGGCGTGTTCATCACCACGATGCCCTTGCGGGTGGCGGCGGGCACGTCGATGTTGTCGACGCCGACGCCAGCGCGGGCGATGGCTCGAAGCCGGCCCGGCGATTCGAGCACCGTCGCCGTGATCTTCGGCTGCGAACGCACGATGGCGGCATCGAACTCGCGCAGCACCGCGGCGAGTTCCGCGCCGGCGAGGCCGAGCCGAGTCTCCACTTCGAGCCCGGCGGATTTCAGCAGTTCGATCCCGGCGGATTCGAGCTTGTCGGCAATGAGAACGCGAGGCATGGTCGGGGTTCATCCGGAAAGTGGAACGGCAAACTTTCAGTGTATGAATCAGCGAATTGGCGAAAGCCCACCCCAAGCTTGGGGAAGTCTAAAGTGAAGGGAACAAGAACTGACCACAAAGGCACGAAGTTCACACAGAGAAGCACAAAGAGGACCGAGCGAACATTTTCATTCTTGCTTTATGTTTCTTCGTGTGATCTTTGTGCCTTCGTGGTGAATTCCTGGCTGTCTAGCCCACCCCAGGGCTGGGTGGGCTGATCGAGCCCCATCGACTACGAATAACCAACAACAGTACACTTGCATCCGGGTTCGTCTGTGCGATAATCGCGGGAGTAGCCTGCCTCAATCACCTTCGCCGGGATGCTGCCGATGCACCGCTTCTGCTTGTCTGTCATTCTTACGTTCACGTTCGCGCTGTCGCTTACGGGGGCGGATTGGCCGCGTTTCCGGGGGCCGAACGGCACGGGTATTGTCGAGGGCCCGCTTCCCGAGATTGATTCGAAAAGGTCGCTCTGGAAGGTCGCGCTTCCCGGCAAAGGCGTCTCGTCCCCGATCGTAGCGGGTGGCAAAGTCTTCGTGCAGTCGGCCACGGAGTCCAAGCGCCTTCTCATTTGCCTCGATGCCTCCAACGGCAAGACGCTTTGGACGAAGGAACTCTTCGGGAAATCGGCCAAGACGCACGGCAAGAACAGCCTCGCCTCCGGTACCCCGGCCAGCGATGGCGAACGCGTTTACTGCGCCTCGTGGGACGGAGAATCGCTCAGCCTGCACACCTACGATTTCGAGGGAAAAGAACTTTGGCAGCAACCGCTCGGCGGCTTCGTGAGCCAGCACGGGCCAGGCCACTCGCCGGCCGTTTACAACGGTCTCGTCTACGTGAACGTGGATGAAGACGGCGACAAGGGCGGCAAAGCGATGCTCTACGCCTTCGACGCCAAGACCGGCGAAAAGAAGTGGGGCGTCGTTCGCAAGCCGCACCGTTCTAGCTACTCCACGCCGTTCTTGCTCGAACGCCCCGGCAAGCCCACCGAACTCGTGCTCGGCACCACCACCGCCATCACCAGCTACGAACCGGCCACCGGCAAAATACTCTGGTCGTACCCCATCGAGTGGCCCGCGGGAAAGATGCCCCTCCGCGTCGTGGGTTCGCCCGTCTATGCGAATGGCGTCATCGTTTGCTATTGCGGCGATGGCGGAGGCGATCGCTACACCATCGCCATCGACGTCGAGGGCAAGGAACCTGCCAAGGTCTGGGAGCTGAAGAAAGGCCCGACGCCCTACGTGCCGTGCATGATCGCGAAAGGCGAATTGATTTATTGGATCGCGGACAACGGCGTCCCGTGTTGTGCCGAGGCCAAGACGGGCAAGATGGTTTGGGAAGAAGGACGACTCTCTGGCAAGGACGTGACGGCCTCGCCGCTTCTGGCCGGCGATGAGATGCTCGCGATCACCGAGAGCGGTGAGTGCTTCGTGCTGAAGGCGGACAAGAAGTTCGAACTGATTCGCCAGACGAAACTCGGCGAGCCGGTCATGGCATCTCCGGCGCTCGCCGATGGCCGGCTCTTCATCCGCGGCGAGAAGCACCTCTATTGCTTCGGGAAGAAGTAATTCCTGAGGGTACGGCAAAATCGAACACGGCCTGTTTCGAAATCGAACACCGTGAGCAGCCCCCGTCCAGCCGAGCCGAGGCTTCCCAGCCTTCCTCAGTTCTTCATCTTTCTTCAACCTTTATTGGGAGTGAGACTTAACACAGTTTTTGCCCAAATAGGTAGGAGGGAGAGTGTGATTGGCATAGCGGGTGCTTTGATGTCAAGTGAAGCCCGGTATGCGAGTCCCGGGCTTCTAGAAACAGATCTGATGCAAAGATCAGATCCCCACCCAAAACGGGCACGGGAATAGTCGGGTATGCGAGTCCCCGGCCGAATCCCGTGCCCCACTTCTTTTAAAACATTCTCCCTCTCGATCACTTCGTCACGTTGAAATACTTCGCCTGCGGATGGTGGAACACGATCGCGGTCGTGCTCTGCTCCGGTTCCAGTTGGAACTGCTCGCTCAGTTCGAGGCCGATCCGTTGCGGCTCGATCAGTTCAAAGAGTTGAGCCTGATCTTCGAGGGCCGGGCAGGCCGGGTAGCCGAAGGCATAACGGCCGCCGCGGTAGTGTCCCTTGAACAGCTTGCGAATCTCTGGGGCATCGTCCGCCCCGAAGCCCCATTCTTTGCGGAGTTCGGCGTGGAAATACTCGGCGAGCGCCTCCGCCGATTCGACACCGAGCCCGTGCAGGTACAAGTAGTCCTGGAACTTCCCGGCCGCATACCACTCCTGGGCGATCTTCGTCACCTCGCGGCCCATGGTCACGGCCATAAAACCGACGTAATCCGCGGCCAGCCCCTCGCGGGCCGGTTCGACGAAATCGCTGAGGCAGAGGTACTCGCCGTGATCCTGCCGCGGGAAGTCGAAGGTCTGCCGCACGGTGCGGTGATCGTCCTGGTACACGGTGAGCTTGGTGCCATCGGACGAAGCGGGGAAGAAGCCGTAGGCGACGGCGGGCCGCAGGATGTTCTCGGCGACGCAGAGTTTCTTGAGCCGTTCGAGAGCGGGCCGGGCCGTCTCGCGGATTTGCTTCTCGTACTCGGAGACTTTCACGCCGCCCTTGCGGAACTGCCACTGGGTGCTGAACAACGTCAATTCATTGAGGTAGTTGAAGACTTCGTTCATGTCGAAGTCGGTGCGGACGCGCGACCCGATGAACGGCGGCACGGGCCGGTCCGGCGCGGGGGGAATGTCGGAGCGGCGCTGCTCGCCACGTTTCGTGAGTGGATTCACGCGTTGCGTTTTGCACACCGCCGCGCTCGGCTCCGCGGACTCCGCCTCGCGGCTAAACGATCGCGTCGCGTTGACCACCCCCCTTAGCGCGACGCTGCCGACGGTGCTCAGCTTCTTCCGTGCCGCGAGTTGATCCATGATTCGGAGGCCCGCGAAGGCGTCCTCGCCGTAGAAGAGTTGCCCCTTGTAAATCGCCCGCAGGTCCTGCTCCACGTACTTGCGATTGAGCGCGGCACCGCCCAGAATCACCGGCATCGCCAGGTGACGCTCGTTCAACGTAATCAAGTCTTCCTTCATCACCACGGTCGATTTCACGAGCAAGCCGCTCATGCCGATCGCGTCGGCGTCGTGCTTCTGGAACTCCGCGATCATCGACTCGATCGGCTGCTTGATCCCGATGTTGTAAACCTTGTACCCGTTGTTCGAGAGAATGATGTCCACGAGGTTCTTGCCGATGTCGTGGACGTCGCCCTTCACGGTGGCGAGCACGATCTTCCCCTTCTCGGCCCCTTCCAGCTTGGTCATGAATTGTTCGAGGTAGGCGACCGAGGCCTTCATCACCTCCGCCGATTGCAGCACGAACGGAAGCTGCATCTGGCCGGAGCCGAAGAGGTCGCCGACGACCTTCATGCCGTCCAGCAGCACCTTGTTGATGATGTCGATGGGCGAATACTTCTCGCGAGCCGCGTCCAGATCGAGAATCAAACTCTCGCGGCGACCTTGGATGATGGCCTGCTTCAAGCGCTCCTCGACCGTCTCGCCCAGCGACTGCCCCTTCTTGGAGACGGTCTTCTTGTCCGCGTAGTGCTCGATGATGAGTTGCAGCGGGTCTTCGGTGCAGTTGCCGGCGGAATCGAAGACCCGCTCGTCGAACAGCAGGCGGCGCGACAGTTCCTTCCCCTCCGCGTCGATCGAATTCAGCGGCATGATCTTGGCCGCGTGCAGGATCGCCGAATCGAGGCCGTACTCGAGTGCGTAGTGCAGGTAGACGCTGTTCAGCACTTGCCGGGTATATGGAGCGAGGCCGAACGAGCAGTTCGAAAGGCCGACGTGCGTGAGGGCACCGGGCAGCCCTTGCTTGATGAGCTTGATCGCATCGAAGGTGGCAATGGCGCTCTTGCGGGTTTGCTCCTGACCCGTGGAAACGGGGAACACGAGCGGGTCGAAGAGCAGGTTGCTCGGGTGGATACCGTACTCGTGTACCACGATGTCGTAGATGCGTTTCGCGACCTCGAACTTCCACTCGGCGGTATCGGCCTGACCCTTTTCGTCGATCGTGAGTGCGACCAGTGCCGCTCCGTATTTCTTGGCGAGGATCGTCTTCGGGTCGAGCGTCTTGCGGCCGTCTTCGAGGTTGATCGAGTTGATGATTGTCTTGCCGCTACACAGCTTGAGCGCCGCCTCGATCACGGGCACTTCGGTGCTATCGAGCATCAGCGGCTTGGTGAGTACCGCGTTGTAGCGCTTGATGGTTTCCTTCATATCGCGGACGCCATCGCGGCCGACGTAGTCCACGCACACGTCGAGAATGTGGACGCCTTCGCGTTCCTGTTCCTGGGCCATTTGCACGAGCCCGTGCCAGTCTTCTTTTTCGAGGTGCTGCTTGAACTTGCGGGAACCGTTGGTGTTGGTGCGTTCGCCGACGAGCAGGGGCCGCGGTTCGACGACGAGTTCCTGATAAGCGAGGAGGCTCGACACGGCGGGGACGAACACCGGCGAACGCGGCGTAATCTTGCGGCCGTGAACCCGATCGCACACGGCTTTCAAGTGTTCGGCGGTGGTGCCGCAACAGCCGCCGACGACGTTCACTCCGAACTCGCTGGTGAACTGTTCGATCGCGTCGGCGAGCGGGACCGGCTTGAGCGGGAAGTGCGTCTCATCGTTGTGCCGTTCCGGCATCCCCGCGTTGGGCAGCACGCTGAGCAGTTTCCGGCTATTGTTGCTCAGATGCCGCATACTCGAGAGCATGAGGTCCGGGCCGACGCCGCAGTTCATTCCAATCACATCGATGTCGTCGATCTCTTCGAGTGCGACGAGGGCCGTGGGAATGTCCGTGCCCGGAAGCATCTTCTGGTTCGCGTCGATGATGGTGAGTTGCACCATGAGCGGCAGTCGAATGCCTCGGCGCTTCATCTCGTCGATGGCCGTGATGGCGACGATTTTCGCCTGAAGTAAGTCGAAGCAGGTTTCGATGAGCAGGGCATCGACGCCTTCTTCGATCATGACGCCGATCTGCGAACGGTAGGCATCGGCGAGCGTGTCGAAGTCGATCCAGATCGAAGGGTCCGTCAGCGAGGGCATCTTGGTGCCAGGCCCGATGGAGCCGACGACGAAGCGCGGGCGATCCTTCGTGCTGAACGCGGCGGCGGCCTTCTTCGCGATGCGGATGTTCGCCCGGTTGATCTCTTCGAGTTTCTCCGCGAGCTTGAACTCCCCCAGGCCGATCTTGTTCGCATTGAAGGTGTTGGTCTCGACCGCGTCGCAACCGGCCGCGAAGAACCCGCTGTGAATTTCTTCAATCCACTCCGGATGCGTGTAGCAGAGCGCGTCCGACAGGTTCATGAGCGACTTGCCATCCGGCCCGTGTCCCCAGTCGGCGTCCGTCGGGTGGTAGCGGTGCAGGCTGGTGCCCATGCCGCCGTCGAGGATCACGACGCGTTCGCGGGCCAGATTCAGGAACGGGGAATCGCAGGGCATGAGGCCGCCTCGGTGCGTGGCGAAAGAATCATTATCGACATTAAGTGCGAGAAGGAAACGACGCTATCCCAACTGCGGCGAGGGTGCCTCTCGAATTTAGCAATTGGTTCTGGGTGGCACCGGCTTCCAGCCGGTGCTGGGTGGTTCCGGCTTCTAACCGAAACACTTTAACTGCCCGGTTCTCATGGGAAAGCACCTTTTGTTGCTGCACCGGCTGGAAGCCGGTGCCACCCACGCCTACTTCGAGAGGGACAGGGTGTGCCTCCCGAAGTAGGCAGTTCAGGTATGGAACGAAAGCACGATCGATCTCTTCACCTCTCCCCGTTGGGGAGAGGTCGCGATTCCGATTCGAAAGCATCGGCAACGCGACCTCTCCCCAGCGGGGAGAGGTGTGGGCCTCCGTGGTTCTCCACAGCGACAATACTTCCCGACCATCTGTAGGTAGACGTCGACATCAACCGATCGCGATGCGGTCGCCGGGGGCGGGCACGGCGACATCGTCGAAGCCCATGTCGCGCAGCATATCCGCCAGGGCTTCCGCCTGTTCCCGTTCGCCGTGAATGAGCCGCACCTTGCCGACTTTCCCGGCCAACGGCCCAAGATACGCCACGAAGTCCTCGCGATCGGCGTGGCCGCTGAACCCGTCCAGATGGTGCACTTCGATCCACTTGTTCCAATCGCGACCCTGGAACCGCACCGTCGGCTTGTTCTCCAGCAACCGCCGCCCGGTCGTGCCCTGGGCCTGATAGCTCACGAGAATGATGCTGCACCGCGGATCGTCCACCAGCACCTTGAGATGTTGTTGAATGCGGCCCGCATCGCACATGCCGCTCGACGCGATGATGACGCTCGGCCCCGGCCGCGAGGCCAGCATCGTGCTCTCTTCGAAGTTTTCGACGTACTTCACGCCGTCGCCGCCGAGAATGCCGTGGCCTTCCTTCAACGCGACCGCGATCTCGTCGGAGAGGCTGTTCGGGTGCGCGCGATAAACCTCCGCCACTTCGGAGGCCAGCGGGCTGTCCACGTAAATGGGCACGCGGGGAATCTTCCCCTCGCGCAAGCCCATCTGCAGGATGTGAATGATGAGTTGCGTGCGGCCGAGGCTGAACGCGGGAATGAGCGCCTTGCCGTCGCGGGCCACCGTGCCGCGGATCACGGCGTACAACTTCTCGACGGTTTCTTCGAACGAGCGATGCACGCGGTTGCCGTAGGTGCTCTCGCAGACGAGCAGGTCGGCCGGAGGGATGGTCGCGGTCGGCTTCAGGATCGGCATATTGCGACGGCCCATGTCGCCGCTGAACGCCAAGGTCCGTTCGCGATCCGGGCCGGTGAGCGAGAGCAGCACCATCGCCGACCCGAGAATGTGCCCCGCTTCCACGAACTTGAAGCGGCACGTCTTCGTCGCATCCACCAGTTTCCCGTACGGCACCTGCACGACTTGCCGAAAGGCCTTCTCGACATCCGGATGCGTGTACAGCGGCTGAATCCACGGCTCGGCATAGTTGCGGGCGATGTTCAGATGCGCCGCATCTTCCTCTTGAATCTTGGCCGAATCCGCGAGCATGACGTGCAACAGGTCGCGCGTCGGCGGCGTGCAGTAGATCGGCCCCGAGAAGCCGTGCTTCACGAGCGTCGGGAGATTCCCGCAGTGATCGATGTGCGCGTGGCTGAGAATGACGGCGTCGATCTGGTCCGGGTGAAACGGAAAGTGGGCGTTCCGCTGGCGGGCGTCTTCGCGCTTACCCTGGTGCATGCCGCAATCGAGCAGGATCTTGTGGTTCCCGACTTCGACGAGGTGCATCGACCCGGAGACGCCTCCGGCGGCCCCCCAAAAGGTGAGCGTGGGTTCGAGCGGCGGTGGGTTCTCGGCAGGCTTCATCCTATCACTATATGGCAGTGCCTCCGATTTGCCGCGATCCCCTCCCTGGGAGCGCGGCCGTCCCGGCCGCAACATCGCCAGTCACTCGCCTTCATCACCGGAAACGCAAGCGGCCGGGACGGCCGCGCTCCCAGGTTTAGACCCCTCGGTTCCAGTCGCATCAATCGTGCGGGGCGGTTCGGTCGGGTGAAGGGCGCGGCCGTGGCAAGGTGCGGGAACTGCGTCTTGTGGAGAGAAAAGGAAATCTGGGCACTCCATCAAGCCGAAGGAATGTGTGGCGGGGAGAAGGCGGACGCGGCGAATCGAACGCAACGCCAACTAGGTAGTCCGCACTCTCCGAGTGCGGTGCGCGCTCGGAAAGTGCGGACTACCAATTCGATGAGTGGTTGCTGAGTGCCCAATCGCCCGGTAGGATTGCCCCACGGTTCGCGGAGTGTGCCGCAGAACGTCAATGATTCGACAGCATGTGGGAGGAGCGATCGATGCTGACCTTGTTCGCTCAGCAAGCGAAACGAGCCGGAGATGCCGACGCGTTAGACGCCGGAGTCATGACGATGATCCTCGGGGTGGTCTGCGTTGCACTTGCAATCGGACTCGCCATTCAGATTTTCTACTGCCTCACCCTTTCCAAGGCGCTGAAGCAGGTGCGACCGGAAAATCGGGAAATGGAACCGGGCCAGGTCTGGCTCGTGCTCATCCCGTTCTTCAACCTGTATTGGATCTTCGTGATCGCCGCCAAAGTTCCCGCATCGCTTCGGAGAGAGTTCCGAGAACGGGGAATGGGCGAGCGTGGGGACGACTATGCGGCGGGCATCGGCAAGTGGTATGCGATCTGTACGATTGTCTCCATCATCCCGATCGTGAACTACATCGCAAGCCCAGCGGCACTGATCCTCTGGATCATTTTCTGGGTGAAAATGGCAGGCTACAGCAAGCAGCTTCGGGATGGTGTCGATGACGATTACGACGACCGCCCGCGCAAGCGATCCCGCGACGATGACGACGACCGCGACGACGATGAAGACGATCGGCCGCGCCGGAAGAAGCGCCGCTCGGACCACGAAGATTTGGAGTGATTCTCAAACCCCGGAGCGGTGGCTCCGGTTATCATGAAGTCGATCGGGCCGCGGAAGGCGTCGGCGGCCCGCTCCTGAGGTTCATCATGCTCGACATCGCGCTTTCGCAACGCCCCTGTTCCGGCACCCGCCGCAACTTCCTCCGCATCGGCGGCCTGGGAGCGATCGGCCTTCCGGCGCTCCTTCGCGCCGAGGCGCGAGCCGCTAGCACCGCGCCCGGAGCGCGGGCCAAGTCCGTCATTCTCGTCTACCTCGGGGGAGGCCTCTCCCACCACGATAGCTTCGACCCCAAGCCGGACGCTCCGGACGATATTCGCGGCAAGTACACGACCATTGCCACCTCCGTGCCCGGCCTGCGGATCGGCGAGAAGTTGCCGCTCATGGCGAAGGTGATGGACAAGATCGCCCTCATCCGCTCGGGGGCTCACAACAACGACCACCACGAAACGGCCAC
>JAYTUG010000596.1:0-13783 GCA_043744695.1 Gemmataceae bacterium
TCGTGGCCTTCTCAAAAAATCAGTAAGAGACGGCGAGTTTGATTGGTTTCCCGCTCAAAAACCCTTAAAGATCAAGCGTTTGAGGCGCTAAACAAGTACAGTTGATAGGGATTCGCCCGCGATCCGCGGTTCTTTGTCTTATTTAATCGGATTGCAGACAGCCACTATGGCTTGCCCTTCAATTCGGGAGTCGTGAGTGGTGGCGAGCCGTCCGAGACGAGTCGCGATTCCGAAACTACGAGCGCTTCGCCTCGCTCCGTTCGGTACGAGACGATTCGCCTCACCTCGCCCACTCCGCGGAGGTACGTGATGCCGTTTTCTTCCCAGCGAGTCGGGTCGATTGGATCGCGGAGCGTGCGCTTGATTTCCAGTTGTTCGGCACCCGACGCGTCCTTCGAGAAATCCATCACGCTGTAAGTCGCAATCTTGCTATCGGGGAAGCGGATGGACCACGACTGCCCTTTCTTCAACCCCGCTTTGATCACGGGTTCCCAGAACTCTTGAACGTCCTTCCCATTGGCGAAGTGCGGTTGCCCGATCTCGACGACGCCATCGCGGACGCGGTACCGGCGCAACTGCGGCGCGGGCTTGGCACCCGACGCGTTGTACCACTTCGACTCCGGCAACGGATTCTTGAAGAGCGAGGTTCCTGGGAACACCCCGACCTTCAACGCAACGACTTGAATGAGGTCGTCGCCGGCGAACCGAATCGCGCTCCGCTTGATCGGGCTGTCCTTCGTTCGGCCTGGTGCAATCTGGTCGACGATGTGTTCCTTGCCGAGGCGGTAGGGCAAGAACTCGATGTGGGTTCGGGCAGCTTCGGCCCCGGACTTGGTCTCGGCGTATTCGGCACTCTCGATTCGAATGTATCCGCCAGCGAGCCCCGAGCAAATTCCACGAACCACGATGCTGCGGTCTTCGGGCAAGGTCGAGAACGCCGCGGGAGAAAAGAAGGCCGCCACCGAGAACGACGTGTCGGTGCCGCACTGTAGGACGAGCATCCGGGTGTTCGCGTGGCGTTCCTTCACGATGCCGCTCACTTGCACGGCCTTATTTCGGAATGCGATGTTCGCGGAGCGCGGATCGACCTGATAAGAGTGCCCGAGCCCCTCGGCGGTCGCGGGTAAAATTTCGGTGGCCGGGTTGCTGAGATTCACGCGCGGGCTGGCCAACAAGTCGGTTTCGAATTCGTGAAAGAACGACTCCGTGGAGGTTCGCAGAAGTTGATCGCTCGTTTCGCTCTCGGGCGTGAGAATCGCGCAGTTGTCGAACCGAACCGCGGTGTAAGTGCGGCCGGAACACTTGCCGCTGATATCGATCCGCGCTCCCGGTTTGAGCTTTAAAACTTCATCGAGTTCGGACAATTTGAAGAGGCAGGTCACGCTGATTTTCGAATCCGTGGCGGGCGGTTCGAGTACGAGCGATGGAAACGAAACGGAGCCCGTCGGACGATTCACCGCGCGGATCACAGCTCCTTCGAGGCAGACCGCCTTGCCGACGAACGTTCGTTCGGCAACCGACTCGGAGGCTTGCACTGTGGCCTCGATGAAGCGGCAACCCACTGTATAAGTGCCGCGCAGAACCACGGACTGTCCGGGTGCGAGGCCGGGGTCGGTCAGAAGTTCCCCAGGTCGCAACTCGGCCGGTGGAAGAAGCGCGAAAGAAATCGGCGTCCCCTTCTCATCGCTGGGAACCACTGCCACTTTGCCGAGTCGATACTGGTGAAACACGCCTCGGACGAGGACGTCTCTGCCCGCGTACTTTTGATCGCAGGCCGCGGGGCCTTCCCCATATTCCAACAGCAGCGCGGCCGCCGTCACCTCATACTCGACCGCGGGTCGCACCGCACGCGGCATCGGCGCTGCTTCGTAAACGGGTCGTGGCTTCGGAGGTGGCGGAGTGGGTGGAGGCGTTTCTTGCTTGGTCGGAGCCGCTGGCTCGGGTGCCGGAGTCGGCTTCGGTTTGCCACTCCCCGAAAGCGCGAACGCGAGCAGAGCGACAACGGCAATGCCCCCGCCCACCGAGCCACCGATCACCTTTTGTTTCTTCCTCTTCTTGAGTTTGCTTTCATCGGGCGTTACCGCAGGGATTGGAACCGAAGGCTCGGAGACGACCGATTCGGCCGCGACGGCACGAACCGGCCGTCGCTTCGGCGGAGCAACTGCAACTGAATCTTGCTCGGACGCGGCCTCGGGTCCGAGAGGAGGGACGAGATCGACATCGTGCTCTACCAGTGTCCTTCGCGGAGACGGTCGAGGCGCTGGAGCCGGGCGAGACGGTTGAGCGGGAAGGCCGATATCGGACAGCGCAGCCGCAGTCGTCCCGGATTTCTCGGGAATTTTGACCACCGTGCCACAGCGCAGGCAGCGTGTCTCGAAGCCCACGAACGCGCGATTCGCTTCGTAGGTTTTCGTGCAGCCGGGGCATGCGAACTCGATCATGGAAGCACTCACTGGTGGTTACACATCGTCTTCGTCGTCCGCCTCCTCGGCAGCACGACGCGCTTCTTCTTCGCGAATTAAATCGGACTCGAGTACTGCGCCGTCCTCGCCCGGGAAGCGAAGGGGCCGCTTGCACCGGGAACATTGGCCGAGGCCGTTCAGAGCCACGTGCCGAAATCGCAAACGTTGACCGCAGTGCGGGCACGAAAATACATAGTAAGTGGAACTCGGATCGACGTTAGTGCGGCTGAGCAAGTACACGATGCAACACACGCTCACGAGCGCTTCGAGTGAGACGGCAAGATAGACCCACTTCCACGGCGATTTCTTGGCCCCGGTGTCTTTGATCGAGTTTGCCCGCCCGACCAAAACGCCCACGGGATCGTCCGAACATTTCGTACAAGGCTCGCCCTCGAATTTCTGATCGTATCGCGATTCGGCTTCGCACTTGGGGCAGTAAAGGAAGTTCGGCTCTTTCTCGCGCACTGCCCGCTTGGGAGCCAGAATGGGGGCACTCAAGCCCATAAGTAAGAGACCAATAACCATCACCAGCACCACCTGCACCCATCGACGGCGGAGCTTGCGCTTGGCCAGTTCGGACCAGGAGAGGTCACGCTCGGCACTCGTTGGATCGAGTTCGTCGGAATCCATATCCGTCTCGCCCCGCCCGCGGCACTCGAATGAACAGTAACGATAAGAATTGTGCCGATGAACCCGCAACCCAATTATCGTGAAGTCTCGATGAAGGATGTGTGTATGTCGATTTCGCGACCGCAATAAAGGCAAACTCTCGCATCGCAAGCGAGCTCGACAGATTCGATGATGTTTCACCCCAACTCGAGACTCTGCGCGAAATGTACAACTGAACTTCACACGTCCTTCACTTCAAATCTCTAACATTCGCTTCTCGCACCCAGATGTGCGAGATGGATCGCCCTCGCTTCCCGAGACCGCACCGATGAATCACGAACATGGCGGCGTTCAGATGCTTCCGAATCGGACGGGTCCGAGCCCTTCCGTTCGTGCGGCCGATCAGCATTTCCGGGCTGCGGAAGAAGCACTTCGACAAGGGGATTTCGAACGCGCCGCGACCGAGTTCACGTACTCGATTCAACTCGCCCCCGCCCGCGCGGAGGCTTTCTCGAAGCGCGGCGACATCTGGCGAATCCTCGGCCGCATCGACGCGGCCGTGTCCGATTATTCCGCGGCACTGCAAATCCATCCGCGAAATGAAGCGGTGCTGTTGAGCCGGGGCCAGCTCCATACGCTGTCCGGTCGCCATCGCCCCGCCGTGGCCGATTTATCCGAAGCGCTCGAGATCAATCCCGCGAACGCCGCGGCCTACCTGAACCGCGGTCAGGCGCTGATGCGACTCGGCGACGTCATTCCCGCGCTGGCCGACTTCGCGCGTTCCATCGACCTCGCCCCCGGAAATGCGCTCGCATTCGTCGAACGTGGGATCGCTCTGCACGCTCACGGCGACCTTTCCGCCGCGGTCTTGGACTTCCGACGGGCCGTTCAGTTGAATCCTTTCTTGTGGCTAGCACTCGCTCGGCGAGCGGATGCACAGTTAGCGTTGGGTCAGCCCGAACTCGCCGCTGCCGACCTCACCGAGGCGCTGCGTCTCGATTCGCACAACGCGGACCTGTTAGCCGCACGCGGTTCGGTCTACCTTCAACTCGGGAAACGGGAGTTCGCCCTCGATGATTTCAATGAGGCGGTGGCTCTCACTCCCCACGCACCGAACGCCCGCTTTCAGCGAGCGCGGGCTTACCGCGCTCTCGGTCGGCTCGACGAAGCCGAGAGCGATTTGACTGAAGCACTCCGTCTGAAGCCGGACGATTCGGCCTTGTACTACGCGCGGGCCGAGGTTCGGCTCGAAGCCAAGAAGCTCGACCCGGCGTTCTCCGATTTCATCGAGGTGAGCCGCCGCTCGCCGCAAAACGGAATGGCGTATCACGGCCAAGCATTGGTCTACATTGCACGCGACGATTACCAGATGGCCGTGACGTGCCTCGACCGGTGCCTGGAAACCTCGGCGACTTGTGCCGATGCGTTTTACCAACGCGCTCGGTGCCGGCTCCGCATGAACCATCTCGAGGAATCGCACGCCGATGCCTCGCAGGCCATCGCGATCGAACCGGAGAACGTGGCCGCTCGGCGACTCCGTGCGGACGTCGCCTTGCGTCTGGCCCGCATCGACGAAGCTTTCTCCGACGTCGCACAGCTCGTCAACTTGGCTCCCGAAGATCCGATCGTTTACCATCTGCGTGGGAAGCTGGAGTTCCGTCGGGGCCGGCTCGATGCCGCGATTCAAGACCTGTCCGTTTGCTTGAAGTTGAATCCGAACTTCACCGAGGCACTCGCCGACCGGGCCGGTGTGTTCCGCGGGCTCGGCAAGCATCGCGAGGCGCTCTTCGATCTCACCTCGGCCGTACAGCAGGACACCAAGTACTCCGCCGAGTACCTCGTGCAGCGCGGAATCGTTCATGGAGCCACCGGCGAATTGAACCGCGCCACGGCGGATTTTCTCGTCGCGCTTCAGCTCGATCCGAGCAACAAGGCCGCGATTCGCGGGAAGGACCTCGTGGCGCAACTCCGCGACTCGCGCGGGCCGAGCCTGAGCGAATCCGCCGAATTCGAACTCGACCGCGCGGCCGAGGCGGATCGGGTGATCGGCGGCGCGAAGCGCGGCCGGTCGTGGCGATCCTTGATCGAGCCGGACGAGTTCGCCCCGTTACGATCGGTAGCCCGCCGACCAGCACGAAAGCAACTCGCGCCCGCAGCGGAATCGGAAGTCGATTTGGCCGTCACCGACGATACCGGATTCGAGGTACACGGGGGCTTCGATTCGCAGAGCGATCTCGATCTGGAGGCGCTCGATCAGGCTCCGGTGGTTCGCAAGCCGCGGAAGAAGCCGGTTGCCGCGCCGACCGTGGAGGAGCGGGCCGAGGAGACGATCGATGAAATCCTGAAGGACGAGGAGTCGAAGCCTCAGCCGTTCTCGACTCCCGAGCACGCGAGTTCGCTCGCGACTCCGAGCCTGGCTTCGCGCCTGGCGACGGCTCCGATGCAAACCGTGAATCCGACTGCAACCAGCGCGACGAGCATGGCGGTGAAGGCCGTTCCCCGCAAGAAATCCAAGAAGGAAGACGCCGAGGAGCGGACGCTCCGGATGCGGAAGTATCGCCGCTACGCGATCATCGCTGTCGGTTCGTGCTTCCTGTTGTACTGGAGCGGCGCGCTGATCTGGGCACTCATTCCGCAGGCCGAGAACCCATTCACCGAGTACTCGGCGGAAGAGTTCGTCGAGCGCTACGTGAAAGACAGCGGAGCGGCGGACGACAAATTTGCGGAAAAGCGTGTGGCCATTCGGGGGAAGATCAAAGGCAGTAAGGACAAGAACGGCCGGCCCACCAACAAGTTCTTTTTCGACACGAACGCTCCGCACGCCGACATGAAAATCGAGATTCAATTCTCCGACGAGGATCCGCCTCGGCTGGCGGAAGGCGATGAGGTGTTGATCAACGGGAAGCCCGCTCGCTTCAAACCCGGAATGGGAATCGTGCTCCGGGATTGCAACATCATGCCGGCGGGGAAGTCCGCGGCGGCTCGAATGGGCGACCCGAATCAGCTCAAAGTTCCGGTCCGAGAAGCGGTGCAAACCGACTTCGTTCGAGGTTTCATCCGATTCAGGTCAACCGCTCACACAGGCCACACGAAGCCACTTTACAACACTCTCTCCGGAATGCCGTCGATCTCTCCGAGCATCGCGTAAACGGAGCGACGGTTTGAAGACACCCCGAGTCTCGGGGATGAAGTTGGTGTCCGAGTTCTGTTCTTTCACCCGCTCTTGGAAGGAGCACCATGACGAAGATCGTGCGTCGGAAGGCCGGCTTTACGCTGGTCGAACTGTTGGTGGTCATCGCGATCATCGCGGTCCTGATCGGACTGCTGCTGCCCGCGATCCAGAAGGTCCGCGCCGCGGCGGCCCGCAGCAAGTGCGCGAATAACATGCGCCAGATCGGCCTCGCCGCTCTGAACTTCGAATCGTCCAACGGGGCCCTCCCCCGCGGCGGCGAGCACGTGTGGGTCCCGACCGACCTTACCGGCACCAACTCGACGTTGACGGCTCCGGATACGGCGGCTCACAAGCTGCAAGACCTCCAGTCCACGCTGACCCTGATCCTTCCTTACATCGAGCAGGGTAAGTTCGCGAACCAGTACGACCTCCGCTACCGCTACAACCAGACCCCGGAAAACATCAAGGCCTCGAAGGCGACCCCGCCAATCTTCTACTGCCCGGAAAACGGTGCCGCTCAAGACCGCATCAACGGCACGACCGACTCGTCGGGCTACGGCTGCGCCGACTACGGGCCGCTGCCTTACACCCAACTGACGGCTGGTGCCACGAACGTCGGTACCACCGTGTTCTGGCCGACCGCCCTCACCGGCAAGCAGTACCCCGATAACAACGTGATTGGTGTGACCAACAGTGCCACGCAGGCCGGCATGTACTTCAAGGTGACGCTGACCGGCGACGGCAGCACGTTCGTGCTGCCAGACACTGCCACGGTTCCCGGCAAGAGCTGGCAGTTGAATCAGGGCCTCAATGCCTACACGGCCGGTGCCAACATCAACAGTCAGGCTCTCGTGGACGCACTGTGGGGCGGCGGCAAGATGGACGAAATCATCGACGGCACCTCGGTGTCGATGATGTTCATCGAAGACGCGGGTCAGAACGAGAAGATGCTCCAGACCGCAGCCGCTACCGGTGGCGTCGGGTCAGACCTCACCAATGCCAACTCCTACGCCGATCCCCTCGATGGCACGGCGAGCCGCCATTGGCGTTGGGCCAACCCGGACATCGCGTCCGGCCAGTCGAAGAAGATCAACACCGCGAAGAATGCTACCTACGGCACCGTGGACGCTACCGACGGTTGCGCCTGGACCAAGCACGATTGCGGTCCCAACAGTGAAATGTTCAGCTTCCACGGCAACGGTGCTCACGCCGTGTTCGCCGACGGCCACGTCGTGTTCATGAAGGAATCGACGCCGCTGGCCGTCCTTCGCGCTCTCGCGACCCGTTCCGACGGAAAGAACGAGACGGCTCCGGCCAACTTCGGCGAATAATTACGCCCGCGACCAACACCGCCCCCGTGGGGTCCGAGAAATTCGGACGCCACGGGGCTTTCTACATCCGGGCTTGGTTCATCTCACGGGATCACGACATGCTCAGCACTCGCACACTCCGTCGCCGATCGGGCTTCACCCTCGTCGAACTCCTGGTCGTGATTGCGATCATCTCGATTCTGGTGGGAACGCTGCTGCCCGCCGTCCAAAAGGTGCGCTCGGCTGCTTCTCGAACCAAGTGTTCGAACAACATACGCCAGATCGGCTTGGCCGTCTTGAACTACGAAACGTCGGTGAACTCGTACCCGCGTGCCGGCGAGCACGTCTGGGTCGATGGCGGCGGCACGCTCCACCGCGTGATGGATCTCCAGTCGCCGTTCGTGTTCATCCTGCCGCTGATCGAGCAGAGTCAGGCCTCTGCGGGTTACGACACGCGATTCCGCTACAACGATGCCGGAGCGAGCAACATCGCATCGTCAAAGTCATCGCCGTCGATCTTCCTCTGCCCGGCGAACAACCTGTCGGCCGATCGAATCAATGGTCGCGATAGCGCGGGCTACGGCTGCGTCGATTACTTCCCAATTCCCTACACGCAATTGGCCCCAGACGGCAGCCTCGGCACGAGCTTCTGGCCCTCCGCGATGACGGGTAAGCAGTATCCGACCGGCTTCAACGTGACCGGCACGACCAACGGCTACTACAAGGATTTCGGGGCCGCTGGCGGGTTCGTTTCCGCGGCTCGCACCTGGCAACTCGACGCCGCGACCTGGAACCCTGTCGGCGGTTCTAGCAGTGCGATCGACGCGCAGTTCGGCGGCACCAAGGTCGACGACATCGCCGATGGAACCTCGGTCTCGCTGCTGTTCGTCGAAGGCGTTGGCGCGAACGAGAAGATGCTGCAAGCGCCGCTTTCCAATGGCTCGGTTCACTTCGATCCTGCAGCGGTCGGCCCGAGCGCTCGTTGGCGCTGGGCGAGTCCAGACGTGGCTTCCGCACTGCGCCGTAAGGTCAACAGCGCCAAGAACGCGACCTACACGGCATTCGATGCGACGGACGGTTGCGCCTGGGCCCAACCCGACTGCGGCCCGAACGGGCAGATCTTCAGCTTCCACGGCAACGGCGCGCACGCCGTGTTCGCGGACGGCCACGTAGCTTACCTTCGGGAGTCGCTGCCCCTCGCGATCCTGCGAGCACTCGCGACCCGGGCCGATGGCCGAAACGAATCTCTCGCGGAAAATTTCGAGTGATCCGCCCATTTCCCACAAACTCAACTGGCAGTGGAGGAACGAATCGCCGAGTATATGAGGGCAGGCGTCGATCTCGACGCGCGGAGGAATTTCCCATGTCCACTGCTTCTCGGCGCGAGTTCCTGGCTACGTCGGCCTTGGCCTTCGCCGCTCCTTCGCTCCATGCCGCGGGCGACGATACCATTCGAGTCGGGCTCATCGGCTGCGGGGATCGCGGCACCGGTGCCGCCGTGCAGGCCCTCTCTGCGGACAAGAACGTCAAACTCGTCGCGATGGGCGATGCCTTCGAGGATCGTCTGAAATCGAGCCTCGACAACCTCCGCGCCAAGAAGGAAGTGGCCGACAAGGTCGCGGTGAAGCCGGAGGCCTGCTTCGTCGGATTCGATGCGTATCAGCACGTGATTGCGGCCTCGGATGTCGTGCTGCTCGTCACGCCGCCGCACTTTCGGCCGCTTCACATGCGGGCCGCAGTCGAAGCTGGCAAGCACGTTTTCGCCGAGAAGCCCTGTGCCGTCGATGCCCCGGGCGTCCGCTCCGTGCTGGCGACCTGCGAACTCGCGAAGAAGAAGAACGTCTCCATCGTGTCCGGGCTTTGCATGCGTTACGACTTCGGCTTCCGCGAAACGATTCGCCGCATTCACGCGGGTGATATCGGCGAAATCGCGACGCTGTTCGCGAACGACTATCGCACCGGCCGCTGGGCCAAGCCGCGGCAGCCCGACCAGACCGACATGAATTACCAGATGCGCAACTGGTACAACTTCACGTGGCTCTCCGGCGACTTCAACGTCGAACAGCACGTACACTTCCTCGATGTGTGTGCGTGGGCGATGAAGGACGAGTACCCCTTGAAGGCGATCGGCATGGGCGGTCGCGCCGTGCTCAACGGCCTGGATTACGGTAACGTCTACGATCACTTCTCGGTCGTGTACGAATACAAGAACGGCACGCGGCTCATCAGCAACACGCGGCAACAACCCAAGTGCAAGAGCGACCTGAGCGCCCAAGTAATCGGCACCAAGGGCCGGGCCACGCTCGCGGATCGCGAGGACGGCCTGGCAATTCGCGGCACCAAGGATTGGTCCTATCCGTGGCCCGGCAACCAAATGTATCAGACGGAGCACGACGAACTGTTTGCGAGCATCCGCGACGGCAAGCCGATCATCAACGGCGAGTACATGGCCAAGAGCACGATGCTGGCGATCATGGGCCGCATGGCGGCGTACACGGGCCAGCAGATTACGTGGGACATGGCGATGAACTCGAAGGAAGACCTGAGCCCGCCGAAGTACGACTGGGATGTCAAACTGCCCGACCCCCCGATCGCCGTGCCCGGCGTCACGCGGTTCGCCTGAGTCGATCCATTCGGCATCGAGCATCGCGCATAGCCCTGCGTTGAGTGGCAAGGTAAGAGCTTCGAGCGTATCATGCGGGAAAGGTTCACTCGTCGCTCGTAGGAGTCATGACCATGATGCGCTTGCTTGCCGTGCTGATGCTGTTCGCGGGAACCGTGGCGTTTGCGGCCGATCCGCCAACCTCGGTCGATAGCAAAGCCCTCGACAAAACGATCGTCGCGACCCTGCGCGACATCCACGACCGCGGCGCGGACCTCTACAACCAGTCGAAGGACTACTCGGCCACGTACCGCCTTTATGAAGGCTCTCTGCTCACCGTGAAGCCGCTGATCGGGCACCGGCCCGATGTGCAGAAGACGATTGAAGCCGGCCTCGCCACCGCGAATAAGGACGGGGATCCGGCTCGCAAGGCATTCCTGCTACACGTGACGATCGAGAAAGTGCGTGGGGATCTGAAGGGTGAGCCTTCGGTCACTAAGGCCGTCGATCCTGCTCCGAAGCCGATGGATCCGAAGCCCAAGGATCCGGTTCCGATGCCGAAACCGATGGACCCGAAGCCGAAGGAACTGGCTCCGATGCCGAAGCCGAAGGTGGAGTCGCCGGTCGTTTCGGGAAAAGTGACCGTGCAGGGCAAGCCACTGGCCGAGGGCAGCGTTACCTTCGTTTCCCTCGATCAGAAGAAGCCGAAAGTGACAAGCGCCACCGTGAAGGAAGGAAGCTATGCGCTCAAGGATTTGCCGGCCGGAAAGTATGCAGTGGCTGTGACGAGCGAGAAGGCCGGAACGGTTCCGTTGAAGTTCGCAACCACGGATACCTCGGGCCTCACGTTTCAATCGCAGGCCGGCGCGAATCAGTTCGACATCGACTTGAAGTGAGACTCAGATCACCAACTCTTCGCGATCCTTCCGCCAATCTGGCGGAATCGCATCGACCCCAGTTGCCAGGGCGACGATCCCGCCGACGATCGCGGCGTTGGTGTCGATGTCGCCACCGGCGCGGATCGCATTCACAATCGCCGATTGATAATTGTCCAGATGCCGTGCCGCGACCCAGAGGCAAAAGGGAACCGTGTCCTGACAAACGATCCGCGACCCATTTCCCAGCAACCGACTCGCCGCTTCAATCGACAACTCGAAGCCGATCACGGAAGCATGCTCGATACCCTTCCGCACGTCCCCGGTTGGAACGTGAGCCAGCACGGTTTCGAGCATCCCGCGTTTCACAGCTTCGTCGGCTCGGCGGTCGCGGTTCATCCAGACGTAGGCTCCGGCAACCGCGGCCGCGATCCCGCCGGCGATTCCCTCCGGATGGGCGTGCGTAACGGCCGCCGAGAGTGCCGCCTGTTCGGCGACCTTTTCGTCACCATCTTCCGCGAAGTAACCGGCGAGCGGCGCGATTCGCATGGCCGAACCGTTGCCGAAGGAGCCACCACCGAAGAGCGCGGTCGATGCGGTTCGCCAGTTTGCCCCATCGCGAATCGCTCCGAGCAAGCGGATCGCGCCGCTCCCGTAGCCCCGCCAAGGCTGAGCCTCAAACCGCGAGGCGAATCGCCGCGCGAGCGCATCTTGATCGATGCAGCCGCATTCATCGAGTACTTCGAAGATGCCGAGTGCCATGGCGGTGTCGTCGGTCCAGGGCCAGGGTGCGCGGGCGGTGGCGCGCGGGTCTTCGAGGATCGCGTCGAAGTTCTCGGCGGTGAAGCAGGTCTCGCCGAGCGCGTCGCCGACGGAAAGCCCTTCGAGCGCGATCCTGGCCCGGTCCATGCGCTGGCGATGATCGAGAGGCAGCATGTTGGTCATGGCGTTCCAGACACGAACGAGTGTAAGGAGGTTCGTGAGGTAAGGGAACGTGCCGAATGGTCACCGGCTCATGTCGGAGGCGGTGTATCGATTCTGTCGTCGAAGATGAACAGCAATTCCTGAAGGGAATGCTTGCTCGGCTCGCCAGCGATTCGTGGTCGATCCGATGGCCGCTCGGCAGCCCGAGTACCCGGAGGGCTCGGGACCATCTCCAGATCGAAGATGTAGACTGGATCGGCGTTGAACGTCTCGGGATTCGAGAGCTTATCGTATTCGGAGTCGTCGGTGTTCATGATGCTCCTCGGTACCTACACCAGAACCTGAATGGGTCGATCGTCCAGAAACTGGTTCTCACAGAACAATTCTACTCGGTACTCCCCCGGTTCAGGAAAGACGAAAGAACGAAGCCGCAAGCAAAAAGTCAGAGTCGTGCGCCGATCTGGGAAGTCGAGGAGTCGTGGGCCCGACGAATAAATGACTTCCCCGGTTGAGGCTCGAACGACATCGATTCGTGCATTCACCTTGCGTATCCCACCGACCAGTTGCACGAAGGTACAGAGTTTCCCGAGGACGAATGGGAACGACGCATCGGTAGGCAATCGTATCGCGTTGAATGCAACGACGATGAGGAGCTTGTTCTTCTCGCGATCCACAACGAGATCGTCGCAGACATCAAGAGCTTGCGCATTGGGCAAGATGACGCTCATGAACTCCTCCAGGTCACGACTGAATTCCATTTCGGAACGGGTCCGCGGGATCGATCAACAATGTCGCTTCCGCCGTGATGTAGGCCGAACCCGTGATGTTCGGGATCACGACGTTCGCACCTTCACCCAACTCGATGCTTCCTTCGAAGACGCTGCCGATGATGCTTTCCTGCTTCCAGATTTGGCCGAGGTTCAGCTTGCCGCTGGCGTGGAGGCAAGCGAGTTTCGCACTCGTTCCGGTGCCGCACGGCGAGCGATCGTAGGCGCCGCCGGGGCAGAGCACGAAGTTGCGCGAATGGTTGGCAGGGTCGGCCGGTGGGCCGAAGAGTTCGATGTGGTCGATGCCGCCGCCGTTCTCACCGGTGATGCTATTCGCTTCCAGCGCCCGGCGAATTTGCCGCGAAACGGCGGTGAGACGTTCGACGTTGCGAACGTGAAGTTCTTCGCGATGGTCGGCGACGAGGAAGAACCAGTTGCCGCCCCAGGCAATGTCGCCACTCACGCGGCCATACCCCGGCACCTCGAGCGACTCGATCGAACGGTAGCGATAGCTGGGGACGTTGCGAACGGTCACGCGGTGGTCCGGATGCAGCGTCGCGGTGACGATGCCGACCGGAGTTTCGATGCGGTGTTCACCGGGGGCGATGCGGCCGAGGTGGGCGAGCGTGATGGCGAGGCCGATGGTGCCGTGCCCGCACATGCCGAGCACGCCGACGTTGTTGAAGAAGATGACGCCGGCGGCACAGGTCGGATCAACAGGTTCACACAAAAGTGCGCCAACGAGAACGTCCGAGCCGCGCGGTTCATTCACGACGGACGAACGGAACGCGTCGAACTTCTCGGCGAACGCGCGAGCGCGGTCCGCCACGCTTCCAGAGCCGAGGTCCGGCCCACCTGCGATCACGACGCGGGTCGGTTCGCCACCCGTGTGCGAATCGATGACGGAAATCCGCTGCATACGCGCTCCCCTCCGCGGACTTCGGATCGCGACTTGAGACGGTCAGGACTGCAAAATCACGTTAGGAAGTCAACGAAGCGATAATGCCTGATACCCTCTCCCCGCTGGGGAGAGGGTGATTCGCGAACTGCGAATGCAGTTCG
>JAYTUG010000597.1:0-3473 GCA_043744695.1 Gemmataceae bacterium
CGTTCGTCCAATTGCTGATCGCGGACGCGGTTCAGATCGTCCACGTTGAACAAACTCACGCGGTCGCCATCGGCGATGCGCGGGTCGAAGTCGCGCGGCACCGCCATGTCGAAGATGACCATCTTGCGGCGGCCGCGCTTCGCCAGCACCCTCTCGTTGAAGCGCCGGCGCGGCACGATCGGCTCCGGTGCCCCCGTCGTGCTCAGCACGATGTCCGCCTTCGCGAGTGCGTCGTCGAGTTGTTCCCACGGCACGGCACGGCCTCCGCACTCGGCCGCGAGAACCTCCGCTTTCTCCATCGTGCGATTGATCACGAGTATGCTGGCCGGTTGAAGTTCCTTCAAGTGCGTGAGTGTGAGTTGGGCCATTTCGCCGGCCCCGATCACGAGCACCGTCTTGTCGGTGAAGGTCTCGAAGACGGTTCGCAGGTAGGCGATGGCCGCACTGGCGACGGAGACTTGCCCGTGGCCGAGACCCGTTTCCGTTCGCACGCGCTTGGACACGCGCAAGGCCGCGGGGAAGAGCGCGTTCAACAGCGAACCCGTGGCTTCCAGCTTCTGCGAAATCTCGAACGCTTCCTTCACCTGACCGGCGATCTGGTCTTCGCCGATCACGACGCTATCGAGCCCGCCGGTCACGCGGAAGAGATGCCGCACGGCCTCGGCATCGGCGTGTTCGTACAGGTGAGGCTGAATCAACTCGGGGCGGATGCCGTGAGTCTCGGCAAGAAACTCCGCGACGAGCGGAGCATGCACCGGCGAACCGGTCTCGGGCCGCGCCAGGTACAACTCGACGCGATTGCAGGTGCCGAGGATCGCGGCTTCGACGCCGTAACGAGCCGTGAGTTCGGCGAGTGCGGCACGCAATTTCGGCTCGTCGAAGGCGAGCTTTTCGCGGAGTTCGACCGGTGCCGAGCCGACGTTGCAGCCGATGGCGCGGAGGTTCATCGGCCCTCCCCCGCCACGAACGGATGGGAGGCAATCAAGGCGATGAGCAGCAAGCCGAACGCGGCAATCGAGAGCGTGGCGAGGCGGCGTGCCGGCACGCTGGTGCCGTAGCGCAGGTAAAGCAGCACGAGGAAAACGACCCAGAGCCCGGCCGTACTGAGCACCTTGATCGAGAGCCAATTCTCGGCGGCGTCGTGCTCGGTTCGCAACAGCAGCGAACCGACCAAGAGGCCAACCGTGAGCAGCGGGAACGAGATGTTCACGGCCCGGCGATTCATCGTTTCGAGCCGTTCGAGGCTGAGCAGCGGCACGACCCGCACCGGGTTCACCTTGTTCTTCACGCGGCGAGCCTGGATCAGGTACATCACGCTGGCGAGGAAACCGACGCTGACGCCGACGGAAGCGAGGAGCAACAACGTGCCGTGAACCGCCCCCCAGAAACGATCGCCGCTCAGCCACGCGGGCACGTCCACGGGCGTCTCAGTGGAGGAGGTCAGCAGCAGCGAGAGTCCGACGAGTACGATCACGACGGGGAGTACGAACACGGCCCAGGCCTGTTTCGCATAGTGGATCGTGCCGTAAAAGTAGAAGAGTGCCAGCACCCATGCGAGCAGCAACAGCGACCCGTAGGGCGAAGCGGGGGTCGGCTGGTGGTAGGCGATGAAGGCGGAGTGCGCGAAGAGCCCGGCGGCACCGGCGATCAGAGCCGCGACTCGCCAGCCGGCCGCCGGCCAGAACAGACGTGCGAGTTCGAGCCCGAGGGCGAGCAAGTAGCTCAGCCCAAAGCAAGCGTGAGTGATACCTTGAAGCGGGGAGACCGTCATCGTGCGGCAGGCCTCAGCGGAGCGAACGAACCGGTTGCTTCAGTATATACGCTGCGGAAGTTCGGGTTGATCCGGCGTTTCGCACCCGCCGAGGCCAACGGTTCGATTGCGGATGCGTTGAACCGGTGCCGCGCGGTATTCTGGCGCGGAAGGAGTTCGCCATGCCTCGCGTCGTTCGGCTCAGCATCATTCTGATTCCAGCAGTACTCGTGCTCTCCACCCTCGGAGTATGGACGTACCACAATCTCGGGCGCAAATCCGTCGAGTCGCCGGTCGAAGTCGTCGTCAAGACGCTGAGCGTGGGCGGGATCACCTTCGAAGTCGAGCACGAATTGCTGGAGAACGTAAACATCTCGACGACGGGTGGGCCGGACTCGATCCGCATTCGTCGGCGCGACGACATCTTCGATTTCGACATTGGTCTGGTCACGATCAACGAGATCGGAATGCAGGACGTGAAGGCTGGCGACGCCATCCGCTGGAACCTCTCGGGGCCGTTGCTGGTGAACGGGCAACCGGTAGAACCGCATCCACTTCAGGCCCGACCGATCGATGCGCGGAACATCGATGCGCGATGGACGCCGCTGCCGAGTTCTTATCCGCGCGACACGTTGAGCGTGGCCTGGGCCGGCACGAGCCGCGTGTTGGTGGTGGCCCACGGCGACGGTGCGATTCGAGCCTGGGACGTGGACAAGGCCGAGGTGTTGAAGACGATGATTCCCGACCCGCCGAAGGAGGGTCGCGGCAACTTCGGGCTGCGGGCCGCGGTTTCTCCAAACGGCAAAACGATCGCGGCTGCCAGCATCCTCGGCGAGGAAGTCACACTCTGGGACCTAGCGACCGGGAACAAGACCGCGACATTCCACGAGCCGAAGGGCAAAGTGACGGCGCTGCTATTCGCGTCCGATACTCGGCTTGAGGAAGCCCGGAATGGCGTGGTGTATTCGCGCGACATCGGAAAGAGCCCCACGAAGGCGGAGGAACGCCACAAGGCTCACGCTGAGTTCTCGCTTCCGTTTGCGAGAGCCGCTGGTTCATACGCCTGGAGCGATGGCAAGAAGCTAGCGCTGGGCAATGCACCCACGGCAAAGTTCACCATCGAACCGGTCACTTCGAGCGCGGTGTTTAACTTCTCGACCGATGGCCAACTTCTTGCCGCGTTCGACGGCGACTCACGGTTGGCGATCTACGACTCGCAGACCGGCACGGTTCAACGTCGCCTCCGCTGGCGCGGGAAACTCGGGACCGCGAACTCGATCAACGCCCTCGCCTTCTCACCGGACGCCAAGACGCTCGCCGTCGGCGACAACGACAGCATCCGCCTTTACGATGTGGCCACGGGCCGCGAACGCGGCGGGCTTTCGTGTCCGTGGGTGCGCGCGCTGGCCTATTCGGCGGATGGCCGCACGCTGGCTGCAGGTTTGCGCTATCAGCCGGGATTGCGACTGTGGGAAACGGTGGAGTTGGTTGCGAAGTGAGGAGCGGAGGGCGGCAACTCCGGCAATGTCGCACTTCGCTCCGAGGACTATGCGTCGCGGCTAACGAATGCCGAAACAATTCAGGAATTCGCCCGGTTCAACGCGAGTCCGTATCTTCTCCGCATGAGTGTACCGACTGAATCGAAACGGAAGGGCTCCGCCCTCTTCATCGTCTGGCTCGTCGTGTTCATCGACTTGCTCGGCTTCGGCATCGTCTTGCCGGT
>JAYTUG010000598.1:0-3467 GCA_043744695.1 Gemmataceae bacterium
AAGGTGTTCAGCGGGCTGACCGGGATCGAACTGGCGTCGCCGATGAGTCCGTACTCGCCGTTCGGCAGTTCGTTCACCGGCGGCCTGTTCGTGGCCGCCAGCAACGACCCGGAAGTGCCGAGCATAACGGTGACTTCATCGACGACATCGGTCGCACAGGGCGGGGCGATCACGTTTGCGATCGACGTGTATGACATCGATTCCTCCAACGGCGTGCAGACGCCGACGGGGCAAGTGGGCGTCTCGTGGACTTACACTGGCGGCGGAAGTGAATCGGTGCGATACGCCACCCTCGGCTCGGTGTCCGGCGGACACGCCCAAGCGGAGGTGGTGTTCGACCCGGTGATGGCCCCGGCCGGCTTCTACGGCGGCCAATACGCTTTCTACAACGGGGATGGCCATTTCCTCGCGGCCTGTGGGTCAACTCCGGACGTGACGGTCACGGACAGCGGGAGTGGCGGTTCGGGTGGCTCAGGCGGTTCGAGTGGCGGGACGCCGTCGGTGTGGATCACCGGCGACCAGGACGGGAGCGAGACGACCGGGATCGGTTGGTTCGTCGTGCATCGGAGCAGCGGGGCCGGCACCCCGACGGTGAACTACGCGGCCCCCACCGGGACCGCCAGCGGCGGCGACGACTACACCGGCCCGTCAGCGTCCGGCGGCACCGTCGCGTTCGCGTCCGGGCAAACCGTCGCCTACCTGTACCTGTCCGCGATCGACGACTCGAACGTGGAAGGCACCGAGACCGTCGGCATCGAACTGGTGTCGGGCGGCGGGTACGCGCTCGGGTCTCCGTCCTCGGCCCAGATCGCCATCTTCGACAACGACTCCGGATCGGGTGGCAGCGGCGGTTCCGGCGGCAGCGGGGGCACACCGACCGTGACCATCAGCAAGGGTCGGGATGCGGTGGAGGATCCAGTCCCGAGTACGGCCGTCGGCTGGTTCGTCGTGCATCGCGACAGCAGTGCCGGCACGCTGACGGTGAACCTGGCCTCCCTGACCGGCTCCGCCACCCCGGGGACGGACTACACGCTGGCCGGGGCGAGCGGCGGATCGATCACCTTCGCCGACGGACAGAGCGACGTGTTCCTCTACGTCGAGCCGGTGGACGATTCCGACATCGAGGGGATCGAGACCGTTGAGGTGGCGCTGGCGTCCGGCGGCGGTTACTCCGTTGGCGGCGGCGCGTCGGTCAACATCTTCGACAATGAGGTTGACATCCGGGTTCGCGGCGTTACTTTCCACGGCCCGAGCCTGATCGTAGTTGCGCCTGACCCGGATGAAATCCTGCCAACCGATCCACTTCACTGGCTGGATGAGAACGGCGATGGCGATACGTCTGGAGCCGGCGACAGGTCCCTTCCTGTCGGCTTCGTCAGGAATACGCAGGTCTCCCTGTCTGCCGATTTCGCAGTGGGCGCGGGGGCGGCGGCGATCCACCCGGCGATGGTGAAAATTCGTGGCTACGGCCCGAACAACCTGAATATTCCTTTGTCGGCGGCGTCGTATGATTCGGGGAGTCAAACCGTTCACCTGGCGACGACAGCGTTCTCGGGCCTCCTCGCGGACTACGTCCACTACTTCGAGCATTTCTCGGTTTCTTGGCAAATCTCGCTCGATGGCGGCGCGACGTGGCTCTCCGCCGGTACTACGGCTAACCAAGTTTACGTCGTATTGGCGACTCCTGTACTGGATACCGTCTACCACTCGGTCATTCATATCGCAACAACTTCTTCCGAGAACGCTCAGACCGAACAGGAAGCCATCGACAAGGTGTGGGCGACCATAGCGTCTCGAAAAGTGGACACGCCGAAGGGTGATCGCCTGTGGTATTATAAGGAGTGGGATGTCGCGATGACCTTTCCGGTTAAGGACGGCGTGGCGGACCTGTTGAAGAACAGAGACGGCCAGTGCCAGAATTGGACGGAACTGTTTATCGACATGCTTGCCGCCGAGGGGATCAGCAAAGAAAAGAACTACTTGGTCTTGACCCCCACCGTCGGCCAGTTCATGCTCATCAACAACTGGAAGTTTGCTGTGGCGGGTACCAGCGGAGAGGCCGAGTTCCCTTACAAGAACGAGCTCAGCGATCCCAAGAAGACCGGAGACTATTCGAAAAAGGATCCCGACAAAGGGTGGATTTACTACTGGGGCGCAACCGCGGAAGTCACCGATCTTGAAGGGGTTCCCGGACAGGGCGAGAACAAAAACCCCATCGCGATATTCGGCGGCCACGTCGTTGCGAGTATTAATGGTGTGATATACGACGCGAGTTACGGCCTGAAGTACGCCACGCTCGCAAAATGGGAAGGGGAGTCGGTCGCCGGCTACGGGAAACTGTCCGCTATCCCCAACAAGGTAAACGAGTTCGAGATGCACTTCGTCAAGAATACGGCCCAGAACACCGTGTACATTTCCCAGCGATACACATACGGCGGCGCGAAGCTGACCAACAAAGAGGAGTTCACCCCCGAGAATCAGCCGAGCGACTAGCCATTCTATTTAAGAGCAGAGTCCATCTGCGGAACAAGGATGTATAATATGAGCCGGGCCGCGAAGATATTACTCCGGGTGACTTTTCTGGCATTCGGCATTGCCTGTGGCGGAATGGTCCGTTACGCGCCGTCGGCTCCCGTGCCGGCCGATTTCAAACCCAAATGCCCACTGTTCCCGACGCAGCTGGGTACTACATGGGTTTATGAAAGCAAGAATGGCGAATTCACCCGCACCATCACCGCCGCCGCAAATCGAGAAGATGGCAAACTTGTCACAATCGTTTCAAATAATGAGCGTGACGACCAATGCCTCTCTCAAAAGATTCTCGTCAACTCCAAGGGGGTCTATCTGAGCGAAGGGAGTCCCTTCCTGTTCATTGATCAGCCGGTGACATACGAGAAGCCATTCTGCCTTCTTCGCGCCCCGTACAAGGAAGGGAACGAGTGGGAAGAGTCTATCTCTCTAGAAGGGGGAGGCGGCCTCAAGGGAAAGCTCAAGATCGTCGGCCTAAAAACGCTGACGGTCCCTGCTGGAAAGTTTGAAACCACAGAAGTCAATTGGAGTTACACCGAAACCATCAGCCTGCAATGGAAGGATCCGGGAGTTGTCTATTGGTACGCCGACGGCATCGGTATTATTCAGATCGATGAACGATCGGTCTGGAAACTCAAATCATTTCGGCCGGGAAAGTAATAGGATTGTGCCGCAATGGTGGCACCCTCACGCAGCGTCCCGGCGCATGCCGTCACAGCCCATCGCGGGGCAGGCCCCGCCGGGACCGTAACCGGCGACACCGTCTGGGCGCAGGCCGAGGTCGCCTACGACGCCGGCTCGAACGCGATCCAGACCACGGGCCGGGAGCGGGTCGCCGGCGAGACCGGCACCGGCGCGCTGGGCACGCCGACGACCGGCGTGAAGGCCCGCGTCACCTACGCCGGCTCGTACTACGACCTGGCCGACCGGCTGACCGC
>JAYTUG010000599.1:0-3452 GCA_043744695.1 Gemmataceae bacterium
TTTTCACACGACCGCACGGCATCACGATCGCACCGGACGACACCTTGTTTCTCACGGACGATCTGGGCCACAACGTTCGCCAGTTCACGCCGGATGGCCGGCTGCTGATGACGCTCGGCACGCCGGGCCAGCCCTCGAACACGGGTTCGACGAGCATCGATTTTCGAACCATTCGCCAAGCCGCGGGGCCCTTTCACTATCCGACTAACGTTGCGATTGCTCAGAACGGCGACCTATACATCAGCGATGGCTACGGTAACGCCCGCGTCCATCATTTCACCGCCGATGGTAAGTTGCTGCACTCGTGGGGCGAACCCGGCAGCGGCCCCGGCCAATTCCACGTGCCGCACGGCATCGCCATCGACGAGGAAGGGACCGTGTACGTCGCCGACCGCGAAAACAGTCGCATTCAACTCTTTTCGCCGGAAGGCATCTATCGGTGTGAATGGGCCAACCTCGCCCGGCCCTCGCAACTCGCGATTAAGGACGACCGCTTCTACGTGGTCGAACTCGGGTATCGTGCGGGGATGTGGCCGGGAACGAAGCCGCCGACACCGAATGCGATCGGTGGCCGCGTGAGCATTCTCGATAGAAAAGGCGAGGTGCAGGCCTGGTGGGGCGGTGGCGAAAATCCGTGTGCCCCCGGCGACTTCTTCGCCCCGCACGATATCGCCGTCGATTCGCACGGCGACATCTACGTGGCCGAAGTAACGATGTCCGCGGGCGGCAACCGCGGGCTCGTGTCACCCCATTGTCACTCGCTTCAAAAGTTCACGCGCATGCGAAAGGCCGAGTCGTGAAACCGATCCGAAACGCTCCCGCAGCGACACCCGAACCGGCACGTCGATCCGTGTGGTCGCGCATTCCACGGCCCCTGTTGATCGGGCTCCTCGGTCTCGCGGGCTTCGGCATCACGTATGGGGCCGTCAAGTACTTCAACCGGCCCTCGCCGCCGAAGGGGATGATTTGGATTCCCGGAGGCGAGTTCACGATGGGAACCGACTTGGACATCGCCTGGCCCGACGAGAAGCCTGCCCATCGTGCGAAGGTCGATGGCTTCTTCATGGACGAACACGAAGTCACGAACGCCCAGTTTCGCGAGTTCGTGGAGGCGACGGGATACCTCACGACGGCCGAAAAGCCGGTGGACGCCGAGGCGATCTTGAAGCAATCGCCGCCGGGAACTGCGCCTCCCCCCTCGGAGAATCTCGTGCCTGGTTCGCTGGTCTTCACGCCGCTCCTCAAGGACAACGACGCCTGGTGGAAGTGGGTAACCGGCGCGTGTTGGAAGCACCCGGAAGGACCGGAGAGCAATCTCGACGGCAAGGACGCTCATCCCGTCGTTCACGTCTCGTGGGACGACGCGAACGCCTATGCGAGGTGGGCGGGGAAGCGACTTCCAACCGAGGCGGAATGGGAATTCGCGGCTCGTGGTGGGCTCGATAATAAGCCTTATTCCTGGGGCGATGAGAGGCCCACCGATGACAAGAAACTCGCCAACATCTGGCAGGGCGAGTTCCCGCACAAGAACACTGTGCTCGATGGCTTCGCGGGCACGGCACCCGTGAAATCGTTCCCACCCAATCGCTACGGGCTCTTCGACATGTCCGGCAATGTGTGGGAGTGGTGCAGCGACTGGTACGACAGTGACTTCTACCGCAAGAGTTCGGGCAAGGGCATCCGCGCGAACCCGGCGGGGCCGGATCGCAGTTCCAACCCCGCTCGCCCATACACGCCGGAACGCAGCCAGCGCGGCGGATCGTTTCTGTGCAACGACAGCTATTGCTCGCGCTATCGGCCGAGTGCCCGCCACGGCTGTAGCCCGGACACCGGTATGTCCCACGTCGGCTTCCGTTGCATCAGTTCCGCGAAGTGATGGTTGACTCCACTTCCGACATCGGGTAGCCATCATATATCTCCCGAGGGCTACTCATGTCGCGTCGAACCACTCGCCGAAGTTTCCTGAAGACCGCGGTCGCGATTCCACTCGCGGCCCCGGGCTTCCTCTCGGCTCGCAACGCCAACGAGAAGTTGAACATCGCCATCATCGGCTCCGGTGGCCGAGGTGGAGCGAACCTCGGCGGTGTCTCCTCCGAGAACATCGTTGCACTCTGCGATGTCAGCCAAGACGCAGTGAACAAGGCGGCGGTTAAGCATCCGAAGGCGCACCAATACTCGGACTTCCGCAAGCTGTTCGACGAACGCGCGAAGGAGTTCGACGCGGTGGTGGTGAGCACGTGCGAACACACGCATGCCTTCGCCACGCTCGCCGCGATTCAACTCGGCAAGCACGTCTATTGCGAGAAGCCGCTGACGCACAACATTTGGGAAGCCCGCGTGATCCGCGAGGCCGCGGCTAAAACGAAACTCGCCACGCAGATGGGCACGCAGATTCACGCGATGGACAACTATCGCCGCGTGGTGGAACTGATTCAAACAGGTGCGATCGGCGGTGTGAGCGAGGTCCACGTCTGGGTGTCGCGGGCCTGGGGTTTGCAATCGGCTGAAGACGCGAAGAAGAACAAAGACATCGTGACCGTGATGGAGCGGCCGAGGGAATCGGTGGTTCCGCCGGCGGATCTGAACTGGGAACTGTGGCTCGGGCCGGTGCCGCATCGGCCATTCAACCCGGTCTATGTGCCGGGGCCGAAGTGGTACCGATGGTGGGAATTCGGCAACGGCACCATGTCCGACCTCGGCAGCCACTGGAACGACTTGCCCTTCTGGGCGCTGAAGCTGAAAGCACCGCTGACGGTGGAGGCGAGCGGCCCGCCGCCGCACGCGGAGATCGCGCCCGCCTCCATGCAGGCGACCTACGAGTTCCCTGCTCGCGGCACGATGCCACCCGTCCGCACGACGTGGTATCAAGGGGCGAACAAGCCCGCCCCGTGGCTCGAAAAGAAGATTCCGCAGTGGGATAGCGGCGTGCTCTTTGTCGGCGACAAAGGCCGCATGTTGCTCTCGGATTACAACAAGCACCTGCTCCTTCCCGAGAAGGAATTCGTGGACTTCAAGCGGCCCGAGCCGTTCATTCCGAAGTCGCTGGGCCACTATGCCGAGTGGATTCACGCCTGCAAGACGGGTGCGGCGACGACGTGCAATTTCGAGTATGCGGGCTGGCTCACGGAGTCGAACCACCTGGGCAACGTGGCCTTCCGCGCCGGCAAGAAACTCGAATGGGATCCGGTTACGATGAAGGCGAAGAACTGCCCCGATGCCGACGCCTTCATTCGACGCGAATACCGCAAGGGATGGAAACTGGTGTGAGGCAATCGCACTCGCCGTATAATTATCTGAGGAGCGTGCTATGTCGGAACTGATCATCACCGATCTCGAATCCTCCACGCTGATCGACCGTAACGCTTCAGCCTGCTGAATTCACAGTCTCCGGCAGCGGGGGCAATGTGCCGGTGGTGGTGTAGGTTCGCAGGGCGTTGGTCAACGTTGGCAGC
>JAYTUG010000600.1:0-3450 GCA_043744695.1 Gemmataceae bacterium
TAATCCATGGCGTCGCCGTGGTGGTACTCTTCGCGCTCGAACAGCTTTTTGCCGTTGAGAAACACTTGCAGGGCGTTGGGGCTACCGACGCGGATTTCGATGGGCGTTGCCTTCTCGGTATGGAGTACCGCCGTGGCATAAGCTGCCGCGTCGTAGTGCTTGCCGAGTTCTTTGTTGAAGTCCATCATTGCGTACTTGTCGCGAGAAAACAGAGACTTCCACTTCACTTCCGTGCCTCCCTTACCCTTCAGCTTTTCATTGAGAACCACTTTCTCCTCGGGAGAATGCTTGAGGGTCAACGCCTTCCCTTTCTCGCTCTCGAACGGCCCGACAATACCCCAGTACGCGATGAACCCGAAGTGCTCGGTCAGGCTGATGGTCCGCTTGTAATCGGTCTCGAGCTTTTTGGCGATGGCCTCGACCTGATCCTTATCCCGCGCGAACGTGAGGAGCTTCTCGAGTTCGGGTTGAACCGAACCCTTCGCGGACTTCTCGAGAATCTCGAGGTCGGCGGCGAGGGCGGCCCGTCGCAAGTCCGAACTCGGGTCGTCCCGGAAGCTCGGCAGCAGGCCATCCGCGACAGATTTGTCCTGATCCGCGAGAAGTTCGAATGCCAGCACGCGGGCCGAACCGGCACGCTTCACGTCCTTGATGAACGCAATGAGCTTCCCGGCGGGAATCGCTCGTTTGGCATTCTTCTCCGATTCGGCAATCGCGCCGGCTGCGGTCCGCAGCCAATTCGAGGCCGTCGGGTTCGCGTCGTCGATGGCTTCGAGCGCGGGAAATAGAGCGTCGGCACCTTGGTCGACGAGCGCTTTCCACGCCGGCCCCGCACTCTCGTTGTTCTTGCCTTCGCGATCGACGGATTTGAGAGCGGCAATGGGCCGAGTGATGGCCTCGTCGGCCGCGGTAGCGGACGAGGCGAGTATCAGAACCAGCAGGACCGATCGCATGGTGCGTCTCCAGTGGAATGGGCGGCTTCGCGGCCAGTTATACGAGCGGAGTTCGGGCCGGACCCTTTCGTTGGTAGTCCGCACTCTCCGAGTGCGGAAACAGATTCGGTGTTGAAGGTGAGTCGCCGCGAGCGACCGCACTCGGAGAGTGCGGACTACCCTGAGCTTCCATCTTCTGGCGAAGGTCCGCGAAGTACGCGGTCAGTTCGCCCGCCGATTTTACCGAGCCTTTGGAGCAAGAACCGGTCGAGCAGCCGCCAGTGCTACACGAGGAACAGTCGCCGGCATCGGTGCCGCAGCCGGGCTTGCCGCACGTCATCTTCTCGGGGTCGGGCGGGTCTTTCGACGTCGGCGAACGGGAGAAATCGAGCAGCCGCACGGCAAGGCCGAAGCGATCCGAGAGTTCCGCGAACAGCGGCGAAGCGTCGCACTCGCTCCAGGGCAAACCGTGCAGCACCGCAGTCGCGCCATCCAGTGACACCTCGATGTCAATGAAGCCGATGGGCAAGTCCGCACCTTCCGCGGCAGCAAGGATGCGTTGGCCGAGGGCTTCGTTTCCTTCGTTGGAGGCGAAGTCTTCCAACGCGGCGAGTCGAAGCAGTTCGCCATCGACGGCCGTTTGTTGGAATCGGTCGGAGGCTTCTCCGAGCACGGTTCCGAGTTCGAGCCCGCGCGGCCCGCGAAGGACGACTCGCTCACCACGAGAGAATTGCCTCGCGAAGCCGCACGCGGCAAATGCGAACCGCCCGACGAATGCCAGGCGGCCGAACTGCACCAAGTAAGACTTCGCGTCCATATTCACGACTCGAAGCCCATGAACTCTTTCATGTGCTTATCGTACTCGTTCTGACCGAACTCGGAACTGAGGTCGAGGCGGAGTTCGTTGATCACCTTGATGCTGAGGTCCTTGAACCAGAGGTTCCAGCAGCCGGCGCAGATCATCTGCTGGATCCTGTCGCCGATCTCGTCGGGAACGGGCGAGGCGGGGAGTTCGCGGGCGCGCTTGCCTTCCATGCAGCCGGGGCGTTGGCAGCGGAAGCCAGTGCCCGGAGTGCCGTCGTCGACAACCGAAGGAGCT
Source organism: Gemmataceae bacterium (assembly GCA_043744695.1). Taxonomy (GTDB): domain Bacteria; phylum Planctomycetota; class Planctomycetia; order Gemmatales; family Gemmataceae; genus Urbifossiella. Next base: position 2,032 of record JAYTUG010000600.1, read on the forward strand.
TGAGCCTGCGGCACCGGCGCGCCGAGGCTCTTGAGCAACTTCTCCATCGCGTCCTTGGGCATGCGGTCGCCCTTGTCCTCCGCGTTCTGCCATCCCTTCGTCAGCACCTCGATGGCCTTGTCCTTCCGATCGAGTTTGATGAAGCACTCGCCGAGAAGTTGAAAGACTTTCGAGAACTGTGGGCTGAGTTCGAGCGTGCGCTCGAAGGACTTCACAGCCTCGGCCGGCTGATTGTCTTCCAGCAGCAACTGGCCGAGGCGGAAGTGCCCGAGTTCGTTGTCCGGGTCGTCGGTGGCCATTTTGCGGAACTGGGCGATCCGCTCGTCGAGCTGACTCATGGTGATCCTTCGTGATAGATTTGCCGCTTGCGGCTTCGCGATTGCAAAGCGATCAGTTCGACGGCAGCACCGTGACGGGCAACTCGTAGGTGGACCTCTTCCCCGAGATTTTGTCGCTCGCCGTGATCCGCACGGTGAACTTCCCAACGCGGCTCATGAACAGCGGAAACCGCATTCCGAACGCGCCGTCCTTCTCATTCACGCCGCTGTCCTGGATGTGCTTTTTCGGCTGCCCGAGCGTCGCGGTTCCCTTGTCGTCCAGCACTTCGAACAAGAACTCGACGTTCGGCTGTTTCGTCTTCGCATCGCGCTGGAAGGTGGCGACGCTGAACTGCGTGAAGATGGTTTGGCCGACAACGCCCATGGTCGGAGCGCTAATCGCGCCGCGTTCGTCGTAACTCGTATAGACCGCCACGATCCCGAAATCGGGCTTCAGCACCTCGAATTTCACGGTCAGCGAGTTGGTCGCCTTGGTTTTCGGATCGGTGACGGTGATCTTGCAAGTGTACGTGCCAGGCGGCTGATCGAGGCCCACGGTGATGAACGCCCGGGCCGGTAGCTTGTTCCCCCGCAGCGGAATGAAGTCGATGAGTTCGCGCGGATCTTGCTTGAAAATCAGTTTGCCCGCGGTGTCGGCGACTTCCATCGCCATGGAGTATTTGGCAGTGCCGTCGGGCTCGATGGTGAGGCCGTCGATTTCGTAGCCGATGAAGAGCAAGTCGCCTGGCAGCGACTTGGCATCCTTGCGAGTAGGCCCGAGTTCGCCGATCGTCGTGCGGACGTTCGTGAGTTGCAGGCCGGCGGCATCCTGCCCAATCGCGAGGGCTACGGCCAGCGTGAGTGCGGTGAACATGGCGTGATCCTGTTCGGGTTCGGGAATCGGGCCGGTGCCCGTTGCCGGTTCCAACACACTATTGTGTTCGCCGTTGACGGTTCCGACCAGTGGGAAGCCAAGACTCGGCTCAGGGTGGGTGTGCCTCTCGAAGTAAGCAGTTGGTTCTGGGTGGCACCGGCTTCCAGCCGGTGCTGGGTGGTTCCGGCTTCTAACCGAAACACTTTAACTGCCCGGTTCTCATGGGAA
>JAYTUG010000601.1:0-3431 GCA_043744695.1 Gemmataceae bacterium
TCGTCATCACCTCCGTGACGCGCGACGATCTCCCCGATGGCGGGGCGAGCCACTTTGCCGAGTGCATCTTCGCCATTCGCGAACGCCTTCCCGATACAGTCGTCGAAGTGCTGACCCCGGACTTTCAGGGGAACGCGGCGGCCATCGATTGCGTGATCGCCGCCGGGCCCGAGGTGTTCAACCACAACATCGAAACGGTGCCGCGACTCTATCGCGCGGCTCGCGGTCGGGCAGAGTATCGTCGAAGCCTCGACCTGTTGGAACGCGTGAAGCGAACCGCGCCGACGATGGTGACGAAAGCTGGCCTCATGCTCGGTATCGGCGAGACGATCGACGAACTCTTCGAGGTGCTGGCCGATCTCCGCGCGATCCGGTGCGATGTACTCACGCTGGGTCAGTACCTCGCCCCGACGCTCAAACAGAGCATCCCGGTCGCGCGTTACGTGCCGCCCGAGGAGTTCGACGACCTGGCGGCGAAAGCGCGACTCCTCGGCTTCAAGCAGGTCGCGGCCGGTCCGTTCGTTCGTTCCAGTTATCATGCCGACGAGATGGTGCCCGGGAACTGAACCATGCCGCGACCCGCGTTCATTTCGTTCGACGGACTCGACGGGACGGGCAAGTCCACGCAGTGCCGGCTGCTCGCCGAGTGGCTCACCGCGCAGAAGATTCCCGTCGCGACCTGCACCGACCCGGGAGGCACGCCGCTCGGGCAAAAGCTTCGAGAGATCCTGCTTTTCGGCCGCGAACATGCAATCGCCACGACCGCCGAGGCCTTCCTGTTCATGGCCTCACGGGCGCAACTCGTGAACGAGGTGATTCGACCGGCCCTCGAACGCGGAGAGGTCGTCCTCTCCGATCGATTCACCCTGGCGAACGTCGTGTATCAGGGCCACGCGGGCGGCATGAACCCGGACGATCTGTGGACGCTCGGAGCGCTCGCCACCGGTGGGCTGGAACCCGACCTGACGCTCGTCTTCGACGTGCCGCTCGATCTCGCCGCGGCTCGCCGCAATCGTGAGGCGGATCGCATGGAGGATCGCGATCGCGAGTTCCACGAGGCCGTGAAGCGAGGCTTCCTGTTCGAAGCCGGCCGCCGACCCGAGAAGCATCGCATCCTCGACGGAAGTCCGGATGTCGATGCGGTTCAACGTGCCGTTCGCCGCGAGGCGGGAAGGCTGCTCGCTTCACACGGTTGGTCGCTGAGCGCGGAGGGTTGAATGTCCTGGGAACAAATCCGCGGTCACGAGAAAGTCGTCGAGACGTTCCGCGCGGCCTTCACCCGCGGTCGCCTCGGGCAGGCCTATCTTTTCGTCGGGCCGGACGGCATCGGGAAGCGCCTCTTCGCGCTGCAACTCGCCAAGGCCCTGCTATGCGAGTATCCGCCGTCGCCGCTCGAAACGTGCGACCGCTGCCCGGCCTGTGCCCAAGTGCAAGCCGGCACCCATCCGGACGTCTTCCGCGTTCGCACCCCCGATGGGAAGCACGAGTTGCCAGTCGAAGAGATTCGCGCGTTCTGCATTCAGATGGCGATGAAGCCGACTCGCGGAACGAAGAAGATCGGGATCGTGGAAGATGCCGACGACTTCAACGACGAGTCGGCGAACGCCTTTCTCAAGACGCTGGAAGAACCGCCGCCGGGGTCGGTGCTCATCCTGCTGGCCACGAGCATCGATCGGCAACTGCCCACGATTCTGTCGCGTTCGCAGGTCGTGCGGTTCTCGCCGCTCAAGCCCGAAGACCTCCGCGCGATCCTGACTGCGCACGACGTGGATGATCCCGTTCAACTCGAACGTCTGATTCGGCTCAGTGGTGGGAGTGCGGCCGGGGCCCTGGCGCTCAACGACGACGAGTTCTGGAAGCTCCGCAACGCGATGATCGACGGGCTACTGGCGACGCGGCCGAACTTCGCGAACCTCGTCGAGACGTGGAAGAACTATTACGAAGGCTCGGGCAAAGAGACGCGCGGGCACCGACTTCGCGTGTCGCTCGTGCTGCGCTTCCTCGTCGAGGCACTCCAGCATGCATTGCGAATCTCACAGGGCGCGGAGGCCCCGGGCCTCGACGCCCGCGACGCGGCCGGTTTGAAATCGTTCGCGGATCGAATGGGAGCGGACCGCCTGCTCGAACTCATCGACAAGTGCGTCGAGGCGGATTACTTCGTGGAACGCCGCGTGCAAATCATCTTGCTCGTCGAGTCCGTCGTCGAACAGTTCCTCGCGAGTTGATTACTTCCCGATATTGCGAAGGTCCGCCGTACGCCGTTTGGCCTGGGCCGCGGGATCGTACAAACCGAGCACGAATTCGCTGTCCACGTTCTCGTTGGTGACCAGATACTCGCCAGTACTCTGGCTCATCTCCTTGCGGTTCGCGTTCACGTTCTCGCCGCGCAGATGCCGCACGCAAGTCCACGTCGAGACGTAGCCCATGCGGTACGGATCCTGAAGAATGCTGCCGACGATGTCTCCCTCGCGGATGCCCTGCAACAGTTGCTTGCTCGCATCGAAGCCCATCACGAGCAGCTTCTTGTTCATCCCTTGAGAGCGAAGCACATCCACGGTGCCGGTGGCCGAGGATTCGTTGGGTGCGAAGATCGCATCGACTCGATCCTTGAACTGCAGCACCATCGGCCCGGCTTCCTTCATCGCGGAATCGCGGGTGGCACCGGCATACTTATCGGTCGAGAGCCAAACGGCTTGCGGGCAGACTCGCTTCACGGCATCCTCGAAGCCCTTCTCGCGCTGCTCGGTCGCCTCCGAACCGACGGCATAGCGGAAGAGGATGAGCCTGGGTTTGTCCTTCCCCTGCTGCTTGAGTGCGGCGATGAGGTGTTCGCCGGCGAGTTCGCCGCCGTGATAATTGTCCGTCGCCACGTACTTCACGTAGTGCGCCTTGTCTTCGAGGCCCGAGTCGATGATGACGACGGGCAACCCCGCATCCGCGGCGCGCTTCACGCACGCGGTCATGGTCTTGCTGTTCTGCGGGGCGAAGACGATGCCGCTCGCGCCCGTCGCCACGCGGCGATCCACGATGCGAATCTGCTCCATCGCATCGCGTTCGCGCAGTGGGCCATCGAAAATGATCCGAACCGTTACGCCCTCGGCCGCCATGTCCGCGGCGCATCGCTCGGCTCCACGCCGCACCGATTGCCAGTGCTCGTGCGTCATCCCCTTGGGGATCACGACGATGGTGTAGCCTTCGGGTTGTGGGTCGCATCCGCCCGCCAAACAGGCGAGCGCGAGGAGCAGGTATCGCAGCATTGAGGTGCTCGCAGGGAGATGGTATGAAGGTAAGCTCCGCGGCGAGTGGGGTCAAGTTTTGGGGCTGCGAGAACCGATAAGCATGGGTTGGAATCGCTGATGGTTTGAGAAGGAAAGGCACAGTGGAGAACCGCTTTCGCCCCACCTCTCCCCGCTGGGGAGAGGTCGCCATGC
>JAYTUG010000602.1:0-13488 GCA_043744695.1 Gemmataceae bacterium
AGGCGATCGTAAAGCGTGAAGTCGCGGGGATGGTACTTCACGCGGATGTCTTCGGCGGCATGAGAGACTTGGTGCAGTACAGGCCGGACAGAGTAAACCAGGAAAGAACCCACAAGAGGAGGCCACTCGATCGCGTCGAGGCGTTCTGGCGACGAGCGAGCGGACATCTCCGGATGCAGGCTCGCGCGATCGCTCCGGAGAATCTCGCGATCTACCTGGGTGAGATCCAGTTCCGCTTCAATCATCCCGGTGATGTGCTGGTCGATCGGTTGTTCTCGGCGGTGATCGAGTCGGGCCAGCCGCAGACGGCGTACCTAGAAAATTGCTAATCAATAGCCGGCTATCGAGTTTACCTATCGCGAGATCGTGGAGCAACCGAACCGAAAGCGGCACTAGCGAAGAGTTGCGACCAGGACATGCATGGCTTGAAGACGCGAGGATAGGATGGGATGGGGAGGAAACGAGGTAAAGATGTGACGAGAATCGATGGCGTTGTGGAGCAAACCAATCAAGAGTCGTCAGCAGCGTTAAGGGTGGGACCCGCGAGCAAAGGAGTACCTCATAGGGGGTGTTGGGTTCGACCCCATCATGGTGTTGGCCGTTGCACCCCCGTCTTCTATTCCTTTCTCTTCCTAAGATAGATTTTGAGATTTCCCTATCTCTCTCCCCTCTTTCACAGCAAAAGTAAAACCATGTGGCATTGCCCCCCCCGAAAACTGGTCCAGTTGAGCAAGCAGGAAAATCGAAGGAGGAACTCCGGCTGGTGAGGGAGGATGGGCGTGCCGAGGACGAGCGCTGGCACGTCCGCAAGGACGGCAGTCTCTTCTGGGCGCTGGGCATCGTGACGCCGATGCGAGACGCCGGGGGGAAGCTCACCGGCTTCTCGTAAATCCTGCAGGACATGACCGACCGGAAGTGTGCCGAACTCCAGTTGCAGAAACAGGCCGTGGCGCTCAAGGAGGCCGACCGGCACAAGGACGTGTTCCTTGCGACGTTGGCGCACGAACTCCGCAACCCATTGGCCCCCATTCGCAACGACCTTCAACTGCTGCGGCTGACGACTGAGCCGGCGGCACGGGAAGCGGCCCGTGCGATGATGGAGCGGCAGTTGGGACAGATGGTGCGGCTCGTGGACGACCTCCTCGACATCAGCCGCATCACCCGCAACAAGCTCGAACTGCGGAAAGCGAGGGTTGACTTGTGGGCCGTCGTCCAGAGCGACGTCGAGACGGCCCGCCCGCAGATCGAGGCGAGCGGCCACACGTTGACGGTGACGCTGCCCCCGTCCCCGGTATACCTCCACGCCGACCTGACCCGGCTCGCACAGGTGTTCTGGAACCTGTTGAACAACAGCGCCAAGTACACGGAAGCGGGCGGGCGGATCGACTTGACCGTTACGGTGGGGGGGGGGCCGAGGCGGTGGTGACGGTGGCGGACACGGGGATCGGCATACCCGCCGAGGCGTTGCCGCATCTGTTCGAGATGTTCTCCCAGGTGGACCGGAACCTGGGGCGGGCGCAGGGCGGGCTGGGGATCGGGCTGGCCCTCGTCAAAGGGCTGACGGAATCGCACGGCGGGACGGTGGCGGGCGTCAGCGCCGGTGTCGGTAAAGGCAGTTCGTTCGCCGTCCGGCTGCCCATCGTTCAGGGCGTGCCGGTTCAGGAGACGGAGGCCCCGCAGGACGACACGGCTCCCGTCCGGAAGCGGCGCATCCTGGTCGTGGACGACAACCGGGACGGGGCGGCGAGCCTTGCCGAGTTGCTCGCCCTCATGGGCCACGACGCCCGCACCGCCCACGACGGGATCGAAGGCGTCGAGTTGGCGGAAGCGTTCCGCCCCGACCTCATCGTGCTGGACATCGGGCTGCCCAAGTTGAACGGGCTGGACGCCTGCCGCCGCACCGGGAGAAGGCGTGGGCGAGGGACGTGGTGATCGTCGCCGCAACCGGCTGGGGCCAGGACGAGGATCGCCGCCGTTCGCACGAGGCGGGCTTCGATCACCACTTGGTCAAGCCCGTGGACGCCGCCGAAGTCGGTCGTCTGCTGGCGGGGCGTAAGCGATGAGTCGGAAGCCCGGCATCCACCACTTCGACTACTCCTTGGATTTCAAGGCCATCGACTTCCGCCAGCACCCGGACCTTTACCGGGTCGGCAGGGGCGAGCAGGGGGTGCTGCTGGTCGAGCCGTACAAGAGTGAGTTACTTCGCACTGGAGGTTCAAGTCGGTCGCTGGGGCGAGAGCGATCCATATCTGACCGTATGGGAACCGCGCGAGTACCTGCGCCAGTATTACTAGACGCCGCAGTCGCGAGGATGCCGCCGCGGCCCCGGCCGGGCGGGGCTCCGGGTTCAGACCAGACCCAGTAGAGCGACGATCACCCAGTACCCGCGGGCGTGGGAGGCATCAGCCCATCACCCCCTTGACCTGGACCGGGGGGCCGGTTATGTCCCGGCATCCACCCCTCAGTTGCTTCTACTTATTCGAGAATGTGCGATGAAGTTCCTGTTTCCTCGACCGGTGCTTGTCCTTGCCGTGATGGCACTCGCCATGTTCGGCTGCAAAGGACCCGCCCAGAAGGCCGGGGCGGGTATCGACGCCGCCGCCGGTAAGGTCAAGGACGCAGTGACCCAGCCGGGACCGGTGGAGAAGGCCGGCCGGACGATTGACAAGGCGGTCGGCAGGTAGCGGTGTGAGCCGCCGTCCCACTGACACGAGCGGCCCCGGCCTCAGCGGCCCGCCGGACGCTGGCCAAAGGCCTCACGGTGGCCGACAGTTGCCGTCGTCACGGGATCACGGAGCAGAGCTACTACTGGTGGCGTCGCCGCAAGGCCGAGGGTGCCGACGAAACGGTGGAGCGGCTCCGCGAGTTGTCCGTCGAGGTCGAGCGTCTCAAGCAGATTCTGGCCGAGGTGATGCTGGACAATCGGATGCTTCGCGAGGTCGCCCAAAAGGTGGTGACCAGCTTGCAGCAGCGGGCGGCGACGGCTCATCTGCGGAAGAAGTTCAAGGTGTCGCAGCGACGAGCGGCGAGGGCTCTGGGTTCGAACCGCTCGACGGTACGTTACGGGGCGAAGACCCGCGACGCCGAGGCGAAGCGGGTCGCGGCGATCCGCAAGCTGGCACGTCGGCATCCGCGGTACGGGTATCGTCGGATTCACGCGAGGCTGGTGGCGACGGGTTGGTCGGCGAGCCGCAAGCGGGTGTGTCGGCTGTAGCGTTCGTTGGGCTTGAAGGTTCGGATTCGTCGGAAATCGCGGGGCCGGAGCGGATATCCGGGCAAGAGTGCGAACAGTTGCATGTCGAAGCCAGCGACGGTCCGAACGACGTATGGACGTGCGATTCCGTGTAAAGCCGGACGGCGTCGGGTGGTCTTCTCAAGTGGCTGAGCGTGGTGGACGAATACACCGGGGAGTTGTTGGTGCTGGTGCTGGTTCCGGCGGCGACGCTGAGCGGTGCGGATGTGCGTCGGTTGTTCGGTTGGCGGCGGGGGTGGCGGGGTTGGCCGCGGTCGGTGCGTTGCGACAACGGCGGCGAGTTCATGGTCGCGGCCTTGGCGGAGTGGTTGAAGTCGAAGGACGTGGAGTTGCGGGCGGTGGCGCCAGCGAGTCCGTGGAGAACGGTTTTGTGGAATCGTTTCACAGCCGGCTGCGGGACGAGTTTTTGGACCGGGTGCTGTTCGAGAAAGTGGCGGACGTGAAAGCCCAGGCCGAGGCGTTCAAGAAGGAGTTCAACACGGTGCGTCCGCACAGCGGCTTGGGTTATCAGACCCCGCGAGCGTTCGCGGCGACGAGGAACCCAGGAGAACGGAAGACCGCGAAATGACGACGACTATCATTTGAAGTGGACAAAACTTCAGGGTGCAGTGCAATTGGTTTCATGACGGGGATTTACACCGAATCGAACAGGTGGGTAGGAGTGCAAGGTGGAGAACCTTGTCGGCGTGCGAGTCTCACGGATATCCACCATTGCCCCAGGCGTTTCTCAAGCCAACCAATTGCACATGAAGCCCTCCTGTGATGTTTTCTTTAGCGACTGCTCGATCGGATCAAGCGGACCTCAAAGTGGCGACCTCGCCGCGGGTACCTTGTCGGAAGTGCTAAACGTCAGGCAGGCTGTCGACGCGATCGTGAGTCGTTTGGTATAGGCATCGCTGGAGGGCCGCAGGCTCTCCCCGGCGTCCATGTCGGCCCCATAGGCAACTTCTGGTAGCTCTCGACCCGGGGAAAATGGCGACGCCCCACGAATCGCTTCTTAAGGCGGTTCGACGATCGCGGGAAGAGTGACACCCCCGTGATGAGGTGAGCGACTCATCGCTCTCACGGCGGCCGTGGCCTGGGCGGTACTCGGCGGAGCCGAACACCTGGTGATGGCCGTGTTCGCCCTGTACGTACGTTCCTTCATCGATTGTCGGTACCTCTACTGGTAAAGGCTGGGCACACTATCAAAGAACAGCCTCCCCCTGCTAATACCACACCTGGGAAGCATGGGTATACCGATGCCTTAAGGAATAGGAAATGAAACAGTTAAACACCGAGCTTGTTTCCGCCATCTTGGCCGCACGCAAAGATCTTTATCGGTCTAACCCCGGCGGATTTTCGCCTGCGTCTGGATCTTTACCACCTGCGACGCCCCCGATTCCTCCCGAGTCGGTTGCATCTCCTCCCCGTCCGCCCGTAGAAACCTCAGTAGCGACTCCGGCGCAGGCGGCCATCATCGAGATGTTCGCGCAGTTTGGTTGGGACAGAGCGGATGCGGTTGGGATCTTCCTGACCGGCTGCGTGCGTCAATTCGAGATGTTGGCTGTCCAACCTCCGGATGTTCACGATTACTTGCTGTGGGAGCAACGGGTTCTTGGCAGTCTCTACGGGGCAGTTCGCGAACCGGTGCTCTCACCTTCTCGGATCAAAGAACTTGCGATACGATTCGCTGTGGATCCGCGACGCCCCCTGCAGGGTCATCTACTGCAGTACGTCGTTGATTTTAACGACGGGGGTATCGCAATCGGAAAATACCCAGAAAACATGCCGTATTCACAACTCCAGCCGCCGGCGGCTCGCAAGGTTGTCCACACGTTATTCGCTAAAATACTTCTCAAGCATGTCTTTGCCCAAGAGATCAACGCCAGGGAATTGATTGATTTTGTGGAAGGCATTTTCATCGGCGTCCCCCCTGCGGGGTTGACTCTTGATAACGTCCAGCACGATCGGTTGACGTACTCACACGAAGGGGGTCGTATTCGCATGTGGGTTATGGGGCAGGAAGTGATGCGAATACACGGAGCGTATGAACAGCTTCTATTGCGAATAATGTGTCAAGACCCGACCATCTGCTCTACCGCTTCTGGGCTAAAGAATCGAGAGCCCCGACTGAAGAACCCGTGGTCGGCCGTCAGAAAGGTTCGGGACGCTATGCGGGCGATCGCGGAGGAGGCTGGTGACTTTATTCTGACCAAGCCATTGCGATGGGCTGATGGCGTCGTGCCGATGCGAGCCCACTCCCGTGGAAGTGGCGGCGCATATTAGTTCCTATTTTAGGTCCTCAACGAGCTTGATTTCGGCATGTTCCGTTTGCGACTTTCATATTAGGCCGCCACATTTCTCGAGCGTTCCAACGCGTTAATAAGCTTCGGAGGGTGAGAAAGTTGCCCCCGAATCTCCACGCAACCCCGCAGGAACATCATGGATGCGACTCCGATGCTCAACGGCCACACACGAATTCTACCGCCGAGCCACCCCACGTCGATAGAGGCCACGTCGATGGAGGTGGATTCGCCAAGAACTCCTTTGGCCCGGCCGCCCCTGCTCGAGCCAGAGGGGATCCCGCCGCCTCGCCGGAAGCTGATCCTCGAATCAGTGGATCTGTTAGGGGTCGTTGCGGCCGAGCCCATTTCTCAACTCGCCATCCGAGACCTGAAGGGGCCGGGCGGTGTCTACACGCCGAATTTGGCCCACGCACTCAAGCTCAAGGGGATCATCCACAAGCCGCCAGGGCAGTACCAATCGGACTACCAGCTTCTTGCGGGCGCGCCGATCCGGGACGCACGGCTGGCGAGCCTCATCAAGGTCATCGCTTTCGTCCCGGCGTTCGTCTGGTCGTCCCTTGAGTTGGTTCTCCTGCCGATCCCGATGACGACCAACGGCAATCGAGTTTTCTCGGATCTCCAGAAACTCACGACGAGCTACGAGCTGAAATTCAAGGCCTACACCGTGTGGGATTCGACGCAATTCCGGCACAGAATCTTTCGGGTGGGGCTCGACGAAGGAGAGGTGGCCGTCATCGACGGCATCCCCTGGCCGACAAAAGAGGAGATCCTGGACGTGCTCCAGGAATCGGCATTCGACGATGTGGCCGCCTTGGCGAAGGTGAACGACAACGTCCGGACTATTTTGACCGCAACCGAGGTGGTGTAGTCATGCTTGTGGGAATCGACACAGAGTTCAGTTTCACGCGCCTCCGGTCGATCAACGGCCGGACCGAACCGGATGTGACGACGGCTTGGCCAGTGTGCGCCTGTCTGTCATTCGCCGATGGCCGAGAGATGCGATTCACCGATGCGTGGGAAAAGCTGGAAGTAATTGTGAACGATCCCATGATCACGATCGTCGTCCACGGTGCCCATGCGGAACTTGCCTTCTCGCGCATGGTCGGCATCAAGTTTCCTCACGCCTACATCGACACGCTGCTCCTCGGTGTGATGCTGGCCCATGCTACCGCCTTCGAGCCGATCGGAGGGGCGTACAGGCAAGCCGCGTTGGCGGAGATCGCGCCGCGACACGGAGTTGTCTGTTCCCACAGCGAGTACAAGGACCGGATCCGGAACAGCATCATGAGCGGCCGGCACCTCGAGGAGTTTGGTCTCAAGGCGGTGGCAAATTATTGCATGGAGGACGCTCGGGCGTGTCGACAGCTCGTGGAGCCGCTGAGCGACGCGGTCGATCGCGCCTGCGGTCCGCAAGCGCGTAACAACCTGGCGCAACTCTACCAGCCGTACGCCCGAGCCATGGGCGAGACCGCCGCTCGGGGGATCCGTTTCGATCGGGATGCGTGGGATCACTTTCAAAACTTGGTGCCTCTATACCGCGAGCGGCATCTGCGGATCATGCGGGCCGCCGGATACGCGCACCAAGGTATTGGGATCAGCGAGCGGGCATTCGGACGCATGCTCCAACGGATTGGACTGGATCAAAGCTGGCCACGGACACCGGGGGGCGCCTTCCGAACTCAGGCGTCCGACGTGAAGGATAGGCGTCACCTTCACCCCGCGGTGGGGGCGATGCATCACTTAGCCCAGCTTGATCGCGTGATGGGACAACAACTCGGCGAACGCGTTGATGCCGACGGAAGGATCCGGTGTGGGATCCTTCCACTCGCCCAACACACCTCCCGGAACTCGACGACGCGACCGAACTTGATGGGAATCCCGGGGGTGCTCCGTCCGCTTCTGCTACCTGACGAAGGCTGCGTGTTCGTCCACTTCGATTTCTCGCAACAAGAACTGGGAGTGGCCGGATTTCTCGCCAAGGATGCCGGCCTTCTCGCAGACTTCGCGAACGGCGACGTGTACGAAAACTGTGGTAGACGGCTGGGTCTGATCCGAGACGGGATGACCACAGCCGAAGTTAAAGCGATTCGTAACGGTGTGCTCAAGACGCTGTTGCTCTCCATCTTGTACGGGAAGAGCGTCGAGGGAATCGCCCAGGACCTCTCATGCACGCGACGTGAAGCACAACTTCATCTGGATCGCCTCACCACGGCGTACCCCCAGCTCTTTAATTGGATCCGAGATTATGTCTGTACCTCGATGACCCGCGGTTGGGCCGAGAATGTGATCGGATACCGCGCCGCATTCCGCGTTGGCGACCCTGCAGTCCGCACTCACGTCGAACGATCCTGCCAAAACTTTCCGATCCAGGCGTCGGCCGCGGCCTGCTTCCAGATGACGGGACTCCATCTGGCCGATTACGGCGCCGACATTCGGCTCCCGATCCACGATGCGTACCTCCTCAACGTCGCCAACGAACCGAAGGCGATCGCGGAAGCGCGGGCCCAAATTGCGGCGGCTACGAAAGCCGCGACGGAGCAACTGTTCCCGGGTCTGCCGGTCAAGCATTCCGTCGAGGTACTAACGCGGTTCGCCAAGGACGGCGTCGAGAACAGTTTTCAGGATTTGATTCGTTCGCTCGAGCACGAAAGGGAGAGCAGTGTATGCCTGGTCAATTGACCCCGATCGATCTCGAGATTGTCGCTGAGGTACATTCGTCCGCTCCGACGAAGATCTTGTTTGCGATGATCACCCGCAACAGGGTCGAACAACTGGCCCGGGCAATGCCGGACGGCCAGTCGGCGATTCTCGCCTGTCTGCTATGGCAGGCAAGTCTGCACGAGCGGATGCGGCTGGGGCAGTTTGCCGGTCGTCTCCTGGCTTCGATGTCGGGACCGCAGCTGGCGAAGATGACGGGCCGCGATCTCCGTACGATCCGCCACTGCCTCAACCGGCTCACGGCCAAGGGCCTCGTACTCAAGGAAGAAACCTCCGCGGGCTGCAAGAACATCTATCACCTTTCGTTTCTCGTTGAAGATCGCAGGGTTGCGAGTTGCGAGATTGAAACGTCATAACCGCGAATCGCATGTGTCGGGTGCTTTAGCGCACGTACTGCGTCCCGGTCTTCATATGAGGTGCCACTTGGCCGACTTCTTGACGCCGAAACAAGCCGCCGAACGAGCGACTGTGAGTCCGTCGCTCGTGTACACCTGGATTCGCGAGAAGCGGCTGGCCTGCTTCCGCATGGGTGCCATAGGGCGGCGGGGCCGAATCCTCATCGACCCCGCCGACCTCGAGGTCATTCTCCGAGAATGCCGCCAGGAGCGTCACCCTTTGTTGGTTTCCGAGTAGCCACCGCAGCTGCGTTCTTGAGGTGATCCAAGCGTCCAGAGAGCCGGGCGTAGTGCTTGTGAAGCGTATTCGTGTTGGTGTGCCCGAGGAGCGCGGCGACGGTGGCGTCCGGAACGCCGCCTTCGAGCGCATCGGTGGCGAAGCTGGACCGGTAACTGTAGGCGACGATGCCTTGAAGTTCCGGATGCCGCTTGCGAAGGTTGCGGAAGCGTATTCGGACGGCGTTACGGGTCCAGGGCTTCTTACGGGAGTTCAGAAAGAGCGCTCCCATGGGGTTCTCCGCCATCAGCAGTCGGGTGAGTTCCAGGGCCTCGGGGCAGAGGTAGACGAGTCGCGGCTTGCCGGTTTTCTTCGCGGTCTTGTGCTTCTTGAGGATCCAGAGTCCGCGTTCGAGATCGACGTCCTCTGCGGTGACGCGGGCGACCTCGCCGGGCCGGCAACCGGTCAAGGTCATCGCGTTCACGAAAGTACGGAAGGATGGACCGCGGATGGAGCCGAGGATGAGGTGCCGCTCTTCGGGTGTGAGGGTGCGATCGCGGACGAGCGACTTCGGCTTGCGGACGTGGGCGAGGGGATTTCGCGGAATGTGCTCTTCCTCAACCGCCCAGTTGAATGCCCGTTTAAGGGCGCCGACCGCCCGGTTAGCGCTCGTCGGGTTGTACCCTTTTTCGGCGAGCCAGGCCCGGACGTGCTGCTTGCGAAGTCGAACGAGGCGGACTTTGCCGTGAAGTTGGATGAAGGGCGTGAGCAGGTTGCGGTACCAGATAGCGGTTTCGGGGGTGTGCTCTTCGGTGGAGTGTTTGAGGAACGCCCGGATGACGTGGCCGGCGGTCGCCCACGACGGGGCCTTGTCGCCGGAATCCTCGGCTTGCTGCCGGGACGCGAGTTCTTGGATGGCCTGCCGCTCGGCGGTGACCTTCGTCGCGTGGTCGTCGGGACCTTTGACGAGCTTGATTTGCTGGCGGTTCCCACCCTGCATGAGGGTTAAGTACCACCAGCCATCGAACGTGCGATGCCAGACCTTCTTCATGGCAAACCCTCCGGGGATGAATCCCGGCGGTCCCGCAAGGGTCTGCCAAAAGCCCCGTCCCGTTACAGCGGGGCGGGGCTTTCTTTTTCGTTTGGTGCAACGGTTTGGTGCAACCGTTGCCGTAAGTCGAGTCGGGCTGACAGGATTCGAACCTGCGACCTCTTGGTCCCGAACCAAGCGCTCTACCAAGCTGAGCTACAGCCCGATGCAATCGATAGCACTGGCGTCCAATCGCGAAGTTATGGTAGCGTCGTAGCCCCGGATGTCAACATCACTACATGACGCTAGCGGAACCAGCGTCACCCGTGGATTCGAATGAAAATTTCCATCGCGCTCTGTACCCACAACGGAAGCCAGCACCTGACGAAGCAACTCGAAAGCATTCGCACGCAAACGCGAGTCGCGGACGAAATTCTTCTCCGCGACGACGCATCCACCGACCAGACGCTTGCCATGGCCGAACGGTTCGCGTCCGAGTTTCGCATCGACGTACGAATTGCAAGAAACCCGAAGAGAATCGGATCGACTTCAAACTTCGCACGGGCCATCGCGGAATGCACGGGCGATGTCATTGTCCTTGCCGATCAGGACGACCTCTGGCAACCCGAAAAATTGGCCGCGATCGAGGACGCGTTTCAGAACCATCCCGAGGCGGGATTCTGCTTCAGTGATGCCGTGGTCGTCGATCGGGATCTCGTACCTCTCGGCTACACGCTTTGGGATGCGCTTAAGTTTGGCCCCAAAGAACAAAAGTCGTTCCGAGACGGACGGGCGTTCGAAGCTCTGCTCCGCCGCCATCGCGCGACCGGTGCGACGATGGCCTTTCGTTCGATGTACCGCGAACTCGTGCTTCCCATTCCCGCGGGTTGGGTTCACGATGCCTGGATCGCGTTGCTCATCTCAGCCGTTGCACCTTGCGAACTAATCGAGTTGCCGCTCATCCAGTATCGCCAACACGAAGGCCAGCAGCACGGTGGGAGAAGTCGAAGCCTCGAGGACGAGTTTCGCGCAGCCCGGCATCTGTCTCGGGAGCGTTGCAATGCCGTCGCCGAACGATATTCGGAAGCGTTCGAGAGGCTGAGAAATTGGAGTGGCGTCGCTCCTGAGAAACTCGAACTACTTCGACTCAAGATCGAGCATCAACGAAGGCGTGCAGAAATGCGAGCCGCCGGAACTTGGCGGCTCCCGGGAGTGCTGTCGGAAGCGTTTCGCGGCAACTATCGCCGCTACGGTCAGGGATGGAAGACCATCGCTCAAGATCTGCTCCTGCGCTAACCTCAAATGCCCACGTCTTTGTTCTCGAACATCCCCTTCATAAGCCTGCGATAGACGTGAGCATCGGGCTCGACGATGCCCAGCGTTTCCTTCACCTTCACGAACGAGGTGGCGTGGCCAGGCGATTCCTCCCACTGCGGCGGCGCGTCGTTCGATTGGCAGAAGAGCGCGTGGTCGAACTTCGCCTTCGCCGGCACCGAGCCGTCGTGGATGTGAACGGTCGGGAAGAACAGGAGGCCCTTGTCCGCGCGCGGGAAGTCGAACGCCATCGGATGGACTTTCTGTTCGCTCCCCTTCTGCTCGGACTTCCTAAGTTTGAACACCGCGAAACCGAAGTCCTTGTATTGTGGCAGTTTCTCCCAGACCCCGTCGGGCAGGCGGAACTGTTTGTCCAGGCGATCGAAGTCTTTGATCGCGGGAACGAACGACGCCACGAAATTGCCGACTTGGACGACCGGCAATGCGAGTGCCTTCGGCGGCGAGTCGTCTTTCTTAACGCCTTCGCCGCGCGCCGGAGTGGGCACGGGGAAGCCCTTCTTCATGTCGATGAAGAGGTCCGGATACTTCTCGAGGCTGATGAACTTCACGGCGTCGTCGGGGCTACCCTTGGGCGTCGGGATGGGCAGGATCATGGCGAGGTCTTCGTTCGCCGCGAACTTCATGCTGTAGACGAGGTACTGCCGGCCGTTCTTGGAGGCCCGCGCGAAGATGTTCGTATCGGCGACAGTCTCGACGGGTTGGGAGAAGCAGCACATGGTCGGAGACTCCAGAAATGGTTTAAGGTTAGGGAAGTAAATCGCTCGCCGGAATCGCACCAACCGCGACGCCATCGAGAACGATGGGAACCCCTTGCCCCGCCCGATAGTCGGTGCGGGTGGCGTACGCTGGCGGATTCGCAGTAAGATCGGGATCGGTGTAGACTTCGATCTGCCCATCGGCGACGTTCACAATCCAGTAAACCGCGATGTTTGCTCTCGCATACATACGCCCTTTATCTCGACGATCGCGAGACAGGGTGCTGCCCGACACCTCGATCAACAGAAGCAGGTCATCCGGTTCGGGAAAGTGATCGTCGCACGTCAAGACATCACCGCGGATGACGGCACCGTCCGGCTCCGGTTCCCCATCGGCCAATCGAATTGCCCCTTGAAGCTGAAGAAAGTAGCCTTCCGGCACGTAACGAGGGAAGCGAACGGTCAGTCGCCGAAGTCCGTTCTCGTGGGGCTGGTTTCGCACACCTTTCTTCACGACAAGACCTTCGAGCAGTTCCACCTTTTCATTCAAAACGAGGATGCCAGCATCGAGCATCTTGCGATATTCGGCAACGCTAAATCGACGGAGGCCCACGATCGACGAAAGCAGCGTGGGCGGCAGCGAACTGGTCGGTGACACCGTTAAAGTGGTCGCAAGTGTCGCGGACATGAGCAGCCTCCGACTGGAATGGAGGAATTGTACCACGAAGGCACCCACCCATTGCTATGGGTGGGCTTGCGTTGGCATTATTTATCGTAACGGTGTCTTTTGGCATGGGCACCGCGACGGAGGCCGGAGGCCGTCCGCCGATTGAAGGTTGAGTGTGGATCGGACGGTGAATGTCGTAGTTAACGGGCATTATGCACTCGAACTTGCCCGCGTCCATCGTGCGGACTGAAAACCACGCATTCGCGGAACGGAGTAAAGTGTCGGATCTGCCAATTGTTGAGAGGTGCCGTTCCAAGGACCTATCGCCGGATCAAGTCCGGGCCTACCGGATCGCCGACAACCAGACGCGTCGAACTCCTCGTTCGCCCTCACCACGCACCACCAGAAGCTCGATGTCGAACGGCACCCCGAGAAGGCGAAGCCGACGCAGAAGAGGCTCCGCGCCAAGGACCAGCCGCTTGCCAACGACTTCGTCACGGACCTCGAGTTCGACAAGCTGCTCGCGGCCTGGTTCGGGAACATGGCCCGCGTGCTGGAACCGGCCCGGGGCTTCTACATCTGGGGCGGCTACGCCAACGTCGCCAACTACCTGCCCGTGCTGAAGGCCTTCTCCTTCGTAACCGTTCACCTGTCTGAAACTGGAGCCGCTGAAGTTCGAGGAATTCGCTAAACTCTAGCCCAAAGGATCCCGCCATCAGGTGGCGCAGTTGCCGCCGATCAGCAACTCGCGGATCGTCGATGTCGCCGACGGCCGCGTGACGTTCGGCTACAAGGACTACGCCGACGATCATCGTTCGAAGGTGATGACGCTCTCGGGCGTGGAGTTCCTGCGCCGGTTCGTTCAGCACGTGTTGCCGAAGGGCTTCGTG
>JAYTUG010000603.1:0-13478 GCA_043744695.1 Gemmataceae bacterium
CGTTTTCAGGAGCCGGAAGCGTAAGCGACGGAATTTATGATCGTTAGCGCCGGAGTGGAAATTCACCGTCGCTAACGCTTCCGGCTCGCATCGGAGCCATCGGTCGCCCTCCCTCAAACCCCAAGAATCGTTGCCACACCCATCCCGTGTCCTCGCTTGACGAGGGGGGATCGAGACGGATAGCATGTATCTATGCCAATCGTGGGAACCTACCGATCGTTGATCTCCCTCGTGCTCGCGGTCTCGACCGCGGCCGGAGGAACCTGGCCGGTGAGAGCATGCGCTTGCTCGACGCCCACTTCGGTCGAGTACATGCCCGTTGTTAAAGATCAGCATCGCTGTTGCCCCCCCCGCGGGGTGGATGCCGATTGCTGTTGTCGCGATCAGTGCAAAACGTCCATCGCTTCCTCGCGGAACCCGAGCGTTCCCGGTTGCCACTGCGCAATCTGCGAATGTAGCAATTCAGACGAATCGCCCATCGCACCTTCTCAGAGCGATCTCACGAAAGCCCTGGCGAGCATTAGTGCCCCTGAGACCGCAGTGGCGTTGCCTCCATTCCTGCCCCTTCGCGCCGAGTTCCGATCCGCTCGTTCCTGGAATGCGAATCGGTCATTAGCCTTCGAACTGCTCGCACTTCGCACTCGCCTCACCTGTTAATTTTTCACCAGCATTTCCGCGCGCCTTGAGGAGATCCTCCTGGCGGTCAATCGTCGCGATCTCTCGTGCCCTCACAGATCGACTGTCTACTTATCCGGGCGTACATTCGCCCCGAGGATCACATGTCTACACCAGTAACCTCAGGTCCATTACCAGGCGCAAGCCGCAGGCCGACGCCCCTTCGCATTTTGCGATTAGTCGTGCTCGTGCCGCTGGCCCGGCTGCGATTCCTTTTCATTCTCGGTGCCATCGGCTTCGCGATCGTGAAGTGGGACGACCTCGTCGCGCGATACGAAAAGTACGTGCGGCAGCCGCACTCCGACGCCGAAGTAGAGCCCGATCGCGAGTTCTTCTGCCCGATGCACCCGACCATCGTTCGCGATACGAACAAGGAGAAGTGTCCGATCTGCTTCATGCCGCTTTCGAAGCGAAAGAAAGGCGAAGTGAGCGACGACGCCCTTCCCGCCGGCACTGTGAGCCGCGTTCAACTTTCTCCGTACCGCGTCGTGCTGGCCGGCGTGCGCACCGTGCCCGTGGGCTATCAGACGCTGACGAAGGACATCGTGACCGTGGGCACCGTCGAGTTCGACGAGCGCAAGTTGAAAGCCGTCTCGGCTCGCGTGAAGGGTCGAATCGAGAAGCTGTTCGTGAACCAGACCGGGCAGATGGTTCACAAGAACGACCCGCTCGCGGAGTTGTACAGCCCCGACCTCGTCGTCACGGTTCAAAACCTGCTCGACGCCCGCTCCGCCAGCAACGGCATCCTCGAAAAAAACGCTCGCGATCGGCTGCGACTCTGGGGCATCGACGATGCTCAGGTGGAAGAGATCGTGAAATCGAACAAGCCGATCACTTCGTTGACGATTCGCTCGCCGATCACGGGTCACGTGTTGCGGAAAGCGGTTCGCGAAGGGCAGTACGTGGAGGAAGGCGGCTTGCTCTTCGATGTGGCCGACCTCACGACGGTCTGGATTCAGGCGCAACTTTACGAGGACGACCTGGCGTTCTTGCCGCCGGGAGGTCACGACCCGACGACCGGCAAGCCCGACTTCATCCTGCCGATCACGGCGACCGCACGGGCCTATCCCGGCAAGGTCTTCGACGGCACGCTCTCCTTCCTCTTCCCGCACGTCGATGCCGAGACGCGGACGCTCACGGTGCGCTTCGAGTTGCCCAACGCCGACCACGAATTGCGGCCGGGGATGAGCATGACGGCCTCGCTCCACTTGAGCCCCGAGTTGCTCGCCTCGACGCCCGCCGGCGCGAAGTTGCGACTCAAGGAGGGCAAGGTCTTCGCCGTGCCGGAAGCCGCCGCGATCGACACGGGTTCGCAGAAGGTGGTCTATCGCGAAGGACTGCCCAACACGTTCGACGGCGTGTCGGTCCGGCTCGGAGCGAAGATGCGCGACCCCGACGGCGTCGCCTTCTATCCGATTCTCTCCGGGTTGGAGGATGGCGATCGCATCGTGACCTCGGGCTCATTCTTGATCGATGCCGAGACGCGGTTAAACCCGGCGGCAGGCTCCATCTACATCGGCGGCAGCGGCAGTGGGAAACCGGGCGTCGTCGCAATCCGACCCACCACGCCCGACGACGATGCCGAAAAGATTGCCGCGGCGATGGCGAAGCTCACGCCCGAGAATCGGAAACTGGCGCAGGCCCAAAAGATGTGCCCGATCCGGCACGAACCGCTCGGCACCATGGGCGTTCCGGTCAGACTCGAGTTGGAAGGCAAGCCGGTTTTCGTGTGCTGCAAAGCCTGCATTTCCGAGGCACAAGCCGACCCAGCGAAGACATTGCTTCAAGTTGAGGAGTATAAGCGAAAGGGTGTTTCGCTCGCTTCCACGACCTCGAAACAGCCCTCGCGGAAGTTCGCGGCCGGGGACTTCGCCGAGATCCGCATGGGGTTGGCGGAGCTTCCGATGGAAGAGCGGAAGCTCGCCGAGGCCCAGCGATTCTGCCCAATTCTCGACAAGGCACTCGGGATCATGGGCAAGCCGCTCAAGGTCGATCTCGGAAGCAAGCGCTTCATTTACGTCTGCTGCAAGGGATGCATCGACAAGGCGGCGAACGATGCCGAGGGCGTGCTCAAACGCGTCGAAGAGTTCAAAAAGCTGCCCCCGATTCTGCCGGAGGGCAAGCCGTGATTGCCCGCATCATCGAGATGTCCGTTCGCAATCGGTTCGTCGTACTCGTCGGGGCGGCGGCGCTGGCCGCGTTCGGCGTCTACGCCATGCTCGACACCCCGGTCGATGCCGTGCCGGACCTGGGTGAGAACCAGGTAATCGTCTTCACCGACTGGCCCGGCCGCAGCCCGCGCGAGATCGAGGATCAAGTCTCGTACCCACTTTCGCGCAAGCTCCAGGGGCTTGCCGGAGTGCGGGTGGTGCGGTCGTCCAGCGAGTTCAACTTCTCGATGATCACCGTGATCTTCGAGGACGATATCGACTTCTACTTCGCCCGGCAGCGGGTGAGCGAACGCCTGGCGGAAGCGAACAACTACCTCCCCAAAGGCGTGACGCCGTACCTTGCACCGGACGCCACGGCCCTCGGTCAAATCTTCTGGTACACACTCGAGCCGGACCCGAAGTATCCGATCGACCCGCAGAAACTCTGGGCGTTGAACAAATTTTACATTGCGCCTCAACTCACGGCGGCGAGCGGCGTCGCCGAGGTTGCCCCGGTCGGCGGGATGCCGATGGAGTATCAGGTGGACGTGCGCCCGGAGGACCTCCGCGCTTACGGCGTGAGCATCGGCGAACTCTTCGACGCCGTGAGCCGTTCGAACCTGCCCGCGGCCGGCGGCGTGATTCAAAAGAACAATGCCGAGTACATCGTTCGCGGCATCGGTTGGATTCGCGACAAGGCCGACATCGAGAATGCGCTCGTCCGCGAGGTGAACGGCGTTCCCATTTACGTGAAGACCGTGGCCACCGTGCAACTCGGCACCGGCTTCCGTCGCGGCATCTTCGAAAAGAACGGCAACGATGTGGTCGGCGGCGTCGTACTCATGCGCCACGGCGGCAACCCGCTCCGCGTCACCGAGGCCGTGAAGGCCAAGATCGAGGAGTTGAAACCGGGCCTACCCGAAGGCGTGCGGATCGTACCGGCCTACGACCGGACCCGGCTCATCAAGGGAGCCATTCACACGCTCACAACCGTCATGTGGCACGAGATGGCGATTGCGGCATTCGCGATTCTGCTCATCCTCACGCACGTTCGCAGCGCCTTCGTCATCTGCATCACGCTGCCCCTCTCAGTGCTCTTTTCGTTCGCCCTGATGTGGGTGTTGCGCAAGGCTGGCATCATCGACATCCAAGCCAACATCATGTCGCTGGCCGGCATCACCATCTCGGTCGGCGTGCTCGTCGATCAAGCCATCGTGATGGTGGAGAACGCGACGCACCACCTCAAGGAGAAGTTCGGCAACGAGAAGGTGACCGGCGACACGCGGGAAATGCTCCTGCCCGCACTCCGCATGGTTGGCCGCCCCATCTTCTTCTCGGTGATGATTATGCTGCTCTCATTCGTGCCGGTGTTCCTGCTCTCGGGCCACTCGGGCAAGCTCTTCCATCCGCTCGCCTACACGAAGAGTTTCGCGCTGCTCGGCACGGCCTTGATCTCCGTGACCGTGGTGCCGGCCCTCATCCCGAGCTTCATCCGCGGCAGATTGAAGGGCGAAGAAGACAACTGGATCGTCCGCAGTTTCACGCGAATTTACCGCCCGATGCTCACGTTCGCCCTCGATCGCTTCAACCTCGTGATGTGGTCGTTCGCGGCGCTCCTCATCCTGGCTGCAGGGCTCTTCCCGCTCCAGGCGCTCTTCGGTTTCGGAGCGGAAGCCTACTGGTGGAAGTCCTTCTTTCTCGGCTCGTTCGCGCTGGTCGCCTTCGTGACCGTCTCATTCACGCGCGGCGTACTCTGGCAATTGCTCTCGCTCGCCACGCTCGTTTTCCTCGCGCTCGTGGCCTGGCACTTCCCGAAGATCGGCGTCGCCTACGTGCCGATGATCGACGAGGGTACCACGCTCGACATGCCGGTGACGGTGCCGCGAATCGGCGTGACGCAGGCGAGCGACGACCTCAAGGCCCGCAACGCTTTGATCCGAAGTTTCCCGGAAGTCGAGAGCGTAATCGGTAAGTCCGGCCGCGCCGAGACCGCGACCGATCCCGCCCCCTTGGACATGGTCGAGACGTTCGTGAACTTCCGGCCGCGCGATCTGTGGCCGCGGCGCGTACTCCGCTATGCCGATGCCGCGATCCAAACGCGGAGGGTGTTGAAGGCGCTGGAACGCCGCGAGTACCTCTCGGCCGCGGACGACCGCGACAGCTTCATCAACGATGCCACTCAGAAAGCCCTCGAACGCTTCGACGAGGTGATGCGCGAACTCGCGCTGCTTCGCTTCCAGGAAATCGAGAAGGAACTCGGACCCACGGGCGGTGCCGACGATGCACGATTGTCTCAGTGGCACGAACGCGTCAAGGCCGTGAACTGGGAACTGTTCGATCGCGGCACTGAGGCTTTCACCTGGTTCGCGCTGGAGGAAGTCGCGAAGGCCGCGCGTGGCCAGGGATTGCTCGATCGTGCCCCCAAGGGCGAGGAGACCGAGCGCTTCGCGGCGCAGTCCGTACGGGTCGTGCTCGGCAAACCCTATCAATCGGACGTATTCCCACCGTTCGGCGACCTGCGAGCCGAACTGGAGAAAGCGTTCCGCGAGAAGGTAGTTTTCCGCGCCCGCACCGGCGGCCCCAAAGGCGACCTCGTGGACGACGAGATGGGTCGCGTGCTGCAAGTGCCGGGCTGGAGCAACATTTTCACGCAGCCGATCGTGAACCGGATCGAGATGCTCTCCTCCGGCGTGCGGACCGACATCGGCATCAAAGTATTCGGGCCTGACCTGGACACCGTGATGCGAGTGTGCCAGCAAATCGAAGCCGCGGTGAAGCCGGTAACCGGGGCGCGCGATGTGGTGGCCGCACCGATCATGGGAAAGGGCTATCTGGAGATCGCGATCGACCGTGAGAAGGCGGCGCGGTTCGGCGTCTCGGTCGAAGACGTGCAGACTGAGATCGAGACGGCACTGGGCGGGCGGGTCGTCACTTACACCGTCGAGAGCCGCGAGCGCTTCCCGGTGCGGGTGCGCTATGCCCGCGTCCAACGCGAGGACGAGGAGGCCGTGAAGCGCCTGCTCGTCCCTGCGGGTATGGCCGGTGCGCCGAAGCGCGACACCGGCATGACCGGCGACCCGACCTTCCGCACCGAGGCACATGGAGCCGTGGCCGAACACAGCGCCAAGGGAAAGCGCTTCATTCCGCTCGCGGCTGTCGCTTCCGTCCGCATCACGGAAGGGCCGGCCGTCATCAAGAGCGAGAACGGCCAGCTTCTCAACTACGTGACGCTCAACGTTCGCGGCCGCGATTCCGTCGGGTTCGTCGAGGAAGCCAAACGGGTCGTTGCCGAGAAGGTGAAGTTGCCCGAAGGGGTCCACGTTGAGTGGGCCGGCGAGTTCCAGCATCAAGAACGGGCTTCGAAGACGCTTCGTTGGGTCTTCCCGGCCGTGATCCTCGTCATCTTCCTCGTGCTCTACCTCACGTACAACGACCTCGCCGATGCGGGCCTGATGATGCTCGCCGTGCCCGAGGCGCTCGCCGGCGGCGCGTTCTTCCTCTTCGTCTTCCCGAAAGTGGTCAACGGCTGGGACACTCCGCCGATCGACTTCAGTGTCGCGGTCTGGGTCGGATTCATCGCTTGCTTCGGCATGGCTACCGAGACCGGCATCATCATGCTCGTCTATCTGCGCGAGGCGATCGACAAGCGCGGCGGGCTGGAAGCGATCGGTTCCTTGGAAGAACTCCGCATCGCCGTCATCGAGGGGGCCGTACACCGGCTTCGTCCGAAGTTACTCACCGAGGGTGTGGCGATCATCGCCATCTTCCCAATGGTGTTCGCGACCGGCGTCGGCGGCGAGATCCTCGCGCCGATGGCGCTCCCCGTCCTCGGCGGGCTGTTGATCTCGGACGAAGTCGTCGATCTGTTCCTGCCCGTGCGATTTTTCTGGGTTCGCCGGGCGCGTTGGTTGAAGCTGGAAGCCGCAGGCAAATTGAACCATCAGCAGTCATAAGCTCACGGAGCCATCGGACGGCCCACGGCCCGTTCCAGTGCGGCGCGCCGACGCACCGTTTCCGCCACTGTCTTGAGCGCCCGACGGAGGCTCAGGCGAAACGCCTCGATGCTCGATTCGAGTCGCTTCAAGAACCTCGTTTTGAAGATGCCGACCAGCCCTTCCTCGCGCCCCTGTTCGAACTTGTGAGTATCCTCGTTCTCGATGGCGGATTTCTTCTTGTACGATTCGAGCTTGTACGGTGCCAGCGATCATTCTCCTCACGCGCTCGGCTCTTCCAGATAAGTATAACCCTCGAGGCCGGCCTCGTAGAAGCGCAAGAACTGGCGCGATTCCGTTACCGAGATCATCCCCTGGCGGACGGCCTTCTCCACGTCCTTGCGGACGCGGTCCATCAGCTTCTCCGAACTGTACTGCACGTAATTCAACACCTCCGTCACCGTGTCGCCCTTGATCACGGTATCGACGTTGGGCGTGCCGTCTTCTTCCAACGAAACGTGGACGGCGTTGGTGTCGCCGAAAAGGTTGTGCAGGTCGCCGAGGATTTCCTGATAGGCGCCGAGCAGGAACGCGCCGAGATAATAGGGTTCGTCCGCAGTGTGGGGGTGGAGTTCCAACGTGCTGCGGACGTCGCGGAGGTCGATGAACTGATCGACTTTGCCGTCCGAATCGCAGGTGATGTCGCCGAGGACGCCGCGGCGAGTTGGGGCTTCCGCCAATCGGTGGATCGGCATGATCGGGAAGAGTTGATCGATGGCCCACGAGTCGGGCATGCTCTGGAAGACGCTGAAGTTGCAGAAGTACGTGTCGGAGAGCATGTTCTCGAGGCCGTTGAGTTCCTCGGGCACGTAATCGAGTTCGCGCGAGAGCCGGGCGAGCTTGCGGCTGAACGCCCAGAAGAGCCGCTCGCCCAGCGCCCTCAGTTCGATCGAAAGGTAGCCGAGGTTGAAGAGGTTGTGCGTCTCTTCCATCGATTGCACGGCGTCGTGGTAGCTTTCGAGGTAGTTCTTTTTGTTGAGGTCGCGGTGGTTGCCGAATAGATCCTGGATCGGCTGCGGGGCGTCGGGGGGGAGTTCGCTCGGGGCGGTACACTTGTCGAAGTCCGAGGTGCCGAGCACGTCGAAGATGAGCACAGAGTGGTAGGCAACCACGGCCCGACCGCTCTCGGAAATGATGGTCGGGTGCGGCACACCGGCCTCATCGCAGACGCTCTTGATGCGGAAGACCACGTCGTTGGCGTATTCCTGGAGCGAGTAGTTGATGCTGGATTCGAAGTCGGTTTGGGAGCCGTCGTAATCGACGCCGAGGCCGCCGCCGACGTCGATGTATTTCAGGCCCGCGCCGAGGCGGTAAAGTTCGCAGAAGACGCGGGCGGCTTCGGTGAGTGCGTCCTTCACTTTGCGAATGTTCGAGACCTGCGAGCCCATGTGGAAGTGGGTCATTTGCAGGCAGTCTTCGTAGCCGCGGGCCTTGAGGTATTCGAAGGCTTCGAGGACTTCGGTGAGCGTGAGTCCGAACTTGGAGCGGTAGCCGGCGGAACCTTTCCAGCGGCCCGCGCCGCGGCTGGAAAGCTTCACGCGGACGCCGAGCGGCACGCGCACGCCGATCTCGTCCATGTACTTCACGAGCAGTTCGAGTTCGGTGAACTTCTCGACGACGGGGATCACGTTCTTGCCGATCTTCTTGGCCATCACCACCATCTTGATGAACTCGTCGTCCTTGAATCCGTTGCAGATGATGGGGACGTCGCCGCTGCCGTTGGTGAGGGCGAGGACGGCGAGGAGTTCGGGCTTGGAGCCGGCCTCGACTCCGAAGCCGTGCTCGCGGCCGAAGTGCAGGACTTCTTCCACGACGTGGCGCTGCTGATTCACTTTGATGGGGTACACGCAGGAGTAGCCGCCGGAGTATTCGTACTCGGTCATCGCCTTGCTGAAGGCACCGGCGATCTCGTCGATGCGGTGCTTGAGAATGTCCGTGAAGCGGAGGAGCACGGGAGCCTGGATGCCGCGGACCTTGAGTT
The DNA here is from genome assembly GCA_043744695.1 of Gemmataceae bacterium. Taxonomy (GTDB): domain Bacteria; phylum Planctomycetota; class Planctomycetia; order Gemmatales; family Gemmataceae; genus Urbifossiella. Next base: position 8,799 of record JAYTUG010000603.1, read on the forward strand.
GGTCCACGAGTTCTTTCAAGTCGATCGAGCGTTCGGGGTTCTTGTCCGGATGGACGGTGACGTGTCCGAGCTTGTTGATTCCGAAGTAGCCTTTGCCCCAGTTTTTGACGCCGTAGGTTTCGAAGGCGTCGTGGAGCTTCCACAGGGGTGCGGTCTCGGCGTCGGAGGAGCGGCGATCGAGCGTCTTGGCCATCAAAGGAACTCGTCACGGGGTTGCGCGGGAACAGGACAGTTCACTATACGTTGGCGCGGCGAGCGTGCAACGGCTCAGGCGTCAGAACCGGCGCGATCGGCCCCGCGACTTTCTAGAATGCCGAAAGGAGCGGCGAGACGGATGAAGCGCGACCGCGCGTCGGACGATGGGAGACAGCATGGAAGCAACAGTTGCGGCATTCACGGTGGTGGAGGAACTCGCGGCCTACGTCCACCACGTGCTGTGCGAGAAGGACTCGCTCGACCCGACGCAGACGCCGTTGTTCCGCACGCCCTTGAAGAAGCGCGGTCGGGCGTGCGGGTTGGTGTTCCACGTCGAGGGGCCGCGGTTGCTGCGGACGAGTGCCGTGTGGTCCGCGGACGCGGATCGCGTCATCTTCTACGATTCGACCGGGACGCGCTTCCAGACGGTGGACCTGAGCGAAGGCCCGGAGGCGGAGCTGGAAGAAGCGGCGGTGTGACGGCCGGCGAGGTCCCTCACTCGTCGCGTTTCGGGTTGAACTTAATGCCGCAGCCTGAGGCGGCAGAGGTCTCTGCGATTGCCGGTTTCTTGCCATCCAAAGCGGCCTGCACCGCGAGTTCCAGGTGCTTCGCCTTCGGCTCGCCCGGCGGGCTCTTGTCGTCCATCGAGCCCATGTACACCACCTTCCGATCCTCGTCCAACACGAAAAACTCCGGCGTGAACCTGGCCCCGAACTTCCGCGCGATCTCCTGCGTGGGATCGAACAAGTACGGGTACGGCAGCTTCTTCTTCGCGGCCCGCACCTTCATCGCCGCGAGGTCGTCCGCCTTCATCGTGTTCACGTTGATCGCCACGAACCCCAATTTCGGATTTGCCTTGGCGAATGCGATGATGCGATCCTCGTAGCCCTCGGCGACCGGGCAGCTATTGCAGGTGAAGACTACCACGACTGCGTCCGCGTCCTTGAGGTCGGCGAGGGCGTGCTTCTTGCCGTCGGTGCCTTCGAGACCTTCCCAGGCGGGGGCCGCGTCGCCGATGCTCAGCACCTTGTTGAACTTTCCGGCTGGGGCGGGAGCAGCGAACGAACAGAGGGCCGCGACACTCGCGGCGAACAGAAAGCGCAACATGGCCATCTCCGAGGAGTGCTTGATTTCCGACGAGACTATCGCTTTGAAGTGTATTCTGCTTCGCCCTGTGGTACGAAGTGTTTTTTGAAATGCGAACGAGCCGGAAGCGTGAGCAACGTCACTCACACTTCCGGCTCGTTCGTAGCTTCCGGTATTAGGCTTTGTTCGATAAGTGTAGAATCCGTGAACGCTAGTTCACCACGAAGGCACAAAGTTCACACAAAGGGCCACAAGGAGAAGCAAGGTTCATTACGATCCTTTGTGTTTCTTTGTGTGATCTTCGTGCCTCTGTGGTGAAATGTACGAGAAGGCGTGAGGGCCTTTCCCACGTTTTCGGTTCTCAAACAGAGCCTAGTTCCGGGGCAGCGTGGCCGGGATGCCGCTCAGTGGCGGAGCCGGCACTTGTGGGACCGTCGGGTTTCCGAACGGCGACTCGTTCGCTCCACGCGGCGGAACCTTCGAAGGGCCGAACCGCGGAACCGTCACCGTCTCGCCCGTCGAGGTGAAGATCGCGTCGCCGGGGAGCAGCGGTGCCGAGCCCATTGGCAACACGATACCGCTGGAAACCGGAGGCGTCGCGATCACTTCCGGCACCACCGGCTTCGGAGCCGGCTTGGACAGCGGAATCGGGTTGGGCACAACCGTGCCCTTCTTCGGCTCCGCTTCGGGAAGCAGTTCCGGACTCGCGGGCATCTCGCCGATCTTGGGAAGCGTCGGCGATCCGACCGCCGGCCCGAGTTCGTGCGTCGGGCTGCGCGGAGCGTTGTCCGCGGCGGGGCGCTCCCGCAGCTTGATCCCGGCCGCGCGTTCGCGTTCGTGGTCGGCCGCACGCTTCTGCACCCCCGGAGGCAGCGGGCCTTCCTGCAAGTGAATGTTGTTGTAGCGCTGGATCGTTCCCTTCGCGAACTCGAACTGAGCGAGGGCCGAGTTGTACTGGGCAACCGCAGCGAACTCCGCGCGAATCGCATCGGCCAAGTCGCGCTGACCCGTCAGGAAGTTGAGGTACTCCTGCGACTGGAACGTTCCGATTTCGATCCGGATGCGGAACTTGTACAAGAACATCTGCAAAGCCTCGCGGCGAGCCTTGAGCGGCGGCAGAACGGCGTGCGTTTCCACCACGCGGCGCTGCTGCTGCGTGAGGTATTCGAGCGCCTTCACCTCGGCGTCGCGCAACTGGATGTAGTTGCGGGTGAGTTGTATCTGGGCCTGGCGAACCTGAGCATTGGTATCGCGGAACCCGATAGGCACATCGAGGCGAAGCCGCACGTCCCAACTGTTGAACTGATTGCTCCGCAAGCTGGCGAGCGCGTTGCCGGGCGAGGTACCGTTGGCATCGAGGAATTCCGAGCCGTCGAGCCGCGTGCCGAGCCCGGCTACGTCGTAGTTGGCGATGAGGCGGAGGTCCGGCTGGCGATTGTTCCGCGTCACTCGCAATTGCAGCTGCGAAATCTTCACTTCTTGACGGAGCACCATGAGTTCCGGTTTGTACGCCATCGATTCGTTGGCCGCTTCGTAGAAGTCCGGCATGAACGGTGCGAGGTTCGGTTCGTCCATGGGCACGAGCCGCTGGCCGTCGTCGCTGCGGAGGCCCATGAACCCGCGCAACTGGCGTTCGCTTTCGAGTACCTGACCGCGAGCCGTGTAGACCTGCGAACGGAACAACTCCAGTTGGGCGCGAGCCTGATCGAGTTGCTGAGGTGGGTCGGTACCGGCATCGACGCGGGCCTTCGTGAAGCGGAGGCCGTCGTACGATTGCCGAAGGCCTTCTTCCTGGGCATACAGGTTGTAGTACGCGCTGTAGAGGTTCCAGTACGCCGTCTCCAGGTTCACGAGCAGGAAGTTCACCTGCGATTCGAACGTGACCTGCGATTGGTCGCGGCGGATGCGGGTGACCAGGATACTGGCCTGCCCGGGCAAGTTGGAGGCGAACGGCGAGGAACCCACCGGGAAGTTGAAGTCGCCGGCGTCGCCGCGGCCCGGGTGGAAGTCGTTCATCTGATTGATTTCGACGCCGAACTGACGGAGCAGCGGTTGCTGGAAGCTGAACGTGACGCGCGGCGTATAGTTCGGATTCACGAACCCGGCTTGGGCCGAAGTGCTGTTGAACTTCGAGTAGTCGACGTTGAACGTAATGCCGGCCAAACCGCCGCTCGGCAGCGGTTTATCCAAACGGCTGGAGAACGACGCTCCATCGCGCTGCTGCTGGAACGAGAGGAACTGGGCCGCGACCGGCTGATCCACCTTCTGCCAAATCATCTGCGTGACCCAGCGGGCGTCGAACCGCGAAAGCGCTCGCTCGATGCTGGCGGCGGCGCTGGCCGGATCGAGGGCGAACGCGCGAATGGCATCGGGGCCGTTGGCACCGTTCTGAGTCGCCACCACTTCGTTCTTGAAGCCGAACTGCTGCGTGGATTGATTGCCGACGTTGCCCTGTTCGAGGGCAACCGCGATGCACTCCATCAGCGTGATGGGCCGGGCCGGGCGGCTCGGATCGAGTACGGTCGCCGGTTGCTTCCCGATCGACTGCACCGTCGGCGGTGCGATCGCATCGTGCGGATTGGTTTCCAGATGGATCGGAAGCCCGGCCGTGCGCGCCTGCTGTAGGTCGCCCGGGTCCAGGAACAATTGCTGCTTGCAGCCCACGAGGCTGGCCAGTGCGATGGCCACCAAGCCGCGAAGAACCCATTCCATCCGTCGGATCCGGCTCATAGTGTTCCCCATCCACGCCGTCGCGAAGGCTTCGCTTCCCATCGGGCTCGTTGCCTGGCACTGTGCGAACACAATGTCCGGCGTGTACGCCACGACGAGGCATCACGCTAGGTATCGACCCTCCGTGTGGCGGAATTCAGCGACTTTGCGGCTTGGAGCAATTTTTCGCTCACTTTTGGGCGGAAAAAGGGGAAGGCAGGGGAAATGACTCAAGTACCGGGGTCTGGCCCGACGGCGGGCGATGGCCCGATTGGGCAGCCTAACGGTTTGCTAAAGCTGAGGTGTGCGAGGCCGGGGATGGGCTCGACTTGTTAGCCCGACCCGTAGCTTGCGGCAATTGTTCGCTTTGCCTGCCGCCCGTACTCTTTCACGGCGCGTTCTTGGGCTTCCAAACCGACCCAGCAACTCCGCGTCGGGCGTAGTGACCGCATTCATGCGGTCATTCTTGAGGTCCCGCTGAAGCGGGCCACTACAAACTGTACCACTACCCCCTGGCGGGCCTGGCGGGTAGTGGTGCAGTGGGTGTGCCAACCATCCTTGGTGTTTCCCAGATCGACTTACTGGATGAAGGCTTCCTCACCGGTGGAAGCGTGAGGTGAGGTCGAGAATGACCTCGGAGAAGTGGTTTCAGGCTGAAAGCCTGGTATCCCTTAGCCCAGGGCAACGCCC
>JAYTUG010000604.1:0-3414 GCA_043744695.1 Gemmataceae bacterium
TTCTTGTTGTCGCCCCGCGACGATGCCAGCATCGCCAGCGCCTTCTTGAATTCGTCCTGAAGTTCGACCCGCACGAACTTGATTTTCTTCATCTGCTTCAACTCGACAGTCTGGATGCCGTCTTCGGTGAGCAGGTTGAGCAGTTCGCCGGGATCGGCACCCATCGCGGGCACGGGTGGCCGTTCCACGCTGATGATCTGCCCCATCACGACGACGCCGCCCTTGTCCGCCACTTCGACCTTCTCGCCGCGCACCTGATGGAGCAACTGCCCGACCGTGGGGTTTTCGGTCACGTCCACGGCGAACGATTTGAGCGTGGCGTCGATGGGCATGCGGTTGTCGTAGGTGACGGCGCGCACCTTGCCGCCATCTTTATCCGTGAGCACGAGGCTCTTGAGCAAGTCGTTGACGTCGGCTTCGTCGAAGCGCAGATCGAGGCGGGCGTCGCCGGTGACGTCGCCCTCGCGGTGGAAGTAGCCGACGCCAGCGTTGAAGAGTACGACGCGGGTGATCGGCAGGTTCGCGCCGGGCGGCAGCTTCGGGTCGGCAGGCACCGCCTTCAGAGGGACCGATTTCGGTTGGCCGTCGCCCCGCGCCAGCGGCGCGAGCAGGAACAATCCGAACGTCAGCGCGACGATCGGGAGCAGGAGAGAGGGTCGCATGTTGAGGGGAACTCGTGGTGGTAAGGCTGAGGTGACCGGAATTGGAAGCCAAATGCGAACGCAAAGGAAACTTGCGCGCGGTTGTCGCCGCCCGATCCGCGCGGGCGGTACTCATCGCGGCCGCGGCGGATCAATAAATCTCGGCAATGGCTTGCACGTCAGCAACGGCGTGCCGAGAATAGCCGAAAGGTTCGCCCGGACATCTCGCCCACTCACACCTCGGAGGTTCATGATGCGTAGTAGGCTATTCGCTGCCGCGATCGCGCTGATCGTGTCGGCCGTTTCCGTTCGCGCGGCCGAAGGGCTTGCCAAGGGCGTGGACGCCAAGTCCGCGACCGCCCTCGCCTTCGGCCCCAAGGGACTGCTCTTCATCGGCGACTCCGCCGGTGCCACCATCTACGCCGTCGAGACCGGCGACACGAAATCCGCCGGCGAGAAAGCCGTCAACTTCGAACGCATCGACTCCAAGCTCGCCAGCCTCCTCGGCACCACCGAGAAGGAAGTCAAGATCAACGACGTGAAGGTGAACCCCGCCTCGGGCAACGTTTACTTGGCAATCACGCGCGGCACCGGCCAGGGCCAGCCGGCCATCGTCTGCATCAAGCGCACGGGTGAACTCGAAGCCGTCAACCTCAAGGACGTGCCGGCGACCAAGGTCGCGATCCCGAACCCCGCGGCTGGCAAAGGCGCGACCAGTTCCATCACGAGCATGGCGTTCGTCGGTGGCAAGCTGATGGTGGCCGGGCTCTCCAATGAGCAGTTCGCGTCCACGCTGCGGACGTTCGAATATCCGTTCAAGGAAGCGGACAAGGGTGCCGCGATCGAGATTTATCACGGGGCTCACGGCGCGATTGAAACCCGCGCCCCGATCCGTTCGTTCGTCGCCTACAAGATCGGGACCGAAGAATCGGTGGTGGCCACGTACCAGTGTACGCCGCTCGTGAAGATACCCATTTCGGAACTCAAGGCCGGTTCGAAGGTGAAGGGCACGACCGTGGCCGAACTCGGCAACCGCAACATGCCGCTCGACATGATCGTTTACACCAAGGATGGGAAAGACTACATCCTGGTCGCGAATTCGGCTCGCGGCGTGATGAAGATTCCGGCCGAGGGGCTCACCGGGGCCGAGGCGATCACGGCCCGACCCGCGACCGAGATTGCCGGCGTGAAGTACGAAACGATCGCGGACCTCAAGGGCGTGACGCAACTCGATAAGCTCGACGCCACGCACGCGATCCTGCTCGTGACCAACGGCACGGGCTTCGATCTGAAGACGATCGAACTGCCGTAACGTTGTTGCTTCAGCGCCCCTCACCCGCCATGCCGATGCATTCGCATCGGCATGGCGACCTCTCCCCCACAAAACTGAGGGAGAGGTGAAGAAGGGCTACACTGCCGCTTGCAGTCGCGCGATGCGACTTAATCGAGTGATTCACCATGAATTGGAAATCCACCATAGCCCTGCTCCTTCTCTCGACCGCAGCCGGTCTGTGGCTCTGGAAAGGCGATGACTGGAGCCCGAAACTCGGGCTTCCCAGCAGTGCCCCCGCGCCGGTGGAGTCGCCGAGCCTCGCCCTGCTCACGGAGAACTTCACGCCGGAGAAGATCAGCCGCATCGAGATCATCGGCGACGCGAGTTCCGCACTCACGCTCGAAAAGGCCGAAGGCGACATCGGCTGGAAACTGCCCGGCAACTGGCCGCTTCGCAAGCAGGAAGTCGCCGAACTCGTCGCGCTCTTCTCCGATCTCCGCACGCGGTTTCAAGCGATCCAGCTAGCCGAGAACGAAGACCTCACGCGGTTCGGCCTCGGTGCGGCGTCGAAGCCCCTCGCGGTGAAAGTGACTGTCGGCGGCACCGCGTACACGCTGCGATTCGGAGAAGCGAAACTCGCGGAGGGCGATTCGCCCTTCACCCGATCCGCGTACCTCCGCATCAACGAGAACCCGGAACTGCTCCGCCTCGGGCCGGACGTGATGCCCGTGCTGCGCCGCTCGCCCGATAGCTATCGCCGAAGGCAATTGTTCCCCGAATCCGAGCGCGTGAAGATCGGTTCTTCTGCTGCGGCGAGCCCCTTCGGACCGTCCGGAGGCGGTTCCAGCACCGCGACCATCCTCACCGACAAGGTGAAGGAGATCGAAGCGCGTTCGACCGGCCGCAGCATCAAGCTCTTCGGAGCCGCGATCCCCAAAACAGAGAGCTACACGATTAAGCGAACCGCTCCGTTCCCGAAGCCGGTCGCGGCCGAGAAGGGCGGGGAGGCCGTGGTTCAATCCCAGCGCATCGCCGATGCTTGGGAACTCGCGGTACCGCAGCGCGATCGGCTCGACCCCGAGAGACTGCAGCGGATCCTCACGACCATCCCAGACCTGTGGGTCGAGGAATTCGCGACCGACGCCAGCAAGGCCAGCCTCGACAAACCCGAACGCACGCTCATCGTGACGAACGCGGATGGGTCGAAGCTTTCGCTATTAGTTGGGGCCGTGGCGAAGTCGGTGGAACGCGAAGAGACCGTCTCAGCACCTCCGCCAATGCCCGGCTTCCCGCCAACGCCCACGACGCGAAAAGTGTTCGACGAGTACCGCTATGCGAAGCTCGCGGACAACCCGCAGGTGTTCGTGCTGCGTGCGGACAGGCTCGCCGATCTGTTCGCGAAAGCGGAGAGTTTGCGCGATCCGCAACTGGCTCGATTTTCTTCCGATGAGGTGCAAGAAGTCTCGGTTTCGGTGCCGGGCAAGCCCGCGACCAAATTCA
>JAYTUG010000605.1:0-13458 GCA_043744695.1 Gemmataceae bacterium
CTTGGCACCTGATTGGAGTTGGGGCGATTGGGGAATGCGGGTTTCGAGATGGAGTCTATCAGATCAAGCAGCTGGACTGCAAACCATGTACTGCACCCCCCGATCTGATGGATCGCTTTGTTCGCGTTGAAATACTCTCGGGAGATGGAGTAGAATCATTCCTCACGCAGTCGGGACGACCGCGAAGGCAAACGCTCTCGGACCACCTGCCACTGTTCGTCGAGTTCAATTTCGGAGTTTGAACATGCCAACGGAAATTCCAGACCTCTGGGACGACGACATCAAGATCGATGTGCTTCCCCCCGTGCTGATTTTAAAAGCGCAGGCTGTGGCATTGAGTCGCAAGACAAGTGGAATACTGTCGGGTTCTGTCCGGACGGAATTCTCCGGTGTCGCAGAGGGCAAGAATAGTTTGAAAGAAACTCACATCCTCGAGCTGACTGCGACGGCCTATGGTTACTCCGAAGAAATTCTTAAAGTGACACATTCCCAATCTCGAGTTTATCCTGCTAAGATCGAACTTCCGGCGTCGATCGAATGGAGCAATCCCCGCGGCTTAAACTTAATGAGCTGGAATGCCACGCAGGCTACAGCGACTGTCGACGAGTTCTTGAAGTATCTTCGCGAGGCCCTCAGGTCGCCTCTGACTCGTGGGACTATCGACACATTGATCGCCCGAAGCAACGAATCCCGCCAAGTCGTAAAAGTGTAGTTTCTAGCCCTTCTCACTTCTGCAAAATCAACTTGCCGCGGCGGGTGATGCGGAGTCGGTAGCGGACGCCGTCGAGGTCGATCCAGACCTCGCGGCTCGCGCCGAAGAGTTCCTCAGCACGGAGAATCCGTGCGGGCTCTTCACGCTCAATCCGCACCACTTCGTCACTTTCATCCGCAGTCATGGCGCGTCATCCTGATGAGACGGAGTATCAGCTGGAAAGCCGCACAAAATCGGTCCACTTTTAAAATAGCGCGAAAAATAGGCTTCAGATCCTTGACTGTATCCGATCTCGGGTTAATGTAAAGCCATCATACTGAGATTGTGTCTCAGTAACAATGCCTTTTGCCGAGCACGCTCCGCCACCGTTCGGGATGCGGCATCTGCCGCTCACCTTCCGTCGCAACGCGGCTCCGATCCTTTCCGTTCCCCCTGAACTGGAGGTCGGCCATGCGCCGGACATCTCGACCCGCCTTCACCCTGATCGAGCTACTCGTCGTGATCGCGATCATCGCGGTCCTCATCGGGCTCCTGCTGCCCGCCGTCCAGAAGGTGCGCGAGGCCGCGGCCCGCATCAAGTGTGCGAACAACGTCAAGCAAATCGGCCTGGCCATGCACGGCTACATGAACACCAACGAACGCCTGCCGGCGAACGGCATCTACTCCTGGAATGGGGCCGGGGTCACCACGACATCCGCGTGGTCCGCGATGGCTCGCATCCTCCCATACATCGAGCAAGAGAATCTCTTCCGCGGCATCGACTTCAGCGTCTCCTACAACGTGCAAATCGGCATCGCGTCCAAACGCGTCTCCACGTTCATTTGCCCCTCCGAGATCAACGACAAAGGCTTCGGGACGGATCCCACTTATGGGAACAAGCACTGGGTCATCAACTACGCGGGGAACGAAGGCACCTGGGCCGTACTCACGAATAAGTCCTCGGGAATGGTGACGGGCGACGGCGCGTTTGCCCCGACTCGCGGCTTCGGCCCCGCGGATTTCGCGGACGGGATGAGCAACACGATCGGCATTGCCGAGGTGAAGGGCTATACCGTGCGCGTGGCCGGTAGTGCGAGCTTCGCCGTGCCGAACTCGCCTGCGGAACTCCCGGCCGGGGCCGTCGATCCCACGAAATTCACGCACGTGGAATGGGTCGACGGCAAGGTTCACGAAACGGGCTTCACCACCACGTTTAGCCCGAACACGCCTGTGATCGTGAGCGGCTACGACGTCGATTTCCTCTCCGCGACCGAACCGAATTCCGCCGACACGTTCGCCGCCGTCACCTCGCGCAGCTACCATCCGGGCGGCGTGAACGTCCTGCTAATGGACGGCTCGGTGCGGTTCGTGCGAAATAGCATTTCACAGGCGACGTGGCGGGCTCTCGGCACCCGCGCCGGAAACGAAGTGGTTGGCGACTACTAGCAGGGCGTTGACGATTGTTGGTGAAGCTACACCGGCGGACGCGGCACCGCCTCGTCCGGCGGCTTCAAGAAATCGAGTTCGGGATTCGGCACGTCGGTTTCCGATTCCCGATCCACATCGATCTTTCGCACGGCGAGTGGATTTACGACGCGCGCGGCCCGACGATTGCGATACAGCGACTGCACGGCCCACCACCGCACGAAGTTGTACACCGCGAACACGAACGCCAGAACCCCGACGACTCCGCCGCCCGGCGTGCGCAGGTGCTGTTGGGCCTTCTCGGGCAGCACCCAATCCGGAAAGACGAGGCCGACCCCGATGAACAGCCAGACGGCCATCAGGATCAAGCTGTAGTTTCGGCGCAGCATGGGGGGTCTCGGTGGGCTCGGCCGCGCGTCGGCCTTCGCGATTCCTACAACGAATTGTAATCGCGAAGCCGCACGCGTGCCCCTTCTCTCCACGGAATCCTTCCCATGCCTGCCCAGTATCGCGTCGCCGTGATCGGCCGCACCGGTAAGGGGAACTACGGTCACGGCCTCGATACCGTGTGGCTCCAGTGCGACCGCGCCGAGATCGTGGCCGTGGCGGACGAGAACGAAGCCGGTCGCGCCGCGGCGATGAAGCGACTCGGTGCCAAGGCCGGGTACGCCGATTTCCGCGACATGCTCGCCAAGGAGAAGCCGCAGATCGTAAGCGTCGCGGATCGCTGGCCCGACTGCCATCGCGACATGGTACTCGCCTGTGCGGAAGCCGGCGCGAGCATCTTCCTCGAGAAGCCCGTCGCCCAGAACTTGCAGCAGGCCGATGAGATGGTGGCGGCGTGCGAAAAGCACCACGTGAAGTGCGCGCTGGCCCACCAGACTCGCTACAGCCCGCGGGTGAAGATTGCGAAGGAACTGATCGCCTCCGGCAAACTCGGCGACGTGCTCGAACTCCGCGGACACGGCAAAGAAGACAAGCGCGGCGGCGGCGAAGACCTCATGGTTCTCGGCACCCACGCCTTCGATCTCATGCTCCATCTCGTCGGCGAAGCGAAGTGGTGCTTCGCACGCATCCAACAAGGCGGCCGCAAGGCCGTGGCCGGCGACGTGCGACAAGCCGCCGAACAGATCGGGCCCATCGTCGGCGATCGCATCGTCGCCGAGTACGGCTTCCCCGGCCTCGCCGTCGGTTCGTTCAGCACGCACGTCGCTAAGGACGGCGTCGGTAGCCGCTACTGGCTCGAAGTGCGCGGCACGAAGGGAATTCTTCACCTCGGTTACGGCGTATTTGGCCCGAGTTACTTCTGCGAAGATCCCTCGTGGATGTCCGGCAAAAGTAAGGCCGCCTGGCAAGAGATCACCTCGAACGGACTCGGCAAACCCGAAACGCTCGACCCGAAGCAAATCGAAAATGGGAACATCTTCATCGCGAACGACCTGATCGACGCCATGGAGAAGGACCGTGCGCCGTTGGATAGCATTCACGACGGCCGTTCGGCTTTGGAAATGATCCTGGCCGTTTACGAATCGCATCGCCATGAACGGCCGGTCGAGTTGCCGTTGAAGAACCGCAAGCACCCGCTGACGGGATGGTGAGCCCACTCGGCCGATAACCTTTCCGCTCATTGCCGTAGTGTTCGGGGGCTGGCAACCGTATGATCCCAAGGTGCCTTAACTCCCACCGCAATCACCGATACCCCAACAGAGCCGAGGTTGAACATGGCGAGTAAGCAGGCGACGAAACCGGATGGTGAAGCCGATCAGAAAGAGCAGAGCGCCAAGCAAGCGACTGCCGCGATCGGTCGGGCCGTGATGACTGCACTCGGTCGCCCGGCCAATTTTCTCCAGGTCACGGTGCGGCAGGTGTCGAGCGATAATTACCGCGTGAACGTGGTGACGGGAGCGGACCCTTCCTCGGCCAGCATTGCCCACAGCTACTTCGTCGGTGTGGACGAACAGGGCAATGTGGCTAAGGCGCAGCCGGCGATCGTGAAGCTGTACTGAAGAATTAAAACGGCCAAGCGCTGCCCAGGGTCTTCCTCTGTTCGGCGGTGATCGCGCGGATGCCCGCCTCGCCGAGGTCGATCAACTTGTCGAGTTGCTTCCGGGTGTAGGTCGCTTCCTCGCCACTGCCCTGCACCTCGATGAACTGCCCGGTGCCGGTCATCACGAGGTTCAAATCGACCTCGGCGTCGCGGTCTTCGACGTATTCGAGGTCGAGCCGCTCTTCACCATCAACGATGCCCACGCTCACGGCCGCGACGCTGGCGGGAATCACTTCGCGCACGCTGGCGTTCAACTCCTTCTTGATCGAATTCACGGCATCGACGATGGCGACGAACGCGCCGTTGATGGCCGCGGTGCGGGTACCGCCGTCCGCTTCGATCACGTCGCAATCGATCCACAGGGTGCGTTCGCCGAGTTTAGAAAGATCGACGACGGCTCGCAGGCTGCGGCCGATGAGCCTTTGAATCTCGACGGATCGGCCATCGACCTTACCCGCTTTATCGCGGGCCTTACGGGTGTTGGTGGAACCGGGAAGCATGCCGTACTCGGCGGTGAGCCAGCCCGTCCCGCGACCTCTGAGAAAGTCCGGCACTTTGGGTTCGACGCAGCAGGTGCAGAGCACGGTGGTGCGGCCGGATTTCACGAGTACGGAGCCGGGAGCGCTCCGCGTGTACTTCCGCTTAAACGAGAGGGTGCGAAGTTGGTTCGGCTTGCGATCGTCGGGACGAGGCATGAAGGATCCTGTGTGGTTCAAGCGGCGGCGGCTGCTGGCGCGGGCGGAAGCCCGACCATGTGAGCCAACAGCCCGAGGATGCGATCGGGCTGCTGAATGAAATACTCGGAGAGATCGAACGTCAGCTTCGAGTCGCGCAGGCGGAGGAACTTCCAGTTGATTCCCGTGGTGACGGCTCCAAAGATCGTCTCCATAGGATTGCCGAGCCTGCGATTGTAGCGCTCGGCTCCGACCATCGCGGCGATGCACTGGCCGTAACCGTCCGAGATGTTGTCTCGCTTGGCTTCAAAGATCATCACGACCGGCGTCGAGATGCGGGGCAGTTGCGGCCCGAGCCCGATCAGGAAATCGACGAAGCCCGTGAGTTGCGCCTCGGGGTCGGCGTTGAATTCCATCCCGGAGAAGAAGTTGATGCTGCCGAACGCTTGCCTCCACAGTTCGCTGAGGACCGGCGACACGAGCAGTTCCGAGCGGGCCTTTTCGGTGTTGATCAGATTGGCGAGCGTGAGGTTGGAAGGGAGGACGGAACTCAGCGCGGAACTCGCCTTGCGATCGGGCACGCCGACGAACAGATCCTGGCTCCCCTCGGTGAGGCCGAAGTGCGGGATTACGTCCGGATAGGTGAAACTGCTGAATGCCATTGTGAAGCTCCGCGTGCGGTACTCCAGATTATAGCAGTATTACTCATTCACTCACTTCATCAACCACTCCATGACGGCCTTTTGCGTATGGAGCCGGTTGCCAGCCTGTTGGAATACGGCACTCGACGGGCCGTCGATCACGTCGTCGGTGATCTCTTCGCCGCGGTGCGCCGGGAGGCAGTGCAGCACCTTGCAGCCGGGAGCGGCCTTCGACAAAAGCGCCGCATTCACCTGGAACGATTCGAACCGCTTGAGCCGTTCTTCGCGCTCGGCTTCCTGACCCATGCTCGTCCAAACATCGGTATAGATCACGTCCGCGCCGCGAACCGCATCGATCGCGTCATTCACTTCAATTGGAAAGTCCGGCGACACGCGCTCCCGGTACTGAAGCTTGAACGGTTCGTCGAAGCCGTAACCCTTGGGGCAGGCGAGTACGAACTTCGCGCCGAGCCGGCCGCAGCCCACGGCCAGCGAACGGGCCACGTTGTTGCCATCGCCCACGAACGCCACCGTGCGGCCTTTGATGTCGCCAAACAGTTCCTGGATCGTCATCAGGTCCGCGAGCGCCTGACACGGGTGCGACCAGTCCGAGAGGCCGTTGATAATCGGAATGCTCGACGCCTTGGCTACGCCTTCGAGCGTGTCGTGGCGGAAGACGCGAAGCACGAGTGCGTCGAGGTACTGGCCGATGGTATGGGCGAAGTCGGCGTGGCTTTCGCGCCAGCCGAGGCCGACTTCGTTGCCGGGTAGGTAGAGCGGGGTGCCACCGAGTTGAGCGATGCCAACCTCGAAGCTGACGCGGGTGCGGAGCGAGGGCTTCTCGAAGACGAGCCCGACGACCTTCCCGGCAAGCGATCGCGTGGGGATGCCGCGTTCGCGGGCCGCCTTCAATCGCGCGGCCTCGGCGAGAATCCCCGCGAGTTCCTCGCTCGTCAGGTCGATCAGGTTCAAAAAATGCTTCATCGATCACCCGGCGGCTCACGCCGCTCGGCTCGCCATGAGTACGTCGTCCAGGATATCGCAGCCTTCGTCGATCTGATCGTCGGTGATGTTCACGGCAGGAAGCAGACGGAGCACGGTCTGGTGCGTGCAGTTGATGAGCAAGCCCTTCTCGATGCAGGACTGCACGATGGCACTCCCCTCGATCGCGAGTTCGACGCCGATCATCGTCCCCAGGATGCGCACTTCAACGATCAATGGACACTTCGCCTTCAGGGCCGTGAACCGTTTTCGGAACCTCTCGCCGACTTGCGTCGCGCGTTCGAGCAGGCCTTCCATCTCGAAGGTCTCGATGGTGGCGAGCGCGGCGCGGGCGGCGAGCGGATTGCCTCCGAAGGTCGCGGCATGGGTTCCGGGCTTGAGCTTCTCGGCGATCTCGGGCTTCGCCACCATCGCACCCATCGCAACGCCGCCAGCGAGCGCCTTCGCCAGCGTGAAGATGTCCGGCTTCACATTCCAATGCTGGTATGCAAACCACTTGCCGGTGCGGCCCATGCCGGTTTGCACTTCGTCGAAGATGAGCAAGATGCCGTGCTTGTCGCAGAGTTCGCGAAGGCCTTCGAGGTAGCCGGGCGGGGGAAGGTTGATGCCGCCTTCACCTTGTATCGGTTCGAGGAGAATGGCCCCGGTCTCGTTGTCGATGGCTTTCGCGGCCGCGTCCAAGTTGCCGAAGGGAACGTAGGTGAAGCCCGGTAGCATGGGCTCGACCCCAGCGTGATATTTGGGCTGAGCCGTTGCGGTGAGAGAGCCCATGGTGCGGCCGTGGAACCCGCCCGTGGTCGTGATGATCTTGTAGCGGCCCTTCGCCTTGCCGTTCAGGCGGGCGAGTTTGATCGCGGCTTCGTTCGCTTCGGTGCCGCTGTTGCAGAAGAAGGACATGCCGCCGATATCGGTGCGTTCGGAGAGAGCCTGCCCGAGCAGCGCCTGCGGCTCCGTGTACCACGTATTGGGAACGTGAATCAGAGTGGCGACCTGATCGCGGACCGCCTCGACCACGCGCGGTGGGCAGTGACCCAGAATGCCGCAGCCCCAGCCCGGAAAGAAATCGAGGTAGCGATTCCCTTCCGCGTCCCACACCCAGGAGCCTTCGCCGCGCACGAGGCAGACCGGGTAGCGCGTGTAGTTCCCAATGAGGTACTTCTTGGCGAGGCCGATGATCTCGTTGCTGGTGTAGGTGTCGGTGGTTGTCATGGGAATAACGCCCCCGCGGCAGCGGTTGGGCCTTCGACCTCACTTGGTGATTTCGGTTCCGGAGAAGGAGTCGTGGAGAAAGACGTCGAGTAGCGAGAAGGGTTCGCGACCATCGAGAATGAGTGCCGACTTCGCGCCGGCGGCTAATGCTTCGAAGCAGGCCTCGACCTTGGGTACCATGCCGCCGGCGATCGCGCCCGACGCGATGAGCGCCCGGCACTCGGCTTCGCTGAGTTTCGGAAGAAGCGATTTCGGGTCGTTGCGGTCGCGGAGCACACCGGGCGTATCGGTAAGGAAGATGGCTTTCTCGGCTTGGAGCGCCCCGGCGACGGCCGCCGCCGCAGTGTCCGCGTTCACGTTGAGCCACGTGTGGTCGGAATCGAGGGCGATTGAAGGCACAACTGCGACTGAGCCCCTGCCAACCGACAACGATACCTGCGTCACTTCTCCGACGTACCCGAGGTCGATCGACTCTCCGTTCGGCCCTGCGAGTAAAAACCGCTTCCCGCGCAGCGAGTCCGAATCCCGTCGAGCGGGACAACCGAGCAAATCGAGTTTGACGACGAGCTCGGCTCCGATTGCGAGAAGCACCTTCACCACGATTTCTCGCGTCGCTTTATCGGTGTATCGTCTTCCCGCCACCTTCTTGGGAACCAGACCCGCCTCCGCCATCGCTCGATCGATGGGCTTGCCGCCGCCATGCACCAGGACAATCGGAATGCCGAGTCGATTGAGAACGGCCACCGATCGCAGGCAGGCGTCGGTCGCGGCGGGGTCTTCCATCGCGCTGCCGCCGAGTTTCACCACAACCGTTTGACCGTGAAAGCGCGCAATCTTCTCCACGCCGTTTGCGAACGATTCAGAGGTGACGGTCGGTATGGGCATCGGGAACGCGGCCCAGCCGGAGCGCGAATGGGAAAGGTTCCATGCTAGAAGGGGGGGAAGGCAACGTCAACGCGCAACGAGCCGTTCGCAACGGCGACTTGGAAGGCCGCTCGTCGTTTGCCCGCGGGCGGCCGCGACGGGCGAGGAAATCACACCGGAACGAAACGCGGAAATCCTCCTCGCTCAAGAAATGGAGTGGCACCATGCTGCTGGCGGGTTCAAAGAATTCAAGGGACTCGATCTGATACGACTCACCGAGAATTGAGTCTGCTCCAATCACTCCACGCGGAGTTCGGGGAACACGTCGGCCGAGAGTTTCGCGGCGCGGAGGAACTCGTGGAGCCGCTTCTTTGCCTGGAACTTCACGTTCGCCACCTGCTGCTCCGAGACGCCCACCCGCGCCGACACTTCCTTGTTTCCTTCACCCTTAACGAAGAGCAATTCCAGCACCATCACGCTCTGATAGTCGCCCTTGGTTCGCCATTCGGACACGATTGAAACCAGAGCGCGGCCGAGGGATTCTTCTTCCTGATCGCGCCGTTCCGAACTGCGCGCCAAGCTCGAGGCGGCACGCTGCTTGTCGTCCGGGGAGCGGTCGAGGATTTCGCCTTCGCCGTCGCCGCCGTTAGGTTGTGCGAGTCGACGGCCCATACGCCGAAGTTGATCCGTGACCTTGTGCGAGGCGATGGTGAAGAGCCAAGTTTGCAGATCGCGGCGATCGTCGTAGTTGGGCAAACTGTTGTGAAACCCGATGAACGTTTCCTGAACGATGTCGTCCACGGAGGCGTGGTCGCGGAGCCTGCGGCGAACGTAGGCACCGAGGCGACCCTGATAGCGGCGAAAGAGTTCGTCCCACGCGGCCTTGTCGGCGGTGCGAATGCGTTGTACCAGGAGTCGATCCGATTCTGTGGACATGTGGGCGCTCGCGGCGTCAGGACGAGCCGGAAGCGTAAGCGACGGTGTTCGTGATGAAAACAGTCGCTTACGCTTCCGGCTCGTGATTGACGCATTTGTCCAGTAGATCGGTCAGTTCCAGGATGCCGTTGGTGCCCACGCGAGATTTCAACACGATCCGGTTCATGGCTACTTCTTACACGAACACCAGGGCCGCGACGATGCCGCCGCCGAGGGCCGCCGCGGCGAGCGCCAGCCAACTCGTGAGGTAGCCCTTGGACCATTCGTCCAGGCGCAGGAAGAAGAATCCCGCCAGCGAGACGGCCGCGATAGCGCCGAGCGCGCGAAGACCGTCCGTCACGCGGTTCCGCGTTCGCAATTCGCGAATCTGCTCGCCCGTGATCTCGACCGTATAATCGACGTATCGGCGGCTCTCGACATAACCCGCTGAAGCGATCGCGTTTTTCTCGCTCTCGGACGGCAATCGCACGAGCCGGCTATCCTTGCGAATGTACTCGTTCCTCACCACGGAGATCGGCGGCACGTACTCCACCGGCGGGTCCAATTCCTTGAGTCGCTTCTCGATGAGCTTCTGGGCCTCTTCGATGGCTCGCGCATCGGCCTCGGCTTCAGTCGGGTAGGGAATCTCCGTCACGATCCGTTCGCTAATCACGACCACGCTCGTTCGCCGCGCCTCGGAACGCGCCAAGGGTTCGACACTTTTGAAGGCCGGAGCCTGCGGTTGCAGGACCATCGGCGGCTTCGGAGCAACGGGCGGAGTCGGAGCGGGAGCGGGAGGTGCCGAAGGCGTACTGTGCCCCGTAACGGAGACGCTCGGGAACATCGCCGAGACGAGCTTCTCGCCCATGCCTTTCTTCTTCAATTCCTCGTGGTGCGCGACCTGTTCCCGCGCCGCAAATTGCACGCCCTCCAGAGCCGTATTCTCGGCCACTTTACGGTTCTCTTTTGCTTTGGGCGTGTTCGAGCCGCCCTCGCGGGAGCCGTTCTCGCCGCACCCGATCGAACCGATCAGCAACGCGCCGATTGCTACTACCGCCAGCGAACGGCAAGTGAGGGATCGGCTTTCTTCGATGCGGCAGAACATGGAGGCACTCCTCTTCAAGCATCCTATTTGAACTGCGATTCACTTCACCCGGCTCGGCTCGCCAGAGATCACGCATATCGCTGCCGACGAACGGGCCGAGCCACGGGTCGGGTTATTGCAGGCGGGGTCCACGGGCTGGTGACCTGTACGCAAACCGCCGCGATCACGAGCGGCGCGAAGGCCAGCGCCGGCGAAGCCGCTTCCCACGGCCAAAGGAACAACAACGCGCCCGCCCACAAGCCGGACGTCACGATCGGAAGCAGCCGGAATCGCTCCTTGCGCCGCGGGTCGGCCATCGACCACCAACGGCACGCCGCCACCGAAAGCCCAAAGTAAAACAGGTAGCGCATCGCAATGGAGAACGTCTCGGGGCTCACGCGGGCATTGTTCCACAGCACGAGGTCCTTGCTGCTATCGGCCGGACTGACGCCGCGCGGAATGGCCCAGCCATCGAGCCAGAAGGCGAGCAACCCGATCGCGCCGCCGACGAGCAGCATGTGGAAGCGGCGGCCCCACGTTCGCTTCGGGTCGGGTAGCGGCCGGGCCACGAGCAACGCGCCCCACGTGAGAACCGTCGAGAGCATGAACACGCGGCCGAGCAGCGACCACGATTCATTTGAAGTAAAGAAGACCCACGGGGCGGTACACAGGGCCGCGATCAGCGGCGCGAACGCGAACGAGCCAGCGAGTTCCGTGAGTCGCGGTCGAACCACATTCGGAATCGGCCCGGAGGCGAACTTCGGCCGGTTCAGAGGCGGAACGGGAATCGCCGCCGGGCGCGGCGGCACAGACTTCACGCCCGGTTCTTCCACCGTCGAATGCACCCGAGGCGGCGCGATCACCGCATAAGCTTCCTCGGTACCGACGGCTTCCACAGACTTGGCAAACTCCTTGACCGTGCCGAACCGCGTCGCCGGGTTCTTGTCGAGTGCCTTCTCCAGCACGGGACGGAATTCGTTCGGCACCCGCGCCAAATCCGGGCGGTCGGTCAGGTGCTTCATCATCACTTCGCCCGGGGTCTGGCCGTCGAAAGGCGGATGACCCGAGAGCATCTCGAAGAGCATGACGCCGAGGGCGTAGATGTCGATGGACTGGGTGTAGTTGCCGTTCTTGATCTCGGGTGCCATGTAGTTGGGCGTGCCGACGCCCTGGGTCATGTCGCCGCCCTGGCTGACGCTGACGCGGCGCGAGAGACCGTAGTCGCCGACCTTGAGGTGACCGGCCTCGATGAACACGTTCGCGGGCTTGAGGTCGCGGTGAATGATGCCCTGATCGTGGAGGTAGCCGACGCCGCGGCACAGGGCCGCGAACCATTCCTTCACGAGGTCGGTGGGCAAGCCGGTCGGGTAGCGGTTGATCCACTGGGCGAGCGATTCCCCAAAGATGTACTCCATGACGACCCAGTGGTCGCCGCGGTCGTCGGTCTTGAGGTCGAACAAATGAATGAGGTTGGGATGTTTGAGGTTGAGGCAGTGGGCGATGCCGCGGAGCTCGGCATCGGGATGCCGATGGAGCAACTTGAGCGCGACTTCCTTGCCCGAGTCGGAAACGGCAAAGTAGACCTCGCCGAAGCCGCCCTGGCCGACGCCGCGTTTGATCGTGAATCCGTCGAGCGGGCGCTGCCCGGATCGATAGGTGAACTTCATGGAATCGCCCTGGTGGTGGGGCGTGATGCCCCTCAAAGGGGATTATTCGCTGGGGCCGGGCGGTTCTTTAACGGAAAAGTGCCCGCAGCGCAAGTGAAGCCATTATAAGGGGAACCGGGTGCGGGTGTGAGGGAGGAAATGCGGAGGCGAACGGTGCTGCGCCGTTTTTGTAGGAATGCTGCGTCTTACGAATTGGGCCGCCTACAACACCTTCATGAATCCCTCCCGACCCGTGGCCCTGATCACCGGCGCGAGTGCCGGAATCGGCCGCGAACTCGCCCGCGTTCTCGCCATCGACCACGACCTGATCCTAACGGCCCGGCGCGAGGTCGAACTGCGAAGCCTTGCCGAGGAACTGAAACACGCGAGGTGCCTCGTGGTGCCGGCAGACCTCGCGGACCCCGGCGGGCCCCAGATGTTGTTCGAGGCAATTGCGGCCGCGGGGTGGCGAGTGGACGTGCTGGTGAACAATGCCGGGTTCGGCGACATCGGTCCGTTCGCCGACGCGGACCCAGAGAAGCTGCAACGCATGATTCAGGTGAACGTGACCGCGTTCACGGAACTGCTCGAACGCGTACTCCCCGGGATGAAGGCTCGCGGTCGCGGCCGCATCTTGAACGTCGGCTCGGTTGCAGGCTTCCAACCCGGCCCGATGATGGCCGTCTACTACGCGAGCAAGGCTTACGTCAATTCTCTCTCGCAGGCGCTCGCTTGCGAACTCGAAGGCACCGGCATCACGGTCACTTGCCTCTGCCCCGGCCCGACCGCCAGCGAGTTCGGCGCGGTCGCCGGCTTCGAACCGAGCAAGGATTTTAGCGTCGGGATGCGGATGACTTCCCGTCAGGTCGCGGAGGCGGGAGTGAAAGCCCTGCGCCGCGGAACGGTACTCGTCACGCCCGGTTGGCGCAACCGCCTGCTGATTTTCCTACAGCGATTCGCGCCGCGTTCCGCCGTGATCCGCACCGTTCGCTGGATGCTCTCGAAGCGAGTCTGATGTGTGTCAGAAACCCGGTTTCCAAAGCAGAAACCGGGTTTCGTCGAACTTTAGTTCGCACGGCCCACCGTGGCCGTCGTGCGAATCTCGAATTGAATCTTCACGGCGTCCACGTCGTAGCTCGCGGTGGTGACCGCCGCAGACGGGGGGCTGTAGACCTGCTTCGCGGCGATCTCGACCGGACCGCGACCCACCAGCGTACCGGACGCGAGAACGAAGACCTTCCCGTTCGCGCCGATCTGCCG
>JAYTUG010000606.1:0-3383 GCA_043744695.1 Gemmataceae bacterium
GCGTGCGGAGGCACTCGAAGCTGGGCTACCTCTCGCCCGTCGATTACGAAGCCTCAAAACCCCAATAACCCCTTAACTCACTGACCGTTTTTCGTGGGGAACTCCAGCGGAGACCCGAAGTTCTTCCCATCGGTGGATCACGAAATCTTGGAGGGGCCGGTGGCCCGCATGATCAAGAACCGAAATGTACTGTGGCTGGACAACCAGATCACCGACTTGCAAACGGCGAGCCCGTACCAGCCGTGCCGATCGAGGCACGCCGCAGCAAGGGGATTCGATTCGTATGCGAGGCCATCGCTGAGTTGCAGCAACGCAAAAGTGAGAACGAAATCGACGATGCTGAGAACAGCATACAGCCCGAGTGCAAGGAGGCAGAACGTCCTCGATGGGAATTACTTCTTCGCGAAGAGCCCCAGGAAGGGTTCCCTGAGCGGATCCGGAGGGGGCGGGCCATGCACGGGGCTGCGAGTCGCCACTTCCTGGCGGGCTTCGCCGATTAGCTGTTGGCTGTACATCACCACGCTCACGAGCACGGCACAACCGTAGACGGCAAGCGCGGCCCCGACCCACTTCTTGCGCATCGTCACGAAGGCGACCGTGCCGATGAAGATGAACACGAACAGCGTCTTGTAAACGGCAAGCCCGTACCAGCCGTGCCGATCGAGGCACGCCGCCGCGAGGGGATTCGATTCGTAGGCGAGGCCATCGCTGAGTTGCAGCAACGCAAAAGTGAGAACGAAATCGACGATGCTGAGAACAGCATACAGCCCGAGAGCAAGGAGGCAGAACGTCTTCACGACCACATGGCACCGCGGGCGTGGCCCATTCGGGATGTCGTCCGCGATGGAGCGAGGTACTTGCTTCGCACCGCGATTCTTCACACTTACCACACAATCAGTACCAAATCTAGAGGATTTTTAAAGAATGTGACTTGTCGATGCGTGCGGACCTTAATAACTCCGGCAATTGAACTCTCGACTCCTCTCAGTTAAACTTCCGTCCGTCGCGGTTGTTAGAATGTACCCGGTCTGCCAGTCATAACGAATTAGCCTCAGGGATGATAACTCGTGACCGACCCTCAGGCTCTGGACGAGGTCTCGCTTCGCACGCCGAGCCTCAGTTGGGCGGCCCGCATTGCGTTCGGGCTCGTCATCGTCGTCCTGCTGATCGGGGGAATTTTGGGCACCGCGAGCGCGCGGCGACTGACCGAGAACAACCGCAAGATTGCCGATACGCATGAGGTCATCGCATCCCTCGAAGGACTGCACTCCACCTTGAAGGACGCTGAGACCGGACACCGCAGCTACCACCTCAGCGAAGACGAGAAGTACCTCTTTCCTTACCGAGAAGCGATCGAGAAACTCGATGTGCAACTCGGACACCTCAAGCACCTCGTCGCGGACGACTCCGCTCAGCAGATGCGACTGGCTGTAATCGAGAAGAAGATTGCGGTACGTCTAGACGAGTTGAAGCGGACCATCGAGTTAATGAAGAAGCAGGATCGCGCCGCCGCCCTCGCCATCGTTCGCGGCGACACCGGCAAGGCGACGATGGACGAACTGCGCATCGAGATCACCAGCATGCAACAGATGGAGCGCGAGTTGTTAATCGAGCGAGCCGAGCAAGTGGAGGCGAGCCGGCACGGCCGTGCGCATCTTCGGAACGAACACCGACATCACGGAATCGCGTCGAGACGCGGAGGAACTTCGCAAGTTGGCCGCGGAACTCTCCGAGGCCGACCGGCGAAAAGACGAATTCCTGGCAACCCTCGCCCACGAACTGCGCAACCCGCTGGCTCCGATCCGCAACGGCCTGCAAATCCTCCGCACCACTCAGGATCCCGCCGCCATCGAACGAACCCGCGGCATGATGGAACGGCAACTCACCCAAATGGTCCACATTGTGGACGATCTGCTCGACATGAGCCGGATCAGCCAAGGGAAGTTGCAACTGCGACGCGATCGCGTGAAACTCAAGGAGGTTCTGAACACCGCATTGGAAACGAGCCGGCCGATCATCGAGGCCGGCGGCCACAAGTTAAGCGTCGTGTTGCCGGTCGAGCCGATTTTCGTGGACGCCGACGCGACCCGACTCGGGCAGGTCTTCTCGAACCTCTTGAACAACGCGGCCAAGTACAGCGAGCGCGAGGGCCGCATCGAACTCAAGGCGGAAGTGCGGGGCCGTGAAGTCGAGGTGCGCATCGCGGATGCGGGCGTCGGCATCCCGCAAGAGATGCTCCCCAAAATCTTCGAGATGTTCTCACAGGTGGATCGCTCGCTCGAGAAGTCGCAAGGCGGCCTGGGCATCGGGCTGACGTTGGTGAAGCGCCTGACCGAGATGCACGGCGGAAGTGTGGAAGCCAGCAGTTCGGGTCCGGGAATGGGTAGTGAGTTCGTCGTACGCCTGCCCGTCGATCTGTCCGAGCCTCAGAGGCAGCCGATCGAATCGAACGGGCCGCCTCCCCCTCGTGCTCGCCGTCGGATTCTGATCGCCGACGACAACCTCGATGCTGCCGAGAGCCTGATGGAACTGCTGCAGATTCTGGGCAACGACGTCCGCGTCGCGAACGACGGCATGGAGGCCGTTCATGCGGCAGGCGAACTGAAACCCGACGTGATTTTGCTGGACATCGGGATGCCGAATTTGAACGGTTACGAGGCGTGTCGCCGCATCCGGGAACAAACCTGGTCCGAGAAAACCGTCTTGATCGCACTCACGGGCTGGGGTCAGGACGAAGACCGACGGCGTTCGAGCGAAGCGGGATTCGATCATCACCTGGTCAAGCCCGTGGACCTGACCGCATTGCAAAAGTTGTTGGCGACCGCGACTCGCGAACCTTCACAGCAGCGGTAGCCCGACGCGGCCCATCTCGTCTTTAATCTTCTTCCACGGGCTGCCGTCGCCGCTGGTTCCCGACACCAAACCCTTCGTCAGCACGTACCAGCAGAAGTAGCAGTGGTTGCTCGTCGCGCCGGGAAGCGAGCCGGGGTCGCGCTCCAGAATTTCGTCGCGGAAGGCGAGCAGACCCTCGCGGAAGAGCTTGCCCACATACGGATGCTTGCGGGCGTTTCGGATGATGGTCGCAACGGAATCGGTGTGGATGTTGCCGATGGTGAGTTGATCGAGGTCGGAGGCGAAACCGCAACAGGGTTTCACTTCGCCGCGCGGGTTCACGATCAGGGCTTGGCCGGGCCCTTCGCAGAAATCTTCCTTGAACCATTCACCGTCCCACGGGTTGCCGGGAAGCCCCTCGGCGCGCTCGACGGTAGCGAGGTGGTTCCAGTTCAAGGTCATGGTCAGTTCGTCGCTCACGAGCAGGTGGCGATGCAGCAGTTCCGACCAGGCGATGATGCCGTCGAGTTCGTCCGCGAGGCGTCGGATCG
>JAYTUG010000607.1:0-13286 GCA_043744695.1 Gemmataceae bacterium
ACGGTGGCGGAACGCCGCCCAGATATCGGTGTGCTCCGCTGCCTGGGCGGAACGCGGTTGCAAGTGGTCGTGCTGTTTGCGACCGCCGCCGCTGGCCTGGGAATTCTCGGCTCCGCGCTCGGCGTGCCCCTCGGCCTCCTCCTCGCGGAAATCACGCTCTCGCAGTTCTCCAAGGAACTCGAATCGATCTTCCTGAACCCCGAGGTGCGGCCGACGCGGCTCACGTGGGACAACGCCATCATCGCGGTGGTCGCGGGCGTTTCCACTGCGGTCTTCGCCGCACTCGTTCCCGCGATTCAAGCCGCATCGGACGACCCGGCCCACGTGGTGCGCCGCTCGGCGGGCGGCCCGAAGGGCGTCTGGAAACTGGTGCATCGCCTTGCCTGCGTGGCGCTCGTCGGCGGCGGCATCGGCGCGATTTTCTTGAGGCACCAATTGCCGCCGCGCGTCGGTTCCATCGGCGGAATGCTCGTCGCGCTCGTCGGGCTCCTCCTCTCCGCGCCGCTCGTCGTCAGTGCGCTCGTCTCGATCCTGCAGCCGCTCATCCGCGTCACGTGCGGCGTCACCATGCGGCTCGCCTTCGACAATCTCACGCGGGCACCGGGCCGTACAGGCGTCGTCATCGGAGCGCTCGGTGCAGGCGTTGCCATGATGTTCCAAACGGCGGGAGTGGGCCGCAGCAACGAGGAGCCCGTCGTCGATTGGATCGGGCAAGTCGTGCAGGCCGATTACTTTGTACTCGCCGGAAACCTGACCTCGGCGAACAGTTCGAACTCACCGATGAACGCGAACGTGGTCCGCGACATCAAGGCAATGCCCGCCGTGGAACAGACCATCGGCGTGCGCTACAGCCGGCCCGTGTTCAACGACACGGTCGTGTATCTCATCGCGATCGACGCGGAGGAATACGCCGTAGCCACGCGGGCTCGTGTGCCGACGGGCCTGCCCGATTTGGAACGCTTTCGCGATTTGCCGGGTACGAACAAAGTGCTGATCTCGGAGAACTTCGCCGTTCGGCATCGGGTTGGCATTGGGCAAAGCATCGACCTTCCGGGGCCGAAGGGACCGATCGCGGTCCACATCATCGGCACGGTTCGCGATTACTCTTGGAGCCGCGGCACCGTCTTCATGGACCGCGCTCGCTACGCGAAACTCTTCGGCGACGACCTCGTGGACATCTGCCACATCTTCGCCAAGCCCGGCCACCCGAACGGCAAAGTCGCCATCGAACAATATGCCGCTTCTAAGGGTCTGTTCACGACCGATAAGGAGTCGCTGCGGAAGTTCCTGAGCGAACTCATCAACCGCGTTTACTTGCTGGCCTACCTTCAGCAGATCATCGTGGGCGTGGTCGCGGCACTCGGTGTGGTCACGGCACTTCTGATCTCCGTGTTGCAGCGGAAGCGCGAACTCGGCCTCTTGCTCGCCCTCGGCGCGACGCCGGGCCAGGTGCTTCGCAGCGTGATGGCGGAAGCCATTCTCATGGGCTTGTTCGGCACGGTACTCGGCATCGCGATCGGCTTGCCGATGGAATGGTACGTACTCAAGGTCGTATTGATGGAAGAATCGGGCTTCGTGTTCGATGTGGTGATGCCGTGGCGGGAAGCGTTGGGCATCGCCGGTGCCGCAATCGCAACCGCAACCATCGCCGGCCTCGTGCCCGCGATTCACGCCGTGCGAACTCGCATCCCCGATGCGATCCAGTGGGAGTGAAGCCATACCCTCACAGTCGTGCGGACTTGAATTCGTCCGCCTTGCGAATTATACGGTCAACTTCCCGCACGGCGGTCTCTGCCTCGTCAAACGCAACATGGGCTTTGAGTTCGTTGATCCTTTGCGCTCGTGCCTCGACGGATGCTTCGGAGCTCAATTCTTGAGTCACCAAAAGTGCTGTCGAGAGTCGTTCCAGGTCCGCAACCCCTCGATTCACTAAGACTTTTGCCACGAAGTAAATAGCTGGCCTGTGAGCCTTCAAAATGCTCGGATTCCTTCCCCGCATTTCTTCGCTGGTTTGCGTTGGCATCCACGACGGCCCATAGCCCGGTTTTTTCATCCGCATCTTCAACAGGTAGTCGCGGAAATCCCGGAACCCTTCGTGGATCCGCTGCAAAATCTCGCGGCTCACTCGTTGCGGTGGCTTCGCAACGGAGACGAAGTTGTGTAAACTGAAACGAGGTTGTCGTTCACCAGGAAGGGAAGTCCTCATGTCGTCGCGATTGTCACTGGCCCTCGCCGCTGCGTTGCTGATTCCCGCGTTCGCTCGTTCCGCCGATCCTGAGGCGCGGGCCAAGGCCGATGCGGACCTCGCCCGCACCGCGCAGGGTATGTTCGCGGACCTGAAAACCGTCACGCTCGAAAACGGGCTGCGGGTCTACTTGCTTCCCGTGAAGAACTCGCCGACCGTCACCACGATGGTGGCGTATCGCGTGGGCAGTGCCGACGAGGAGAAGGACCAGACCGGCCTCTCGCACTACCTCGAACACCTCATGTTCAAGGGCACGGACAAGCTCATGCCCGGCGACGTGGACCGCGCGACCCAACGCAACGGTGGCAGCAACAACGCCTACACCTCCGAAGACATGACCGTCTACCACTTCGACTTTGCGGCCGATCGCTGGCAGATCGCGCTCTCGATCGAAGCCGACCGCATGCGAAACATCAAGATCGACGCCAAGCACGAGTTCGAACAGGAAAAGGGAGCCGTGATTTCCGAACTGGCCGGCGGCGAAGATCAGCCCTGGGGGCTGGAATTCAAGAAGGTGCTGCCGTTGCTCTTCCCCAAGGATTCGCCCTACTCGCATCCCGTGATCGGCGAAGAGAGGCACGTGCGCGATGCAACTGCGGAGATCATCAAACGGCACTACGACAAGTGGTACCACCCGAACAACGCCTCGCTGGTGATCGTCGGCGGGTTCGACGCGGATGCGGCGCTAGCCAAGATCAAGGAACTCTTTTCGAGCATCCCGAAGGGCGAATTGCCTCGCCGCAAGCCGCCGACGTTCTTCAAGGACCGCGCCGGTCCGGTTCGCGTGCAGTTCGAGTCGAAGTTCGACGTGCCCCGCGTGCTGTTCGGGTTCAACACGATCCCCGTGGGCGACCCCGACGATCCCGTTCTGGATGTGATCTCGAACGTGCTCGGCGACGGCCGGACCTCGCGGCTTTACCGCAAGTTGGTCGAAGACGAACGGGTTGCCTCCGAGGCCTCCGCAGGGAATTACACGGGACGCTATCCCGGCTGGTTCTCGGTGAACGCCGAACTGCTCAAGGGGAAGGATCGCGCCAAGGCCGAGGAACTGATCTTCGCGGAACTCGACAAACTCGCCTCCGAACCGATCTCGGATGCGGAGATGTCGCGGGCTCGTCGCAAGATTCTCGCAGGGTTCGTTTTCTCGCGCGAGAGCATTCACAGCCTCTGCGACACGGTCGCCCGCGCCAGCACCTACCCCGACGGCGAGGACGTGGCGAAGTATTACAGCGGCTACCTCACGCGGCTCGCTTCGTTGACCAAGGCCGATGTGCAGCGCGTGGCGAAGAAGTACCTTGCTCGTAAACAATCCACGATCGTCTGGAGCGTTCCGAAGGATGAAGCGAAGAAAAGCGCACTGCCCGGCGAGCCGAGCCGCGTAAGCGGTCGGGTGGCTCGCAGCGCCAATCGCGAAGCCGCAAGCGGCAAGGCCGCCTTCTCGCTCACCAGCGCCAAACGCGTCGTGCTGCCGAACGGCCTGACCGTGATTATGCTCGAAGATCACCGACTGCCCGTGGTCGTGGCCAGCCTCGCCGTCAAGGACGTGTCGCTCCGCGAACCGGCGGACAAGAGCGGCATCGCCGCCTTCGTCGGCGGACTGCTCGAAGAAGGCACCGACAAACACACCGGCCCCGAGATCGCTGCCCTCATCGAGGACACCGGTGGCACCATGAGCCTCTCTTCTTCCGGCGGCAGCCTGAAGGTTCTCACTCCGGATACGGACCTGGGCCTCGGGCTGATGTTCGAATGCGTGAGCCGCCCGACGTTTCCCGCTGAAGCACTCGAACGCCAGCGCGAGCAACAACTCTCGGCCATCGACGATGCCGAGACGCAACCGCGAACCCGCGCCAGCACTCTGTTCAAGTCGATTGTCTACGGTCCGCATCCGTACGGCCGCACGTCGCTCGGGAAGAAGGACGTAGTCTCGAAGCTGACCGCCGCCGATTGCAAGGCGTTTCACGCTGCCGCGATCGCCCCGAACAACGCGATCGTGGTGCTCGTCGGCGACTTCGAGACGGACGAGATGGCGAAGAAGATCGAGGCGATGACCAAAGAGTGGAAGGCTTCCGACGCGAAGAAACCGGAGCCGGCCGCGCCGCCCGCCGCCAAGCTCGTCGAGAAGATCGTCAGCGATCCGACTGCCGCTCAAGTTCACACGTACATCGGACACCTCGGCATCACCCGCCAGAACCCGGACTACTACAAGCTCCTCGTGATGGACAACGTTCTCGGCACCGGCCCGGGGTTCACCGACCGCCTCTCGGCAACGTTGCGGGATCGCCAGGGATTGGCCTACACCGTCAACGCGACAATTGCCTCCGGGGCTGGGAATCAACCGGGCACGTTCACGGGTTTTATCGGCACTTCGCCCAAGGACTTCATTCAAGCTCGCGACGGGTTCGTCACCGAGATCGCGAAGATTCGGGAAACGCCGCCGACGGCCCTGGAAGTGGACGACGCCAAGAAGTACCTGTTGGGCAATCTGCCGTTCAAGTTCACGACGATGTCCGCGGTGGCGGGTCAGTTGCTGGCTGCCGAGCAGTATGGTCTCGGGTTCGACTTCCTGGAGAAGTACCGGAAGGAAGTCGAGGCCGTGACGCCCGCCGACGTGCAGGCCGTTGCGAAGAAGTACCTCAACCCGAAGGCGCTGACGATCGTCGCGGTGGGGGCCATCGATCAGGACGGCAAGCCGTTGGAGAAGAAGGGGAAGTGAACAGCGGCCGCGGGCGGAGCGTACCTAAACTAGCCGCTTGCGGCTTCGCGATACTTGCTCTGGGGAACCGATGAACGCTTCCACGCTCAAGATTCTGGTTCCCCTCGTGCTGCTCGTCGGCGTGATCTTCGCGACCACGTACTTCGCGCAGTACACGCCACCCGAACCGGACGAGCCGACCGCCGACTCGAAGACCGTTCAACTCAAGAAGCCGCTGCGATTCTTCTCGACCATCCGCCATTGGGATCCGATCGGGAGCCTTCAGGATCAGCAATTCCCCGGCTTCTTCGAACAAGGACAAACGAGTTACCCCGCTTCGTTCTGGTTCGAGAATCGAGGAACAGCTGCGGTCCACATGCAACTCAAATATGTGAGTTGCACCTCGTGCAGCGGCGGGCAGGTCGCCCCGATTCCGCCCGACGTCACCAAGCAAATCCTTCAAATGACCGCCCTCTCGACCCTGCCTCAGGGCCTCGTGAACGGTCTGCCTTTGGGCCTCGCCGTTCCGACGGCACTCCTCGATGCCAAGCGCGACGCGCTCAAATGGCAGTACCACAAGTTCGACAAGGCTCCGATCGACATCAAGTACGAAATCCCCGGCGCACCCACCGGCGACCGCTGGGCCGAACAGTGGGCCATCTTGCAATTGCAATTCCAGGTGAAGCCTGGAGGCGCGCGGCTCACGGCGGAGTTCCTCGTCAAAGCGGATGGCAGCGACGAACTTTCCGACGAGCGGTTCGCCATCGAGTACACCGCGGCCGAGCCCTTCGACCTCGGCCGAACCACCATCGATGTCGGCGAATTAACTGAGGCCTCGCCTACCCAGACCCACGAGATCCTCGTCTATTCTTCTACTCGCAACTCGTCCGAACTCGAAAAGCTCGCCACGCTCGTTGCGATGCCCGAGGGCACGAGCGGCCTTCCGGGGCCGTTCGTCAGCGTCGGGAAGCCAGTGCCCGTTCCCGAGGATAAGATCGAAGAACTGGCCATCCGCATCTCGATCCAGGCCAAGCAACCGACGCGCGTTCGATCCGCCTTCCGCGTTCCCGTGACGATCAGCCCGAAGGTCGGCGACGCCAAGCTCGACATCGGTTCGATCGCACGGAACATCTCCTTCACGCAGGGCACCGATACGAAGCAGGTTCGCGTGAAGGGCAGTATGCGGGGCCCGGCAAGTATCGTTGGGGCACGGGAACTCGGCTTCGGAGCTTTCACGAGTTCCGACGTTCAGACTGCGATCGCGACGATCGAAACTGAACGCAGCGGCGTCGAACTGGAGATCGTGAAGGATCTCACGGTGCCGAAATTTCTCAAGGTGGAACTGGTGAAGCAGCCGGACAACGGCGAACGCGGCTCGTACCGATTGAAGGCGACGATCCCAGCCGGGGAACAACTCGGCGACATTCGCGATGGGCTGGTCGTGCTGCAAGCGAAGGGGCCGAACCCGCTGCGGTTGCGAATCCCGGTCACGGGTCGGGGACGATAGGAGTTCTGCCGTTTGCGGCTTCGCGATTGCATCGGGTCTCGCAATCGCGAAGCCGCAAGCGGCCAATCTGCCCTCGCGACGGATCGCCAAAAGCGGTATGAAATGTCCTTCCGTCGGATCTCGGAGGACGAAGCGCGATGATCGCTGAGAACGCACAATCGAACCCGCGGCGCGGCGCGGCGCGGAAAGTGTTGGGAGTGTTCGTATTGCTCGCGCTCGCGGCCGGGCTCGTCTACGGCGGCGCTTCCGGATTCTGCTTCCACGTCGACGATAAGAAGGACGCCATTTCAGACAAAGAAGGCACTGGCGTCGGTGGGCTCGCGCTGTTTTCTACCTGGCCAAAAGACGCGAAGCCGGACGCGGTCATCATTCTGTCGGGCCAGACGTTCGGTCACGTGCAGCCGTGCGGGTGCAGCCGCCCGCAGATGGGCGGCCTCGAACGCCGGGCCAACTTCATCGACACGCTTCGCAAGAAGAACTGGCCGGTGGCTGGCGTCGACCTCGGCGACATTCACCCGGATCGCCATCCGCTCGGCGCACCGCCCATCACCACGCCCCCGAAGCAAGCCATTCTCAAGTACGTGGCCACGATGAACGCCCTGCGCGAAATGGGCTACATCGCGGTCGGTGTGGGGAAGACGGAATTCGCCGCCGGCTTGCACAATCTCACGGCCGAGTACGCACTTCAAAAGGAACAGCCGCCGTACATCCTGGCGGGAAACGTGAGCGGTAAAACGGTCTCGCGGGAAGAGTTCTTCCCCGCCGCGCCGGGCGGCAAGCGCCCACTCGTCGGCCTCGCCGAGATCGCGGACTTCGGTACGCTCTCCATCGGCATCGTCGGCGTGATCGGCAAAGCACCCGAGGACAAGGGGCTCGATGTCGAGGCTCCGAAGCTCGACAGCCTCATCAAAATCGACGGTGCCCAGGCGACGTTGAAGAGTGCCGTCGAGCAACTCGCCGCCAGTCCCAAGAAGCCAGCCGTCAACGTGCTGATCTATCAGGGCACGGTCGAGTTCGCCAAGCTCGTCGCCAAGGATCGACCCGAATTTAACGTGATTCTGTGCCAGGCCGAAGACTCGGAGCCGCCGCAGTTTCCCGAGTACGTCGATCAGCCGAACGGCTCCAAAACGATGATCGTCCAGGTGGGGCACAAAGGCCGATACATTGGGGCCGTCGGCGTCTTTAAAACTGCCAAGGGGTTCGACCTCAAGTATGAACTCGTTCCACTCCGCGAGGAATACCTCACCCCGGCCGATGCCGCTTCCGAGAAGGCGCACAAGATTCTTCCCCTGCTCGAAGCCTACGCTCAGCAGGTGAAGGACCAGAATCTGCTTTCGAATATTTCGCCCATTCCGCACCCGGCTCAGATTCAATCGCCGAACTTGAACCTCACGTACATCGGCTCGGAGAAGTGCGTCGCGTGCCACGCCGGCGAACACAAAAAGTGGGAGAGTACGCCGCACAGCCACGCCTTAGATGCGCTGGAGAAGATCGCAAAACGACCCGGCCTGCGGCATCTCGATGCCGAGTGCGTGATCTGCCACACGGTCGGTTTCGGCTTCAAGACGGGTTACGAGAACGCGGAGAAAACGCCGAACCTGAAGCACGTCGGTTGCGAAAGCTGCCACGGCCCCGGCAGCGGCCACGCGTCTGCCCAGAGGAACGAGACGCTGCTCAAATACCTTTCACCGTGGAAGCAGGAGAGAGCCGACAAGCTGCCGGATGTCGAGTTGATGGAGAAACTCGCGAAGATGAACCCGGTCGAGCGCGGCCAGGTGGCGATTCCCGCGGCCCAGATGCGGGTGATCAACGCGGTTTCGACCGCGTGTCAGAAGTGCCACGACGTGGAGAACGACCCGCACTTCGACCTGTACAAGTACTGGCCGAAGATCGCTCACAGCGGCCTCGGCAGTAAGAAGTGATGCACTCCCCAACCGAGGGTTGAGGCGTAATATCGACGTGTTGATTCGCCTCCACGTCGAGTTTCAGCGAGGGGTTTCAACTCGGCCACGGCGGTGAAGCCGTGATCTTTCGCGGATACTGCTGATGGGTCGTGGTCAGCCGCAAGTCGCACGGCTGGCAGGCGGTTATGTCGCAAAGCGTGCCGGGATCACGATTCGGGATCATACCCCATCAGAAACCTGGTTTCCAAAGCAGAAACCAGATTTCAAGGCTCACCTTCAATTTCATCGGGATCGCTTCTCAATAATGCCGCCATGTTTACACCCGTGAACGTCGCGGCTTTCGATCCGCCGAGCGTTCCGCGACTGGCGAAATAATGCGAAAGAGCGATGGCGAGGGCATCCGCCACGTCGTGCGGCTCGGGCAACTTGTCGAGCCCGAGTTCGTGCGCGATGGCATATTGCATCTGTTCCTTGCCGGCGCGGCCGCTGCCGGTGATCAGCTTCTTCACTTTGGTGGCCGCATAGCTGAACACCGGGATGCCGCGCTGGGCCCCGGCGAGGAAGAACGTGCCGCGTGCGTGGCCCATGAGGATTGCCGTGCGCGGGTGTTCGTAGTGAGCATACAGTTGCTCCACGACCATGACCTGCGGCTTCCACTCGTCGAGCACTTCGCAGATGCCATCGTAGAGCGTCTTGAGCCGGCGGGCCATGTCGGGCGGTTCTTCCTTTTCGGACCGAACGACCCCAGCATCGCGAATGATCGGGCCTTTCGTGGAGACTTCGAGTACGGCGTACCCCGCGACCTGAAGGCCGGGATCGATGCCGAGAATGCGGCGGGGAACGTCAGGAGATAGGGACGGGGGCATGGGCCGCGGTTCCGTTGGCCGAAGGGGCGTTCACGGCAAGAAGGTCGAACACTTCTGCCCCGATCTCTTTTCGTTTGGTCGGGTCGAAGCGAACTGAGTCGATGGGAACGACGCCGAGTTTGCGAAGTGCCCTGCTGGGTAGCCCGACCCAATCCTCGTCGATCTGATCTCGCGACATCTCGGGAAGCATGTATACCGAATAGTGTTCGGGGTACTCGTCCAATTTTTCATCGAAGGGGCAGTCGAAGAGGTAGAGATCACCCGAAAAGCGGACGAGGAAATTGCGCGGAACATCCCAGAAACCGAGGTACCGTATTGGAATCCAGTCAGACATGGACGCCCCCTTTACTTCCTACCATCGATCCTATCGGATTTTGGGACGGGATTCGGCCTCAGTTCTCCAAAAACGCTCGTTGAGGATTCCGTCACGTTGACGTGTTGTTTGTTAAGCGTGCGGCGTTGGGAATATTCGGTTTTCCACTCCACGACACCACCGACACTTCGGATCTGTCCAGCAGTCGTGGTACGGATTTGGTTGTAAGGCACTGCACACGCTGCGGATTCAAGGCTGGGACCACTCGAACACGAGAACGCTTCGTAAAGCGGCGGCATCGGTTTGGTACCGCCCCTGACGACGACGAATTCGTCCGGCACCACGGTTGCCGGATCGGCACCGGCCGCGACCGACCGCTCGAGTTCCTCGCCGCAAGGATGAGGAAACATGGGCGATTCCATTCCTCAACCCACACGCCACGAGGTTCCCGTCGGGCGATCCTCGACCACGACGCCGAGCGCTTCGAGTTGTTGGCGAACCTTCGTCGCCTGATCGTAGAGCATCGCCTTCACCGGGTCGTCCTTGGCCGCGATCTTCTTCGCCTCGGCTCGCAGGGTCGTGCGTAAATCCACGATCAACTGGACGAGGCTCCCGGTGAGCTTATCACCGCCCATCGCCGTAGGTGCCGAGGTGAAGTTGAGCCCGAGAATGTCCGCAAACTCCTTCGCCAGCACGGCTCCTTCCCGGAACTCGGCCTTGACGATGGCATCCGCAGCAGCAGGCTCTTCGAGCTTGCCGCGATCGGCCTGCTTATTCAACGCCGTTACCAGTTCGAACAGCACGCCGACCGCGCCGCCCGTGTTGAAATCGTCGTCCATGTGCTGGTTGAAGCGGCGTATGAACGAGGCGTGATTCATCGTGGCGGTCGGCCGAGCACCCGAAGTCTGCGTCGGAAGATCGAGGTTGGCGAACGTCGCCCCGGTCACGCGCTTCACGCGGTCGGCGAAACGCACGAATGTGTCGTGAGCCGCCTTGGCCGAGAGCATCCCATTGGGCAGCGGCTTCTCGGGTTCCCATTCGCCCATGTCGATCGGCGAGCGGTAGTGCGAGCTCAGGAGGAAGAAGCGAATTGCGTCGCCGCTCATGTGCTTGAGTGCATCGGCGACGTTCACGACGTTGCCAACCGAACCCGCCATTTTTGCCGAGCCCATCTTCAGCAAACCGTTGTGCATCCAGATGCGGGCGAACTCCTGGCCGGTCGCGGATTCACTTTGCGCGAGTTCGTTTTCGTGGTGCGGGAACTGGAGATCGAGCCCGCCGCCGTGAATGTCGATGGTGTTGCCGAGAATCTTCGTCGCCATTTCGGAGCACTCGATGTGCCAGCCGGGCCGGCCCGCTCCCCACGGCGATTCCCACGTTACTTCTTTGGGCTCGCCGGGCTTCGCGCCCTTCCACAAGGCGAAGTCGCCGGGGTTCCGCTTCTTGTCGCTGACCTCGACGCGCGAACCGGCCTCGAGTTGTTCCGGGTCGCGGTTGCAGAGTTTGCCGTAATCGGGATCCTTCAAAACATCGAAGTAAACGTCGCCGCCCGCCGCGTAAGCGTGACCCTTCTCAATGAGCTTGCCGATCATCGATTTCATGCCGTCGATGTGGTCGGTCGCCTTGGGGAATTGATCGATGCCAATCACGTTCAACTTCTTGAGGCAGTCCAGATAATCGACCGTCATTTTCTCGGCGAGCGCGGGCACCGTCGTGTTCAACTCGGCGGCTCGTTTGATGAGCTTGTCATCGACATCCGTGATATTGACAATCCACGTGACCTTAAAGCCGAGGTAGGTGAGGTAGCGCTTGACAGTGTCGAAAATCACCGGGCCGACCATGTGTCCGACGTGGCTCGGTTTGTAGACCGTGGGTCCACAAACGTACATCGAAACCGCGTCGCCCGACTTCTTGTGGAACGGGTCTTTCTTGCGGGTCAACGTGCTGTACACGTGCAGGGGCATTTTTGTCAGTCCTTCGTTATTTGTTATTGGTTATTAGCCGGAACGAATCACTAATTACCAATAACGAATGACTCGATGAGAACTATAGCGTGGCAACCGATCGCTTCGCCGCGGCCGATGTGGCCGACGCGTTCGCCGGTCTTCGCCTTCACGTTCACGCAATCGGCCGCGATGCCGAGCAGTTCCGCGAGCTTGAGTTTGATCGCCGCTTTCACCGGTCCGAGTTTCGGTTCCTGGGCGAACATCGTAACATCGACATTGACGGTTCGCCAGCCGAGTCGGTTCAGGCGTTCGAGTGTCTCGGTTAGGAAGAGGCGCGAGTCGGCATCCTTCCAACGCGGGTCGGTGTCCGGATAGAGGTCGCCGATGTCGCCGAGGGCAGCGGCTCCGAGCAGGGCATCCGTGACCGCGTGCAGCACGGCATCGGCATCGGAGTGGCCGACGAGGCCCTTGGCGTGTTCGATCCGCACGCCGCCGAGGATCAGCGGACGGCCCTCCGCCAACCGGTGCGTATCGTGCCCGCTGCCCACCCGAAATGCCACTTCGCGACTCCGCACGAACCTGGGAACCTGCCGAGATTGTACGGGCGGAATGCGACGCGGCACAACGCCGACTGCGATCAGGGAATGAGGGGAATCAGGAATTCGCGAACCTCGCGGTCCCAGGTTCCGACATCGCGAGCGCGGAACGATTCGTGTCCCGCACCTTCAAAAATGCGAATCCGCTTCGGCCCACTCAGGTGATCGAACACCGCACGTACCTGATTCGGCGTTGCTCGCGTGTCCGCCGAACCGGCCAGCACGAACGTCGGGCAGTTCACATGGGCCGCGTACTCGGCAGGGTTGTTTTCGAATCCGTCGAAGCCGAGTCGCTGCCCGCCCCAGAACACGAGTAGTTCCGCACCGGGGAACGATGGCACGCCGAGGGCCGCGAAGCGATTGCGAACCGCGTTCAACATCCGATCGAACGGGCACTCGATAAGGATAGCAGCCGGTTTCACATCGAGATGGGCCACGGCACGGAGTACGGCCGCCGCACCCATCGAGCGGCCGAAGAGAACGACCCGTCGATCCGGCCAACGCTTCTCGGCAAACTGAACGGATGCCAGCACGTCTTCGGCTTCGCGCACGCCGAGCGTCGTCTCGCTGCCGCTCGATCCTCCGACCCCGCGGAAATCGACGAGCAACACGTCGAAGCCCGTTTCATGGAACGTCGCCGCCTCGGGTAGTAAGCTACTTTTGGAAGCCGAGTAGCCGGGAAAGAGAATCGCGACTCCACGAGGCTTCTCACTCGGAACGTGCCAGAGTTCCAGCCACTCGGTACCGAGTTCGACGCGGAGGGTTTCAAACGGCAAGCCGAGCGACCCGGGATGGGAAGCGTTCACCGGTCGTGAAACCGAGACCCCGGTAAACAGCAATCCGATTTTTCGCGAAATCGAGAGTTGCTCAGGCGGGACGACGGCTTCACCCGCGGGTGCATAAGTGAGAAACGCCTTGGCGTGCCGGACTGCGAGTAAATTGACCAGCGTAAAACCGAGAGCGACGATACCCGCGACGAGCTTCCAACGTCGTCGAAGGAATCGTAGCGGACGAAGCAAAATGGCCTTCACTTGGCCCACGCCTGGGTCTCCACAACCAGATGCAGTCTTCGCGCAACGATCTATGCGGGGCCAAGGCTACCCCATTCCCGACACCACGAATAGCTCGATGTCTCCCGCGTGGTGTGCCACTGGAAGTAGGCACTCTGACCCTCTCCCCGCTGGGGAGAGGGTGGTTCGCGAACTGCGCATGCAGTT
>JAYTUG010000608.1:0-13250 GCA_043744695.1 Gemmataceae bacterium
ACTCCGCCGTGTACGTCATTCTGGCACGAGCCATCGGTGAGCTCCTTGGTCTGAGTCTACACCGTTAACTTCGTGTCCACCAAACTTGGGGAACCTCAAACCCGCCCGACTGAACTGGAGATGGCAATGGAAAACCTCAAAACATCCTTCGATGACGTGGCCGACTGGTGTGACACCGGGCCACGCCCACCGGGTTGAGTGCAGCGTCGAGACTGAATCCGACGCTCGAAAGGGGGACTGCAATGAGTCAGCCACGATTCGAGATCGTCCAGGAGGACATGGGCGGCTGGGTGCGGGTGTTCCTGGGCCGGGGAGAGCCGACCGGCGAACTCGCCAAGTACCTGTCGCACGGCCTGACCGACTGGATGCGGAAGCGCCCGCACCTGCGGGTCCGGTTCGCCGTCCCGGTCCACCGGGATGGTGACACGGTGGAACTGATCGCTTGGTACGACCAAGTGCTTTTCCCGGACACCAGCCCGATGGCGGACCCGGAAACGAGTGGGGCCGAAGATTGACTGTCTGGAGAAGCCTTCGTGGAGTACGATCCTCCATCGGAGCCAGAATTCCAGACCGTCAATCAGAGCGGCAAGGAGATTCCAAGTGGGCCGAACCAGCAAGAAATTGCACGCCAAGTTGAGCCGGGGTGGGCTTTCGGGTCTTCCGACCGGGAAGATGCCCCGCCACCCGAACATGCCCGACATGGAGGAGTGGATCAAGCAGGGCATGGACCCCGTTCACGCCGCCTACGCCTTCGTCCAGCACGTCACGTCGTTTTTCGCCGAGGGAACGTCTCGATTACCGGAGATGAAGAAGTACGCCAGCATCGTCGCCAAGGCCGAGGACGAGTACATGCCTTCGAGACCGCCAATGAGTCCGCTGACGGGCAGTTTCTTCACGACCTGGGCGTTCTATGACCTATCATTCGATGACGGCGACACGCTGGCCTCGTGTCTGATCGAGTCGAACGACGTAGTGGGCATGAACCCCGACCAACTCGACGCCTTGAAGAAGATGGCCGCTTCCCGCATGGGCATATACCAGCACGTCGGAACGGACGGCCCGCACGTCCGGCTGCGGGAACTCGTCACGAACGCCGAATTCGTCTGCCACTCGACTTCCGGCTATCGGGGAACGAGCGGCGAAGTCTGGTACGTCCGGCTCCTCCCGCCGCTACTGCCTGATCTGGCCCCCTATCACATTGCCTTCACGACGCCGTACCTCCTGATGGCGAGCCGGGATGACTGGTCGCAGTTCCTCCGCAGGGCGCTGCCCGGTTCCGGCAACGATGCGGCGGGCCTGCACCGATTCTTCAAGCACGGCTCCGACCCGAACTACTGGAACGAGTTCGTCATTAAGGCGTATCACCACCACCAGAGCGATGCGATCTTTCTCGCCGGAATCCCGGACCTCCAGGCGACGTTGCCACATGCTTGAAGGTGGACCGCTGATAAACGAAGACGGTTTTCAACATCACGTTCCGGTGCGGCGGATAGACCATGACACCCGACGACGACAAGCCACTGACCCCGGCCCAAGCCCGGCAGAAGCTCCAGATGGGGCTGGAAGACTATATGGCGAGCAATGGCCCGGAAACGATTGTGTTCCGCCTCAAGCGGACCAAGAAGGCCAGCGAAACGTATCCGCTCAAGCTGACCCAGCAGCAACGAGAAACGCTCCTCCAATTCACACAACTGAGCCGGAACCTGACGAAGAAGATCGAGCAGGCCGGGGAAGGCACGCAGATCGTCCACGTCACCTGGAACGAACTGCACAAGCTCAACGATGAAACCGGCCAAGCCGCCGTGTATGCACCGAGCGCCGACAAGAAGCGTCTGATGGCGGTGATGAGCAGAGTGGTCAAGTTCTTCGAGGAGGAACACGCCGAGGTCTTCGACCTGGAGGCTCCGACGACTCGCAAACGAGGCCCCACGAAGTCCGATCTGCTGTTCCAGTTCAAGATCACGCTGCTGGGCATCAAACCGGCGATCTGGCGGCGGATTCAAGTGCCGGACTGCACCCTGGCCGATCTCCACGAGTACATCCAGGCGGCGTTCGGCTGGGAGAATTGCCACCTGCACCAGTTCGAGATCGACGGCGTGCGGTACAGCCAACCGGCCCCGGACGGCGGCGATTTCGGAATGGACTTCGAGGACGAGACGGACGTTCTCCTGAGCAAGCTGTTGCCGAAGTCGGCGAAGAGAACCCGCTGGGTGTACGAGTACGACTTCGGCGACGGCTGGCGGCACGAGATTCTGTTCGAGGGCTTCCCGCCCATCGACCCGAAGGTGAAAGCCCCACTTTGCCTTGAAGGGGAACGGGCCTGCCCGCCAGAAGATTGCGGCGGGCCTCCTGGCTACGTCAATTATCTCGATGCCATCGCTGATCCTGAACACGAGCAGCATGACGAGATGATGGAATGGCGGGGGCCGTTCGATCCTTTGGCATTCGCTGCGAAGAAGGCTACGAAGGAGATGAGGAAGGTGAATCCATGACGCAGCCCTGCATGATGTCCGAGATGATCTCGGAGATGGCGGCGAACTTCATCAGCGGCGGCAAAACGCCCGAAGAGAAGCATCACCGCCTGACCGCCGCTTGTAGCGCCTGGAACATGGCATGTGCTTCGCCGGAAATTCAACAGCAACAGCTTGAGCAATACGTCGAAGGGTACGGGCAAAACAATCCGGCAGCTTCACCGAGCGATCTAGCCAACATTCGCAAGGTGATGCAATCGCTTATCGACCGGAAGTTGGAACTGTTCCGGGACGACAAGAGGCAGATCGTCAGCGCCAAGGTGGTGATGGTCGGAAAGGATTATCGCATCGAAGTCGCCTCGGCCACGGTGTAGTGATGGCTCGAACGCCCACGAGGAAAGCCGGATCGCAAAAGAAAGGAATCATCAATGCCAAAACAAAAACCCACCCCATCGCCAGATCAGGTCTTTGACGAAATCGCCGGGCTGGTCGATGCGTTCTGCCGTGAGCATCTGAACGAAGAATACGCTGTACTTTGCCGCCGCCTTACTGAGAAGTTGGCCCGCAAACGACCTTCTCCCCTAGTCAGCGGCAAGCCGAACACCTGGGCCTGCGGCATCGTGCGCACGATTGGCTGGGTGAACTTTCTTGATGACCGCAGCCAAAAGCCCCACATGAAGCTGACCGCCATTGACAAGGCGTTCGGCGTCGGCGAAAGCACCGGTCAGGGGAAGTCCAAACCTCACCGCGCATCACCGCGGCCGGGTGCCGTTCACCTTCACCCAATTCACCTGCGTGACGAGCTGGTTGAGAGATGCAAAAGAGATGTGCGCGTTGGTCGCGAACCGGGGGGTGCTGTTGGCCGGGAACGTGGCGAGCGAGGCGTCGCCAACCAGGAACACGTTGAAGTCTTTGGACAGGTTCTCGTAGCCCGCAGTCGCCTTGCAGAAGCACATGTCCGTTGCGTAGCCGGTGAGCAGGACGTGCCGCACGCCGTTCTTCTTCAGAAAGTCGCGAAGCGGCGGGTATCCTTCCGCGTCGTAAATCACCACGTCGTTCGGATCGACCATTATCGCGGTGCTAACTGGGATTGGCAGCTTCCAGAAGCCCTCGCCGTTGTACTGCGGCCCCGCATCGAGACCGGGGAACTGGCGAAAGTAGTCGATCACCGGCTTGTCCGCAGTGAGCGCAAGTTTCGCGGGAAGTGGCTCTCCCTTGTATGAGTACGAGGCGAGCTCCTTCCGCAGTTCCTTCTCGCCGGCAATACGTTCGTCGGGGGTCGGCATCTTCGCAAACGATCGGTAGACTTTTGTGCGGACCCGGTCCGCCGGTCCGGGCAGACTATACATCACGAACGCGGCACTGGGCCGCAGGCGCTTGAGGAACGGGTCGATCACTTCGCGCGTGTGCTTCGCCGCGAGAGCGTTCTTCTCCGGGGTGCAGAAGTCTACCGCGCCGTTGGGTTCCGGCGTCTTCCAGCCCCACTCGTCGTCCACCGCCCAAGGGTGAACCACGATGATGGCGGTCTCCTTTGCCCGCAACCGGTTCGGCATCTCGATGATGCCGCGGGCGTTGTACGACCATCGCCACGCCCGCACGTCGAGATCGGCGTTCGCGTCGTCCACCAGACGCGGTGCCTCGAACCGCCGCGACTCGATCAGCGGTTCCACGAACTGCGGGAAGTCCGCCAGTAGAGGTTTCGCGTCCTTGATCGGCGTGAGCGTGTTGTCGTAGATGCGAGCCTTGGCCACCTTCGGCGATGCCGCAGGATCAGTCGTGGTAGCGGCGACGACCGGCTTCGGCGGTGGCGCGAATCCGAACACCGCCGCAAGCGTGGCAAGGGAGCCCAGGGCGAAGCCGAGGACGGGGGAGCGGTTCATCTGGGAACTCCTGAGCATTTTGCACCGGTCGCGAAAGTCGGGTACACTCTACCAAGCCTACCGGCCCGATTCCCGCGCAATCTTCTGCCGAGTTCGCCGATGCGATTCCACTCTGTGCTTTTCCTTCTCCCGCTCGTCGGCTGGCTTCCACAGGTGCCCGCGGGCGAGCCATCGGGCGGCTTCACCCCGGCGGAAGCCGTGAAGCGCATGAAGCCTGCGGACGAACTCGTCGTGAAGTTATTCGCCGCGGAACCGAATGTGCGGCAACCGATATTCGTGAAGTGCGACGACCGCGGCCGGGTGTGGACGATTCAGTACCTCCAATACCCGAACCCGGCCGGGCTGAAGCGTGTGAAGGTCGATCGATGGTCGCGCACGGTGTACGACCGCATCCCCGAGCCGCCCCCGAAGGGACCTAAGGGCGACGACCGCATCACCGTCTGCGAGGACACCGACGGCGACGGCAAGGCCGATAAGTTCATCGACTTCGCGACCGGGTTGAACCTCTGCACCGGCGTCGAATTCGGCTTCGGTGGCGTGTTCGTGCTGCAAGCGCCATACCTCCTCTACTACCCGGACAAGAACCGCGACGACGTGCCCGACTCCGATCCCGAGGTGCTGCTCACCGGCTTCGGGATGGAGGACGCTCAGTCGCTCGCGAACCACCTCACCTGGGGGCCGGACGGCTGGTTGTATGGACTGAACGGCAGCACCACGACGTGTCGCATTCGCGGGATCGAGTTTCAGCAGGGCGTGTGGCGGTACCATCCGGCCACGAAGGAATTCGAACTCTTCTGCGAAGGCGGCGGGAACGTCTTCGGCCTCACCTTCGACGACGACGGCAATCTGTTCTACTCGTCGAATCTCGGCCTCTTCTGGCACGCCCATCAGGGTGCGTACTACCTCAAGAACGTCGGAAAACACGGGCCGCTGCACAACCCATTCGCGTATGGCCACCTGATGCACGTCGCTCACGACGCGCCTACCGGCGGGCCGAGTACTGGCGGCACGATCTATCGCGGCAATAGCTTTCCCACTCGCTTCCAGGGCCGATTCTTCACGGGCGACTTCCTCAGACACACCGCATCGACGTGGGAACTCAAACGCAGCGGTGCAACTGTCGCGGCGCACGCACGCGAACTGCTGCTCGACAGCCGCGACGCATGGTTCGGGGCGACCGATCTGTGCCTCGGCCCCGACGGCTCGGTCTACCTCAGCGACTTCTACGACAGACGGACGGCGCACCCGGACCCGGACGCGGAATGGGACCGCTCCAACGGCCGCATCTACAAGATCGCAGCGACCCGGACGAAGCCACTCGCGAAGTTCGACCTCACGGATCTCAGTTCAAAGGAACTGGTCGCCCTGCTGAAGCACCCGAATGGCTGGTTTGGCGATCGCGCCCGCGTGCTGCTCGCGGGTCGGCGCGACAGGTCCGTGTGGCCGGAACTGCGCGAGCTTGCGAACCAGCAAAAGGACTCGCGACTCGCGCTGAAGGCTCTGTGGGCACTTCACGCGAGCGGCGGGTTCGACGACGACCTTGCGGCGAGGTTGTTCAATCACACCGCGGAGTTCGTTCGCGCGTGGACGGTTCGCTTGCTCGGTGACGCGAAGAAAGTGTCGCCTGCGCTGGCGACGCGACTCGCGGAGATGGCTGCCGGTGATGGAAGTCCAGTCGTTCGCGCGCAACTGCTCTGCACCGCAAAGCGGCTCCCCGGCGAGCAGGCGCTGCCAGT
Source organism: Gemmataceae bacterium (assembly GCA_043744695.1). GTDB lineage: Bacteria > Planctomycetota > Planctomycetia > Gemmatales > Gemmataceae > Urbifossiella. Next base: position 6,088 of record JAYTUG010000608.1, read on the forward strand.
CATCGAGCGGCTCTTGCTCTGCGACGGCGACGCGGGCGATCCGGTCGTACCGTGGCTGCTTTGGTGGGCTGTCGAGAGCAAGGCGATCTCGGATCGCGAGCGCGTGACCACATTCTTTGCTGACCCGCAAAACCGCAAGCACGCCGCCGTGCGAGCGAACCTCGGCCGACTCGTCCGTCGCTATGCCGCCGAGGGCACCGTGCCTGGCTACACGGCGGCACACCGACTGCTCAAATCGGTTGCCAGCGGCGAGTGTAAACCGCTCCTCGAAGACCTCGACCGCGGGCTCGCGGAGCGTTCGGTCGGCCTGCCTCCCGTGGGCCAGGGCGGACTTTTCGACGCACTCGCTGCGCCGGGGGCCGAGCCGCCGAAGCCACCACGGAAATACGAACCACTCACGCCGGAACTCAAGAAATTGATCGGCGACCAGTGGACCGTGGCGAAGACGAGTGAACTGCTGACGAGGCTCGCGCTTCGGGCCGAACTCGGCGAAGTGCGCGACTGCGTTCACGACGACGTCGCCAGTCCGCAAACCTCGCGCCAGCTTCTCGTGGAACGGCTCGCGTTGCTGGAAGAGCTCGGCAACGCCGCGTGCATCACGGCCGTTCAACCCCATCTCGTGTCGCCGGACGCGGAGGTACAGAAACGTACCCTCGCGGTTCTCGCGCGAGTCGGCGGTACCGCCACCGGCGACGCGGTCGTGAAGGCGTACCCCGAGATGCCTGCCACGCTCAAGCCGCGGGCTCGCGAAGTTCTCTTCGGCCGTGCCGAGTGGGCGAAAGTCTTCCTCGCGCTCGTGGATGCTAGGCAGGTTTCGGCCGCGGACGTGCCCGTGGAACAGGTGCGGTTGCTCTCGCTTCTCAACGACAAGGACATCGACGCGACCGTGCGCAAGCACTGGGGCAGCGTGAAGCCGGGCACGCCCGAGGAAAAGCTCGCCGAGGTACGCCGCTTCAGCAACGACCTGCGCGCCGGCACCGGCGATGCTGTGAGCGGTAAGGCACTCTTCACGAAGCACTGCGGCGCGTGTCACAAGCTGTTCGGCGAGGGCGGCGCAATCGGACCGGAGCTCACCAACACCAGCCGCGAAGACACCGCGTGGCTGCTCGCGAGCATCGTCGATCCAAGTGCCGTGGTTCGTGCCCAGTACGTTCAGGTCGCGCTCCGCACGACGGACGAAGTTGTGCGCACCGGCGTCGTCGCGGAACAGGACGGGGCGAGCGTCACACTGATCGATGCGAAGGGAGAGAAGACGCGGGTCGCCCGGGACCGAATCGAGTCCATCCGCGACCTGCCCACTTCTTTGATGCCCGAGAAATTGCTCGACGCGCTCACTCCGCAGGAGCGCCGCGACCTGTTCCGCTATCTGCAACGGTCGGGGAAGTAACCATGCTCGCGAACGTCACCCGTCGGCGATTTCTCAGCGCGACGGCCGCCGGTACCATCGCGACCGCGGCCGGGTGGTCGGCGTCCCGCGCGCGGAATCGCAAGGCGCTCGTCGCCATCTCGCTCGATCTGGAGATGTCGGCTGAGTACCCCAAACGCGGGATGACCGAGTGGAACTACCGCAAGGGCGAGCTCGACGCGGACACGAAGAGGTACGCCACCGCCGCCGCGAAGGTTGCGAAGGAGCGTGGCGGATTGATCCACTTCTTCGCCGTCGGCGCAACGCTTGAGCAAGAGGACGTGTCCTGGTTGAAAGACCTCGCCGCTGCCGGCCACCCAATCGGCAACCACACTTACGACCATGTCTACCTACTTGCGGCGAAGCCCGAGGAACTTCAGTTCCGATTCAAGCGGGCCCCGTGGCTAATTCGCGGCAAGTCGGTCGCGGAGGTGATCGAGGAGAACGTCGCAAGTACGACGCTTGCGCTCAAGGACCGGTGCGGCATCACGCCCAGCGGCTTCCGCACCCCGGGCGGCTTCCGCGACGGCCTCAACGGGCGCGAGGATCTCCAGAAGATGCTCATGAAGCAGGGCTTTTCGTGGGTGAGTTCGCTGTACCCATCGCACACGTGCGGCAGGCCGAAGGAGCAGCCGACCGATGCGGTGTATGCCGACATCGTCAAGGCGCAGGCCGCAGCGCAGCCGTTCGCGTATCCATCGGGCTTGATCGAGGTGCCGATGAGCCCGGTGAGTGACGTGAACGCCTTCCGCACGCACTACTGGAAGCTCGACTGGTTCCTGAAGGCGGTGCGACTGGGCGTGGAAGAGGCGATCCGGACCGGCAGTGTTTTCGACTTCCTCGCCCACCCGTCGTGCCTGCTGGTCGAAGACCCGACCTTCGAGACTGTGAAACTGATCTGCGATCTGGTGAAGGCGGCCGGGGATAAGGCGGCACTCGTCGGGCTGGACGCGATCGCGAAGAGTGTGGAACGGTAGGTCACTCGCCCCGCACTCCTATTGCCAGGACGCGACTCACCGAGGGAGTCGCCTACTTTCAGCCGCAAATCTCCCTAATCACGTTGCCGTGGTCGATGTCGAGGCGCTTGCGGCCAGGCACGATTAACCGGCGTCCATCGATGCCGAGGCGGTCGAGCACGGTCGCGTGCATGTCGGTGACGTAGTGCGGCGACTCGACCGCGTGGAAGCCGAGTTCGTCCGTCGCGCCGTGGATCACTCCCCGCTTGATGCCGGCCCCGTACAACCAGACCGTGAACCCGTGCGGGTGGTGGTCACGGCCGGTCGGCATCTTGTATGCGTCGCGCGTCTCCAGCCCCGGCGTGCGGCCGAACTCGGTGCAACAGACCACCATCACGTCTTTGTCCAACCCCGTGCGCTTCAAGTCCTGAATCAGCCCCGCGAGCGGCTTGTCCACACGCTCGGCGCTCTTCGCGTGCAGCTCCCTAAGGTTGTTGTGCGAGTCCCACTCGCCGTAATCGCTCAGGTACACCAGTGTGAACCGCACGCCTTTCTCCGCAAGCCGCCGGGCCGCGAGCAACCGCCGACCGTAAACCGCGGTCGCCGGGTTGTCGATGCCGTAGAGAGCCTTGATCTTCTCCGGCTCCCTGTTCAGGTCGAGGACGTCCGGCACCGCCTTCTGCATCCGGAAGGCGAGTTCATACGCTCTGATGCGGGCCTTCGTCTGCTGGTCGTCGGGGTACTCCGCGGCGGCGAGGCCATTCAGTTCGTTGGCGAAATCGAACACGCCTGTCTGCTCCTGGTCCAGAATTCCCTTGCCGCGCGCCGCGAACGGCCCGCCCGCAGTGGCGTCGAGTTCGCCCGCGACGGCGAGCAGGCTGTCGCGGACGGCTTCCGCTTCGAGCCGATTGGTTGGGAACCGCCACAGGTAAACGTTGTCGGCGTCGAGTTGAGCGCTTGTCGATTCCGCCCCCTTCGATGACATGCGATACAGGTGGCTAGTCACGATCAGGCGGTGCAGGGGCTTCGTTTTCCAGCCCTTCGCGACGAGTTCGCTCGCGAGCCAGTCGAGCAGTTCCGGGTGGCTGGGTGACTTGCCGCTGCGACCGAAGTTGCTCGTCGTCTCCACGAGCGGACGGCCGAAGTGCCCGGCCCAGATGTGGTTCACCGCGACCCGGGCCGTCAGCGGATTCTCCGGGCTGGTGATCCACATCGCGAGCGCTGCTCGTCGCCCGCTACTCGTCTTCGGGTAGATCGGCGAGAGCGGCGTGTAAGTCGTTGAAGTCGCGTCGAGCGTTTTTCGGGCGACTTCCGTTTTCGCCTTCGCGTCCAGGAGTTGCTTCTCGGTCGCAGCGAGCCGCGTGACGTCTTTCCCCTGCTTCGCGGTCGCCAGCGCGACTTCCGCCTGAACGAATAGCGACCGCGCGGCGTCGAACGCGGCCTTCCGCTCGGCCTTGCTGGCGGCTTCGGCGGTCGCCTTCGCGTCGCCCGGTGCGGCGAGGTACTTCACGTCGTCGGCCGCGATGCGAGCCTTGAGCGCAATCAGATCAGCGAGTGCAGCCAGCAACTTCGCCTCCGCGACCGTCACCGCAGGTACGTCGCCGGCGCGCATCGCGACTTCGAGGACGGCATACTGGGCCACCACCACAGCCTCGCGCTTCTCAGCTTCCTCCTTACGCACGAACGCCTTCAGCCCCGGATACCACGACTCCGGCGGGAGGTTCACCGTCTCAGCGGCGAACTTTCCGCCAAGCGCCATAGGCACGCAGGGCGGCACCGGTGCGCGATCTTTCGCGACGTTCCGCTCGTCGCCGCCGGTGTAGAACAGCGTCTTGGCGTCGAGTCGTTCGTCCATCACGCGGACCATCCCGGAGGCGATCGGCTTGTATGCTCCGCCGTAACTGTACTTCGGGTATACGCCGGGGTCGGCCTCGCCCGGCCAGCGGTCGTGGCGAATCTCGATTGGCTCAAAGATCGCGCGAAACTTGAAGTACTCCTCCTGCGTGACCGGGTCGTACTTGTGGTCGTGGCAGTGGCAGCAGTTGAAGGTGAGGCCGAGGAACGCCTTGCCCGTGTGCTCGACGCTGTCGCGCATCCAGTTGTTGTAATTCCACCGGAAGAAGTTCCGCACGACGAACCCGGTCGCCACGAGGTCGGCGTCGTTCGTTGGCGCGAGTTCATCGGCGGCGAGCATGAGCCGCACCATCTCGTCGTAGCCGCGGTCGGAGTTGAGCGAACGAACGACCCAGTCGCGCCACCGCCACACCTGACCGTAGCTGTTGAGTACGTCGGGCACGGCACGCCGGCCGTACCAGTCGGAGTACCGCCACACGTCCATCCACCGGCGGCCCCACCGCTCACCGTAAGCCACCGAAGCGAGCAGTTGATCGACCACTTTTTCGTAAGCGTCTGGCGAGCCGTCCTTGAGAAACGCATGCAGTTCGTCGCGAGTCGGCGGCAGGCCGGTGAGGTCGAGGTACACGCGGCGGAGAAGTGTCGCCTTGTCCGCCTCGCCGACCGCTTCCAGCCCGCGCTTCTCCCGCTGGGCCGCGAGGAACCGGTCGATCTCATTTCGGCTTTCGAGTTTCGGATTTCGAATTCCCGGCACGACAGGCCGACGAACGGGCTGGAACGCCCAGTGCTTCGCGGGGTCTGCTTCCGGTTGCTCGTCCTTCGGTGACTTCGCGCCTTGCGCGATCCACGCACGAAGAAGCGCGACCTGTTCGGCCGCGAGCGGCTTCCCCTCGGGTGGCATGCGCGTCTGCTCGTCGGTATCGCTGACCCGTTCGAGGAGCAGGCTCGTCGCCGCGTCGCCTGGCTTGAGCGCGGCACCGGACTTCCCGCCGGTGGCCGCGAACGCGGCCGTGTCGAGCCGCAACTTCGCCTTCTGCTTCAGGGCACCGTGGCACGCATAGCATCGCTCGTGCAAAATCGGCTTGATGTCGCGAAGGTAATCGACCGGGTCCGCGGCAGTAGCCGGACTGAGTGCGAGACAGACCACAACGACGGTGAGGAACCAACGGTTTATCACGTACGACCTGCGAGAAAGTAGCGGGCGAGCCAGCGGGAGCCGCGAACGCCATTAGACCGTCTCGCGGCGGCGAAGGCAATCGCGCGGCGGGCAAATTTGGTTCACGACAACTGACGATCGCCTTCAGATCCTTCCAGGCATCCTCGTCGAAGTCGTGGAGCAGGTGCCGTGCATCTGCCAGTTGTTCGCGTGCCGCACGCTGCCGCCCAGTTCCGGGATGTACTCCAGCATCCCACCGAACACGCCGTCCGGGTACTTCTTCGGGCCTTGAACGGCCTCCACGCCATCTCCGCGGGGAAGAACGCCCACAGCGGCGGCCGGGCGCAGCGGTCGCCGGTTCGACGTCGGGTCGGCCGGCTATTTGTCCTTCTTTGGGGCGTACCCCTTCCACACCCACTCGATGGCGTGCGGGAGGAACTGCTCCTGAGCGTTGCCGATGCCGTGGCCCGCACCGAGGCAGAACAGGTACTGGTACTCGTAACCCTTCTCTTTCAGCACCTTCGCCATGCGGTGGTTGGCTTCCACCCAATCGTGCATGTCGTCGCGCATCACGTTGGGGTTGAGCAAGTCCTTGTCGCCGACCGAGATGAAGATGCGGATCGGCTTCTTGGGCTCTTTGGGGATCAGCGCCTCGTGGAACCCCCATGCGCCATCGGGGAACTTGGGATCGAACGGCCACGCCTGGTTCACGAACGTGCCCGAGGTGGTCAGGACGCGGTGGTACAGGTCGGTGCGGAACCAGGCCATGATGAGCGCCGCCGAGCCGCCGGAACTGGAACCCATTGCCGCGCGGCCGTCCGGGTCTTTGGTCAGCTTCACTTTGTAGTTCTTCTCCACCCGCGGCAGCACCTCGGTCTCGATGTACTCGGCGTAGTCGCCGTTCATGTTGTCGTATTCCTTGCCGCGCTCGTGCCCCTGGGCGTCGCCGCCACCGTTGGCGATGGAAATGAGGATGACCGGCGGAATCCGCTTCTGGGCGATCAGGTTGTCGAGGATCGACTTGTAGCCGCCGGCCTGACCGGGGCCGTCGTGGATCACCATGAACGGCGCTTCGGTGCCTTCCTTGTATTGAGCGGGAATGTAAACCCCGACCTTGCGCTTGTAGTCGATGGTGTGCGTCTCGACGATCAGCGTCTTCGAGTTCTTCGGGTCGACCTTCCCGAACACCTTGCGGGCAATGCCGGGGTTGAACAGATTGGTGCCCTTCGAGTCGATCTCGAACTGCTCCACCTTCCCTTCGGGAACGCCGTCGACCTTCTTGCGCTCCGGCGCGGGCACGTACTTCGGCCCGATGACGAAATTGTCATTGGCATCGAGCGTAGGGTTCTCGCCCTCTTTCAGCGATTTGAAAGGCGGAGCGCTTTTGTCGTCATACTTGCGCACCGGCTGCGCCGTCGCCGAGTTGGCGCAGACGAGGGTGGTGATCAAAACGGCCATCTGCAGCTTGGACATGTAATCCCCCTTGTCGCTTTCTTTGGGCGCGTGCCGGTGTGCGTTTGAGTTACCCGGCGTCCTCATCGTACTGCGGGGACTTTTGCTGACCCGCTTCGTCACTTTAGGGAACTTCCCCTTCGGAACCCGCTCGTCGACGGCCGCGTCGTTGATCTGGTGCCACCTGTCGTCGCCGAAGCCGAACCGCTCTCATGACCTCCTGACTTGAGACAAAAACTCCACGGGCCGGCAATTCGGGGCACTTCCACGAACGTCGGTTGCGTTTTTCAGAAGCGTCACCTTCGCAATCACTCGTCAATCGGCGTCGGGATGGTTCGGT
>JAYTUG010000609.1:0-3366 GCA_043744695.1 Gemmataceae bacterium
GTTGCATTCGCAACTTCGATCCGACCTCTCCCCCACAAAGCTGGGGGAGAGGTGAAGCGCGGAGTGGCTGGTGGAGGGGTTTCCGGATTCCTTCCAAAAATCACTCAGCTCCACTGCGGTCGTGGTCCACACCGTCACGTCGTCGCCGTTCGCTTCCAGGTACTCGCCCAATCGCGCGAAGTAGGCCTCCGAACCTCCCAGGGCCGGCGGGTATCGCTGGATGAAGTGCGCGACGTGCATAGGATGAAAGCGATTCCCTTCACGAGGTCGAACGCGACATGATCCGCATTTCGAAGCTGGCCGCGTCCATTCAACCGTCCGCCACGATAGCCGCGGGAACGAAGGCCCGTCAACTCCGGGCCGCCGGGGTGAAGGTCTTCGACTTCAGCCTGGGCGAGCCGGACTTCAACACGCCCAAGCACATTTGCGAGGCCGCGGAGCGCGCGGCCCTCGGCGGGCAGACGCACTACACGCCGACCGCCGGCACCGCGGAAGTGAAGGCCGCCGTCGCACGTTGGTACAAGACATTCCACGGCTTCGAGTTCGGCCCCGAGAACGTGATCGTCTCGAACGGTGCCAAGCAGTCGCTTCATAACGCGTTGGTCGCCACCTGCGGCCCCGGCGACGAAGTCATCATTCCCGCCCCCTATTGGGTCAGCTATTCGGATCTGGTCAGCATGACGGGCGCGACCCCCGTGATCGTGCAGACCGCGTTCGCGAGCGGGTTCAAGATGAGTGCCGCTCAGTTGAAGGCCGCGCTCACGAAGAACACGCGGATGCTCATGCTCAATTCGCCGTCCAACCCAACCGGAACGGTCTACTCGCGAGCCGAACTCGAAGCATTGGTCGATGTGATGCTCACCACCGAGGCGACGATTCTCAGCGACGAAATTTACGAGCAACTCACTTATGGCGAGGCGAAGCCGACCTGCGTGGCGATGCTACGGCCCGGCTTGAAGGAACGCACGATCACGGTGAGCGGCGCGAGCAAGAGCTACGCCATGACCGGCTGGCGGATGGGTTGGGCGATTGCGCCCGCCGCCGCCGTAAAGGCGATGGACACGATCCAGAGCCAGGAAACGAGCTGCCCCTCGAGCGTGTCGCAGGCCGCCTTGATCGCGGCACTCGATGGCCCGCAGGTGTGCGTGGCCGAGATGCGCACGGAATTCGCGGCCCGTCGCGAACTCACCTTCGGCCTCCTTCGCGGCATCCCCGGCCTGAAGGTGCCCAATCCCGAGGGTGCCTTCTACGCGTTCTTCGATGTCTCCTCGTACTTCGGTAAAACATTCGGCGACAAGAAGGTGACGGATTCGTTCACGTTCTGCGGGGCCTTACTCGAGCAGGCCCACGTGAACATGATCCACGGGGCGGCGTTCGGCACCGAGGGTTTTGCTCGCATGTCGTTCGCCACCAACCGCGAGACCATCGCGGCGGGTTTGAACAAAATGAAGGAATGGCTGGCGACGGGGAAGTGAACGAAAAAAACCGACGTGCTCATTCGGCGCGTCGGTTCGGCTGAGGCTCGTCGGACCGAGTTCAGGAATGGGCGACGAGCGGTTCGTCAGCCAGAAGTTCGTGGATCACGCGGCGAAGCATCTGGCCCGTGGTCATACCCCGCTCGCGGGCGACGGCCTCCAACTCCTCCGCTTGCCAACGCGGCAGAAGCAAGGGTAGCTCCACAACTTCTTGATCCTGGCGGATCGCGAACGCCGGCTGAAATGTGGGAGGCACGGGTCACCTATCCTGGGGTTCGGGGCACTTCCTGAGTGGCTTCAGCCTGAGGCCGAGCCCTGTATCATCCGTTGATACCGATACCGCCACGCGGGTTCATCTTACCCGCGTTCACGGCTTCGGCAACCGAGCGAAATTTTGCGTCCGCTCTTCCTAGGTGCTTCACTCAATGCAACCGTGGTGCCGTTGAAAGTGCAACTGAGAGTGAAAATCGCCCGAAACCCCTATTTCGCAGCGTTCCGGTAGGCAAGTCTCGTCCCGAGGTTTTCGGGATCCTTCACACTTCGCCCAAAAGACACGCAATTTGTGCCCCAAGATGTGCAGGAAACCGGAAAGTGCTTCCGATCAGCTCGTACGACCATCTTGCTCCGCGGCAATGGGATCGAGGAACGCCGCAGCGAGGCGGATGCGTTTGCGGGCCTCCGAGCTTCGCCCTTGCGAAACGTCCCGCACCAGCCGACGAAGTTCCCCATAACACTTGGACGAATCGCGGTCGCCACGCACAGCGGCCCAGGCTTGCCGCAACCCCGCTTCGACCCAGAGCAGACCAGCCAGGCCGCCGGACTGCCACCTCGGCCAGTGCTTGCGAGCATAGGTGAGCAACGCATGTCGCGTCATGAGCCGCAACGGTGCCGGCACGCGCCGGGCGTGCAACGGCCAATGGTGCGTCACTTCCAACCCCGGATCGTACCGCACCGCCCACCCGGCCTCCGCGGCCCGCTTGCAGAAATCCACGTCTTCGTAATAGAGGAAGAACGACTCGTCGAGCCCGCCCAACTGCGCGAAGCACTCGCGACGAACGAGCAAGCATCCGCCCGTGACCCAGGCCACGGCCTCGCGATTCTCAATTTGCCGATGCCGGCACTTCCGCCGCGAACGAGGCCGCAGCAAACCCGAGACCGTGTTCGAAAGCGTGGGGAACGGCCCGGACGATGCCTGACGCGAGCCATCCGCGTTGCGCAAGCGGAAGCCGATGACCCCGTCCTTCGGCTCGCTCGCATGAACGCGATCGAGCGTACTCACGACATCGTCCAGAAATCCCTCTTCCACAGTGACGTCGGGGTTGAGCAGCAGGATCCACTTGCCTTTGCCGATGGCGGAGCCGCGATTCACGGCGCGGGCGAATCCGTGATTGCGGCTGAACCCGCGAATCGTGACGCCCGAGAGCCGCTTCAACCGTCGAATCACGGGATGGAAGGGAGAATGGTTATCGACGATGACGACTTCGGCGAGTCCGGACCGCACGGCGATCGAGCGCCGGAGTTGTCGAGCGAGTCGGGCCGTGTTGCGCCATTGGCAGAAATTGACGATGACGACGCTGAGTTCGGGCGAACGCGGCGGCGCGGCAGTCCGCGCGGGCCGAACGCGACGGGGAACGGTCGTAAGGCCGCCCGGCGCAGTCGATGGTATGGAGGACCCGCCTTCGGGCGGGACTGCCAGGGCCATTCGGGTTCCTTCCCTTGGCGATTTGGGGCAGTCGAGCGGCGAATTGTAGGCAGATGCCAGAAAGCGACGCAACGGCAATTGGAATGGGAGCAGGGGTGCAGTACATGGTTTGCAGAATCGAGCACAGCCTTGAGCGGAATCTTGCCGCAACTCGCGGTGGCGAAGGCTGATGAGGCGAGGGGAATCAGG
>JAYTUG010000610.1:0-13245 GCA_043744695.1 Gemmataceae bacterium
ACGTGGCTCCGTCCATGACCTGATGCTAGCGACTCGGGCCGCGTTCAGCTGCGCCAGTTTCGCAACGCGGGACGGAGTGGGGGCGCTAAACAAGTACGCATTGACGGTGACGGGTAGCTCCCGACCACGCGCGAAGCGTACGGCAATACATCGCTGGGTCAGGGCGCGCTCGCAGGGAGGAAGCTCCGGCAGGCTGATCACGCCATCCAGTCGTTGGCTTCAAACCAGGCGGCGATGTCGCGGGTCATGGTGCCGGTGTTGTCCATGGTGGGCACCTTGTTTTGGCCGCCGAGTTTGCCGCGCTGCTCCATCCACCGCGCGAAGCCGCCCGGTTTCACGGCCCGAACCCTCGGCATCAGCATGGTGAGGTCGCCGACGCGGTGGGCCGCGTAATCCTCGTTCAAACGCGAAAGCTCGGCATCGAGTTCGCGCGCGAATCGGTCGAGGTCGGGAGGGCACTTCGGCACGAACTCGACCAAATACAGATGGTGGCCCGGCTGCTTCGGATCGGCCGGGAAGACGGGACCAACGTGATGTTCCGGTGCGTTCGCGCCGCAGATCTGCGCGGCCCGCGTGATCGCGGCACTCACTTCCTCCGCAATCAGATGTTCGCCGAACGCGGAGAGGAAGAACTTGGTGCGGCCCGTGAACCGGAGCAGCGGCGGATTCTTGCTCTCGAAGCAAACCGTGTCGCCCACGAGGTACGACCAAACGCCGGCGCAGGAGGTCATCGCGACGGCGTACTGCACGCCGACCTCGATGGTGGCGAGCGTGTGGCGCGTCGGATGGTCTTTGTGCAACTTGCCGTCGTCTCCGAACTCGCGGAACGGGATGAACTCGAAGAACACATCGTGATCGGGAACGAGGCGCAGCAGTTTGTAGCGCGGGTCTTCGGTCGCGATGAAGCCTTCGGAGCACGGGTAGACTTCGCAATACTCGACGGCGTCGCTGCCGATGGCTTCCTGGAACAACTCGCGGAAGGGGCCGAAGCTGGTGCCGCCGTGAACGACGAGGCGCAGGTCGGGCCAGATTTCGGCAATGGTCGATTTACCGGTCACTTCCTTGAGCCGGTCGAAGAGGACCATCATCCAGGCGGGGATGCCGCTGATGGCGGTGATGCGTTGGTTGGCCGAGAGTTCGGCGAAGCGGCGGACCTTCTCCTTCCAATCGCTGAGCAGCATGGCGTCGGACGGCGGGAAGGTGTAGGGCCGAAGGAAGTCGAGGAGTTCGCGGCCGGCGATGCCGCTGAGGTCACCGGCGAGGCTGCCGTCGGCCTGTTTGCGGAGGTCCGTGCTGCCGCCGAGGAAGAAGAACTTGCCGTTGAGCAGCTTCGCGGAGGGATACGCATGGCGGAACAGGGCGGTCGTGGTGAACGCGGCCTTCTTGTTCGAGGCGACCATCTCGCGCGAAACGGGGACGTACTTGGTCGCACCGCTCGTGGTGCCCGACGAGAGCGCGTAGTACGGAATCTTTCCCGGCCACGTGATGCCGTCGAGGCGCGGGTAGGCGTCCTTCCAGTATTCGTTCCAGAACCATTCGTAGTCGCGAATGCCGACGCGGGCCTGATAGTCGGCCACGGAGGAGATGCGAGAGAAGTCGTGATCGCGGCCGAACTTCGTGTCGCGGGCCTTGCGAACGAGGCGAAGCAACGTGTCGTGTTGAACCTGGGCGGCATCCATCCGATCGAGCGACGCGGTTCGGTGGTGAGCGTAGCGAAGCAGCACGGCGTCCGCCGCCCGGCGAACCAGCTTGCTTCCCGCGAGTGGAGCCAGAAACGCAGTACTCGGCATGAATGATCCAACGAATCAGATTGCTTCCGCGGCGCGGTATCCCCGGCAGACGTAGACGCCACCGGGAGGCACGTTCAACGGCACGAAGCTGAAGCGGACGTCGTTGAAGTAACGGCAGTACATCCGGTAGTAAATCAGCGGCATCACGGTGAGTTGGCGGAAGGTGCCGCCGGGTGCGAGCATCCGGGCCGACGTGGCGAGAACCGCTTCCCGCAGTTCGGCCGGGAACGAGGGCAGCGGCAGACCCGAACAGACGTGATCGACCTGCGTGAACCCGCGCTCCGCGAGCAATCGATCGAAGTGGCAGGCATCGCCCTGTACCACATCCACCTGTGGGAAGCGCGCCTTCAGCCGGGCACAGAGCTCGGGATCGAGTTCGATCACGAGCAACTTCGTGTGCGGCTTCACGTGCTTGATGAGTTCGGCCGTGATCGGGCCGGTTCCCGCTCCCAATTCCACGATGCACTTCGCATTCTCGAAGTCGATCCCGCCGATCACCTTCCTCGCCATGAAGCGCGAGCTCGGTGCGAACGACGCGATCGAACGGCCCTTTTTCCAGAAGGCCCTCATCATGAGCCACCAATCCGGCCCCCGCGGCGCAATTGATGGTGCGTGGGGGAGGGAGGGAGATGCGGCGACCGGGGCGTGCACGTTCATCAGGTGGCTCGGGGTCTCGGTGGCTTCGCAAGCAGGAGTTGAGTCCACGACGGAAGGGCGGTCGGGTTGGCGGCGCTGAGAAAGTGTACGACGAGGCGGTTGATCTTCCAAGCTTTCTCGATCTGCGGCGCGTGCCCGCACTTCGGAATGGAGAGGAATAACCCGTTGGGCAGCTCGCGGGCTGCTTCCTCCGCCGTGGCCGGATCGCACACGGTGTCTTCCTTCCCGGAGACGAGCAGGGTGGGGCACTTCATCTCCTTGAGCTTCTCGCGCACGGTGTAATCGAGGGTGCCGCGAACGGTTTTCACGAAGCCGAGCTTCCAGCGGCGGTTGCCGAAGCGCGTCTTGTAGTAGCGCAGTACGTCGCCATCCACGTGCTTGGGTTTGTAGAAGACGCTCTTCACCATCGCGTTCGGATCGCGGCCCGTCATGCCTTCCATGATGGGGAGTTGTTCAGCGTCGCCCATGCCGGAGGGGCAGAGGAGCACGACGCGGTTCACGAGTTCGGGGTAGCGCACCGCGAACTCGACCGCCACCTTCCCGCCGAGGCTGCTCGACACGATGTGGTACGGCGGAGTCTGAACGAACTGATCCAGGTACGCGTGCAGTTGTTGAACGAGGTAATCGACGGTAATCGGGTCGCGATCGTGGATGCGTTTGTGGAGTGCCGCACCTTCGTAGACGAGAATGTTCGGCGTGAGAACGTCGAAGAAGCGGCCCCAGTACTTGCGGTTGCGGTACCAGGATTCGGATTGCTCGGCGAGCCCGTTGAGCAGCACGAGCGGTTGGCGGCGGATGTAGGTCGGCGGCCGAAGCCGCGAGAAGAGCCCGTTGATCGTCGATGCCATGGAGGCCGCCGGGAAGTCGGGCGCGAAGACGGTTCTCAAGTCTGTTTAGGATACACCGGGGCTCGCGGCCTCTGAAGAAAAATTCTTCTCGCCTTCCTTCAGTTCCCGCGGCGGCCCTCATCGGCACAATCGGAGGGGTTGCCCGCCGGGCCAGAGTTTATGCCAGTACCTTCTCCACCACTTCGCCGTGAACGTCCGTCAGGCGCATGTCGCGGCCACCGAAGCGGAAGGTCAGCTTCTTGTGGTCGAAGCCCAGCAGGTGCAGCATGGTGGCGTGCAGGTCGTGGACCTCGACCTTGTCCTTCACCGCGTGGTAGCCGAAGTCGTCGGTCTCGCCGTAGGCGATGCCGCCCTTCACGCCGCCGCCGGCGAGCCACATCGTAAACCCGAACGGGTTGTGGTCGCGGCCATCGCCGCCCTGAGCCACGGGCGTGCGGCCGAACTCGCCGCCCCAGATCACCAGCGTCCTCTCCAACAACCCGCGACGCTTCAGATCCTTGAGCAATCCCGCGATTGGCTTGTCCACGGCCTTCGCGTTGTCCTCGTGCCCCTTCTTCAAATTGCTGTGTTGATCCCAGCGGTCGAAGCCGAGGTTCTGGCAGAGGAGTTCCTGGAAGCGGACGCCGCGTTCGACCATGCGGCGAGCGATGAGGCACTGCCGACCGAAGACTTCGGTCTTGGGATCGTCGAGGCCGTAGAGCTTCTTCGTCTCGTCGGATTCCTTCGAAAAATCGGTCAGTTCGGGCACGGCGGTCTGCATGCGGAAGGCGAGTTCGTAATTGGCGATGGCCGCGTCGATGGCGTCGCTTTCGCCGAATTTCTCCTTCGCCTTCTCGTCTAGCTTGCGGAGCAAGTCGCGTTTGGCCGTGCGGGATTTGGGCGTCTCGCCGCCGGGAGGTGTGAGGTCCGCGACGGGCTGCGAGCCGTGGCGGAAGAGCGAGCCCTGGTACGCGGCGGGGAGGAACCCGCTGCCGAAGCAATCGACGCCACCGGGCGGGATCATGCCGCTGCCGAGTACGATGAAGCCGGGCAGATCGCGGCACTCGCTGCCGAGGCCGTACGTGACCCACGACCCGAGGCTCGGCCGGCCCTGCGAGCCGTTGCCGCTGTGCATGAAGTAGTTCGCGTTCGTGTGCTCGGAGAAATTCGCGACCATCGAACGAATCACGGCGAGGTCGTCGATGCAGGTGCCGACGTTCGGAAAGAGATCGCTCACGGGCAGGCCGGACTTGCCGGACCTGGTGAACTTCCAGGGGCTGGCGAGTGTGTTGCCGACGGCGTTGAACTGGGTCGGTTCGACCTTCGCCGGGAAGGGTTTGCCGTGGTACTTTTCGAGGAGCGGCTTCGGGTCGAAGGTATCGACTTGCGAGGGCCCGCCATCCATGAACAAGAAGATGACGTTCGTGGCTTTTGGGGTGAACTGCGGCTTCTTGGGCGCGAACGGGCCGTCGGCCGCCCGCGATTCTTCTTGGTAAAGCGCGGCGAGAGCGGCGGCTCCGAAGCCGTTCGCGGAGTGGAGCAGCATCTCGCGCCGCGAGAGTGGAACGTTCATCGGAGAGCCTTTCACCAGTCGGGTCCTAGTATGTTGCCTTCGTCGGCCTGAATCGCGTTCTTCAGCGTCGCCTCGGAGATCGAGCGGTTAATGAACCGCACCGAGCCGTCGGCCATGCAGACATTGATGCCGGGCTTGCCGGGCAACCAGATGTTAGGCAGCGGCTTGGCTGGGTCGAAGACAAAATCGTCCGGCTTGGTCCAGGTCACGGGGTCGCCGCCTTCGGCCACTAGGATCGTGTTTGAAGTGCCATCGGGGATGTTTCCGATCATGTACTTGGCCAGCTTGTTTCTCTCGTAGATCGTGCCGGGGCCGGTGAAGACCTTGTAGTAGGTCTTGCCGGGCTCGGTCGGAGCCAACGGGCTCGTGTAAATTTTGGGCATCAAGGGGATCAACTTCTTGTTGTTCTCGCTGTCCCAAGGTTCGTCGAGCTTGAACTGGCGATAGAGATTGTCCTCTTCGATGAACGGCAGGATCGCGACGCGCCAACTCAGGTGGGGGAGTGGGCGTCCCGCCGGGTCCAGTTTGGTGCTCCAAGCCGCATTGGGAAGCTTGTCCTCGTTCGCACTCGCGTGGACGTGGAACGCCACGCCGATCTGTTTGAGGTTGTTCATGTCCGTGCTGCGTGCTGCCGCTTCGCGAACTTTGGACACCGCCGGTAGCAGCATCCCGACCGACATCGCCGACATGCTCATAGCTCCGCCGCCCAGCGAATTCACGGTCACGGTCGCCGAGATTTCGTTCCCCTCGCGATTCAGCGGCGGGTCGGCGAGCCACTCATCCAGCATGTTCACCGCACCGAGTCCGAAGAGCCCGCCGACGGCTTGGGGAAGCTCCGCGATCGGCCGCGGCTTCTTGGCGTCGGCCTTGCCTCGAACCGCTTCCTCCATGTCGGCCTTCATCTTCGCGAGCTTCTTGCGGCCCGACTCGGCCGCGGTCCGCAGCGTCTTTTCCGCATTCTTGGCAGACGCTTCATCCGGGTACGACGCCCGCAGGTCCACCTTCGCACCGTTGCCGAGGATCGCGCCGAGCGTCAGGGATTCCGCGCGAAGCAGGGAACGCACTTCTTCGGGAAGTTCGATCGGCAGCGTCGCGGGAACCTGCGACACGTTCACGGCAGCGACCAGATGCCGGCTCCCACTCGACGCGAGTTTGATGGCCGATGCCAGAGCGCCCACCTTCGCGGGCTCCTTGCTCAAGTAGGCGTGCAGGGCGTTCGCCGAGCCCACCACCATCACGCGATTCGAGGCAAAGTGTACCGAGATTCCAGACGCATCGTCCTTCCAATATTTCTTGCCGCCCGAGAGTTCATCCGAGGCGTTCGGCATGTTCGCTTCCCGCACCTTCACCTCGTCGAAGGGCATCGAGAATGCGAGGATTCCAATTACGGCTGGGGACAACTCCACGGGCACGATGGGATTGAAGGCCGGTGGCGGCGCTCCCGTTTTCGGCAAGGGAGGAGGCGGCGGTGGAGGTGGCGCACCAAAGCCACCACCCTTCTTGGGCACGATGATGTTCGGCCCCGCCATCGACTGTGCGGCGGCGGGAGCCTTGATCACCACGATCGTGGCGCGGTCCAGCGAAGACGGAGTGGGAACGAAGCCCTCCTCGAACACCTTGAAGACATCCTGGCCGGACTTGTCGAGCACCTTGCGGAACTCGGCCATCGCTTCGGACTTCCACATCTCGGCCGCGCGAAGGTGGACGAAGCCCATGGCATCCGCCGGCACCAACTCCAATTCGTCGGCCTTGGTGAGCGCCACGTCCGCGACGGTGTTCGGATCCTTGAACTTGTTGCGGTTGAGAATCCAGACGAGCCCGCCGCCGACCCACCCGCCGACGAGGAGCCCGGCGAGCAAGGCAATGGCCGCTCGCGCCGCGCGGGGATTGCGTAAGACCGATCGCATGATGGAACCTCCGAAGGGAGCGGAACCGCTGCTACGAGTTTAGACGAACGGCCGCGCGAAGTCAGCACGGGCAAGCGAAAGTGTTTGTCCGTCTCATCGGAAGCGAACGCGGCTCAGGGCGGCTTGGGCCGCGAAGTAGCCGCACATGCCGTGGACGCCGCCGCCGGGAGGCGTCGACGACGAACAGAGGAAGAGGTAGCGCTCCGGCGTGGTGTACGGGTTCCAGCGCGCGACGGGCCGCGTGAAGAGTTGAAAGAAGTCGGCGACGCCACCGCTGATGTCGCCGCCAATGTAGTTGGGGTTGTAGCGCTCCATCGCGGCGGGGCTCATCGCGTGCCGGGTGAGGATTGTGTTCCGGAAGCCCGGCGCGAAACGTTCCACTTGCCGCTCGATCCGTTCCGTGAGGTCTTCGGTGGAACCGTTCGGAACGTGGCAATAACCCCAAGCCGTGTGTTGGCCCGCCGGTGCCCGCGAGACATCGAATGGGCTCGGCTGCACGAGCAAGACGAAAGGTCGGTCGACGTGGCGGCCTTCAAAGGGGGCGCGTTCGGCCTCGGCGATTTCGGGCAGCGTTCCTCCCAGATGAATCGTACCCGCCGTGCGACATTCCGCGGCCGTCCAGGGGATCGGCCCCGCGAGTGCCCAGTCCACCTTGAAGACGCCGGGGCCGTGGCGATACTTGCCGAGCCGCTTCAAATAGCCCTGCGGCAAGCGGTGCCCAGCGAGAGCGATCACCTGCTTCGGCGAAACGTCCAGCAGCACGGCCTTCGCGGGCGGCAGGTCGTCGAGGGTCTTCACCCATTGCCCCGTGGCGATCTCGCCGCCGAGCGAACGGAAGTACGAGGCGAGCCCATCGGTGAGTTTCTGCGCCCCGCCTTTCACGATGGGCCAACCGTAGGCGTGGCCGGCGATCGCGAGCATGAGCGCGATGGCTGCACCGGGCCGGCGCTCCAGGGGCAGCACGGCGTGAGCCGCGAGCCCGGCCCAGAGCGCGCGAGCCGCATCCGTGCGAAAGTACGACTCGGCGAACCCGCGCCCGGACTTGATCGCCGGCCAGCCGAACTTCATCGCGAGAAGCGGATGCCTCGGGATGCGGAGTGGCCCCACCAGTTCCGACATCAAGATGTCGGACTTCGCCACGAGCGGAGCCATCAGGTGTCGGTATGCCGCGGCGTCACTTCCGAGTGAGGCTGCGGTCTCTTCCACCGACTTCTTCAAGATCGCAGCCGTGCCGTCGTCAAAGGGATGAGCCACGAGGTTCGGCGGGTGGATCCATTCGACGCCGTGCTCGGCGAGCGGCAGCGTGCGGAAAAACGGCGTCGCCAGGACCATCGGATAGACGGACGAGCAGACGTCGTGCGTGAAGCCGGGGAGCGTGAGTTCCGCGGAACGAACGCCACCGCCGATGGTGTCGGCACCTTCGACGACGAGTACGGAGAGGCCGCGCTGAGCGAGCGCGATGGCGGCCGCCAACCCGTTCGGGCCGGAGCCCACCACGACGGCATCGCGAGTCGAACGGTCGATCATGGGCTTTTCTTAGCGTTCTACCCGGATTTGCAACAGGTCCACACCTTCGGGTGAAGGGGCGTCGCAAGCCGATGTCACTTCCCTTCCCCCGGCCAGGGAATGCGCTTCACCTTGGCCTTACCGCGCTTCTTCGGTACCGGCATGCTCGGAGATAAGACCTTGCCGCCGAGCACGCTCGACGGGGCCGCCGCGCCGTGCTTCTTCTTCATCGCCGTCTCGAGCTTCACAATCTCATCGCGGATCTTCTGAGCCCGCTCGAAGTCCAGAATCTTCGCGGCCTCCAACATCTCATCGTAAAGCTGCTGCACGAATTCCAGTGTGACATAATCCTCCGTCGTGGCCGTACTCGACCCGCTGGCCGCCTCTTGCGCCAATTGATGGGCCTCGATCTCCGTCTCAATCGAATTCTTGATCGCCGATCGCACCGTGGTCGGTGTGATGTTGTGCTCGGCGTTGTACGCCAACTGCAGATCGCGGCGACGGTTCGTCTCACCGATGGCTCGCTGCATCGAATCGGTCACGACGTCGGCGTAAAGAATCACTACGGCATTCACGTTGCGGGCGGCGCGACCGATGGTTTGAATCAGCGACGTTTCGGAACGGAGAAAGCCTTCCTTGTCCGCATCGAGAATCGCGACGAGCGAGACTTCGGGAAGGTCGAGGCCTTCGCGCAGGAGGTTGATGCCGACGAGCACGTCGAAGTGCCCTTCGCGGAGTTCGCGCAGCACGGTGATGCGTTCGATGGCGTCGAGTTCGGAATGCAGCCAGGCGCACTTCATTCCGGCGTCGCGGAAGTACGTGGTGAGGTCCTCGGCCATGCGTTTGGTGAGCACGGTGACGAGCGTGCGTTCGCCGGTGGCGGTGCGTTTGGCGATCTCGGTAGCGAGGTCCGCGACCTGCCCGCGCGCTGGCCGAATGTGAATGATCGGATCGACGAGGCCGGTGGGGCGGATCACTTGCTCGGTGACTTCGCCGCCGGTCTTCTCGAGTTCGACTTTGCCGGGCGTCGCGGACAGGCACAGGCACAGCTTCAGCTTGCCGTCGAACTCGTCGTACTTGAGCGGGCGATTGTCCAAGGCGCTGGGCAATCGGAAGCCGTGTTCGACGAGTGTGGTTTTGCGCGAATAGTCGCCGAAATACATACCGCGAACCTGGGGCAGGCTCACGTGCGATTCATCGATCACGACGAAGAAATCTTCGGGGAAGAAGTCCATGAGCGTGTAGGGGGGATCGCCGGGTTTGCGGCCGGAGAACCAGCGGGCGTAGTTCTCGATGCCGGAGCAGTAGCCGACTTCGCGGAGCATGTCGAGATCGTAGCGGCAACGAGCTTTGAGCCGTTCCGCTTCGAGCAACTTGCCCTCGGTTTTGAACTGTTCGAGGCGGGCGTTCAGCTCCGCTTCGATGCCCTTGATGGCTTCGCGGACTCGTTCCTCGGGCGTGACGAAGTGCTTGGCCGGATAAATGTACAGATCGTCGAGTACCTGAATGGTTTCGCCGCTGACGGGGTGAATGACCGTGAGGCCATCGACTTCGTCGCCGAAGAGTTCGATGCGGTAGGCGGTCTCCTCGGAGGCGGGCCAGACGTCGATGGTGTCGCCGCGAACGCGGAAGGTGCCGCGCTCGAAGGCAATGTCGTTCCGCTTATATTGAATATCGACGAGGCGCAGCAGCAGGTTCTCGCGATCGACGATTTCACCTTTCGGCAAATAAATCATCATGCGCTTGTAATCGGAGGGCGAGCCGAGGCCGTAAATGCACGACACGCTGGCCACGATGATGACGTCTTCTCGGCTCACGAGCGCACTGGTGGCGGCGAGGCGGAGGCGGTCGATATTCTCGTTGATGGACGAATCCTTTTCGATGTAGATGTCGCGCTGCGGGATGTACGCCTCGGGCTGATAATAGTCGTAGTAGCTCACGAAATAATGGACGGCGTTGTGCGGGAAGAAGCCTTTGAATTCCTTGTACAACTGTGCGGCGAGAGTCTTGTTGTGGGCGAGTACCAATGTCGGTTTGCCGAGCGCGGCAATAATGTTGGAGGCGGTGAAGGTTTTACCGGTGCCGGTAGCGCCGAGTAGCACCTGGAAGTTCTTCCCGCCGTTGAACCCGGCGAGGAGTTGCTCGATGGCTTTGGGCTGATCGCCGGCGGGCTGGTATTCGCTTTCGAGCTTAAAGGTCGCGGCCATGTGTGGTCCTGTCGGCAAGCGGAGGGATGTGGTAAATTATAAGCGAGCCCCGCGGCTGGAGCGGAACTCAGTCGGTCCCTCACCGCAACGAATCGCGCCGAGGAAGGTTCTCTCCGGCCACCGTCGAGACGTTCGCGGTGGGCCAGCCCGTTCCGGCGATGCCGCTCTTTCTGACCGACGAGGAGTACATCACAGTCCCGCTCGAAGACACCTACGCAGCGGCGTCGCCGGACGTGCCGAAGGTCTGGCGGGCGGTGCTGGAGGGTGAGTCGGGAGAATAGGCACCGGCGATCCTACGGAACCCGGAAAACTGGCACCGACCCCGTAGGCGCGGCCGGCGGAACGGGTACACTTGATGGGTCGCTTCCCCCTCTCCACCTTTCCCAGTCCCCGGAGAACGCCGTGCCAACCCCGACCCGCCGCCGCGCCGCTCTCCGCATCGAACAGCTAGAAGATCGGACCACCCCGGCCACGTTCACCGTCACGAGCCTGGCCGACGCCGGGGGCGGTAGCCTGCGCGATGCGATCGACCAGGCGAACACCGTCAACGACGCCGACACCATCGTGTTCGCAGGGGCCGCGGTCGGCGGCACGATCAACCTCTCGACGTTCGACAACCGGCCCGCGAGCACCACCGACGACCTGCAGCCGGTCGGGCCGACCGCGCTCATCATCACCAGCCCGATCACGATCCAGGGGACGGGCGAGACGATCACTCGGACCGGGGCGACAGCCTTCCGACTGTTCCAGGTGACGGCCTTCTTTGGGAACCTGACGCTCCAGAACCTGACCCTGACTAACGGCCTGGCCCAGGGCGGGGCCGGCAGCGGCGTCGGCGGCGGGGCGGCCGGCCTCGGCGGGGCGATCTACAACCAGGGGACGCTCAGCATCTCCGGCAGCACCCTGACCCTGAACTAGGCGGTCGGTGGAGCGAACACCGGCGGGACTGGCGGCGGCGGCGGCGTCGGCGGGGCAGGTGATGCGGGTGGGAACGGCGGGCGGCCCAACGGCGGCGGCGGCGGCGGCGGCCTCGGCGGCGGCCTCGTCGGCGGTGGCTTCGGCGGCTTCGGCGGCGGCGGCGGCGGCGGCGGCAGCGGCGGCAACGGCGGCAACGGCGGCTTCGGCGGCGGCGGCGGCGACGCCGGCGTCTACTTCGGCGGCAACGGCGGGCCGGGCGGGTTTGGCGGTGCCGGTACGTCCAACACGTCCGGCGGCGGGGCGGGGCTGGGCGGTGCGATCTTCAACCAGGGCGGGACCGTCAGCCTCGCCAACAGCACACTCACCGTGAACACCGCCCGCGGCGGGAACGCCTCGGGTAATGGCCAGCAGGGGTATGCGGGCGGCGGCGCGCTGTTCAACCTCAACGGCACCATGAGCCTGACCAACGTCACCATCGCCGGCAACGCCGTCGCTCCTGGGATCGGTGGGCAGCCCTTCTTCGCCGCCGGGGGCGCCCTGTACAACGCTTCGGTCAACGTCGGGACGGACACCCCTTCTCAGATAGCGACCGTCACCGTCGCCAACAGCATCCTCGCCAACACGACCGCCGGCCTACTCGATGTGATCAATCAGAAGGTGAATGGGACTGCGACAATCAACGCCACCGGGCCGAACATAGCCTCGGCCGCGGTGGTCAACACCGGTGGGGCCACGGTGACCGGGACGGCGTTCACGGTGGCCAACCCGAACCTCGGGACGCTGGCGAACAACGGCGGGTTCACCTTCACGATGGTCCCTGCGGCCGGCCCGGCGATCGACATGGGTAGCAACGCCGAGGCCGCCGGGCTGGCCACCGACCAGCGCGGGCCGGGGTACTTCCGGGTGTTCAAGGGCACCGTGGACATCGGGGCCGTCGAGGTGCAACCGACCACGGTGCCGCTCGCCGTCTCAGGCCAGCCGAACGGCTCGGCGGTGGTGTTCCTCTCAACCTCGGCCGGACAGTTCGCCGTATCTCCCGCCGCGACGATCAGCCCATTCGGGGCCATCTCGGCCAACGTTCGCACTGCGGTCGCCGACGTGAACGGCGATGGTCTCCCGGACACCATTCTCATCACCGGGCCGGGAACGCCCATCCGCTTCGCCGTGGTCAGCGGGGTCGATAACAGCACGCTGCTCATTCCCGCGACCGCGCCGTTCGCGGGAAGCGAAGACTTCCTCGGCGGCGGGTTCGTCTCCGCCGCGGATCTGGATGGCGACCGCCGCGCCGAGATCGTGATCACGCCGGATCAGGGCGGCGGGCCGCGGGTCACGATCTTCTCGCTAGCGGGTAGCACGGCAATTGTGAGGGTGAACTTCTTCGGCATCGACGATCCGAACTTCCGCGGCGGGGCTCGCTCGGCGCTGGGCGACATCAACAAGGACGGCACCCCGGACCTGCTGGTGGCGGCCGGGTTCGGCGGCGGGCCGCGCGTGTCGCTGTTCGATGGAACGACACTGCTCACCACGCGAACCAAACTCCGC
Organism: Gemmataceae bacterium; assembly: GCA_043744695.1. Taxonomy (GTDB): domain Bacteria; phylum Planctomycetota; class Planctomycetia; order Gemmatales; family Gemmataceae; genus Urbifossiella. Next base: position 12,928 of record JAYTUG010000610.1, read on the forward strand.
AACGACTTCTTCGCGTTCCCCGAGGATGCGGCCACGCTTCGCAACGGCATCTTTGCCGCGCTCGGCGACATCAACGGCGACGGCTTCGCCGACCTGATCTTCGGCGGCGGGCCGGGTGGCGCGCCGCGCGTCTTCATCCTGTCCGGGGCGTTGCTCACTTCGAACAGTCCCAACCTGTTCTCGCAACCGGTGGCGAACTTCTTCGTGGCGGGGAATTCGAACGACCGCGGCGGCGTGCGCGTCGCGGTCAAGAATGCCGACGGAGATTCGCGTGCGGACCTGGCCGTCGGCAGCGGGGAAGGTTCGCCCGCCAACGTC
>JAYTUG010000611.1:0-13154 GCA_043744695.1 Gemmataceae bacterium
CCTCTCGCAGTTCGGCACCGACGACGAAGTGTTCGCCATGATGAACCGCGAGAACTGCAGTGCCTTGAACCTGGACAAGATCGCGTTCCGCATGAAGGACAAGTCGTTCTTCGAGAAGGCGACGGCCCTGCTCAAGAGCCGCCACGTGTTCAATCCCACGCTCTGGTCGTACGGCATGTTCCACAACGCACCGGTCGTGGCGAAGGAGTACCTCGCCCACAACGACGCGATCGTGGCGCAGTGCGGCGGGCCGATCGACACGGCGCTGCTCACGGTCGATCCGGTGGCGCGGTTCGCCTACGAGCACCTCGAGTACAAGCCGCTGGTGAACGCCCGCACGCACGGCCTGGGCAATCGCCGGCAGATCGTCAACGGCGCGTTCCACGAGCAGTACCACCGCTTGCTCAAAACGCTGACCTACCGCACGCAATTGAACGACGCAGACCTTCTCGCCACGACCTACTACCTGCTGCTGCAGGATCGCATCGAAGAAGCGCAGGTCGCATTCAGCCGCGTGAACCAGGAACTGGTTCCGACCAGGATCCAGTACGACTACTGTGCGGCGTACATGGCCCTGTTCGAGGAGAACCCGAACAAGGCCCGGTCGATCGCGGCCAAGCACCTCGGCCATCCGGTGGATCGCTGGCGGAACGCATTCAGCGCGGTGATCAACCACATCGACGAGGCGAGCGGCAAGGGCCCGCGCGTTGCCGACCCGGACGACAAGGGTCAGAACCAGGGCAACTTGGCCGCGACCGAACCGGCGTTCGACGCCGCCGTGCAAGGCCGCAACGTCAACCTCTCGTGGCAGAACCTCGAGGCCGTCACGATCAACTTTATCCCGATGGATGTCGAGTTGCTGTTCAGCCGCACGCCGTTCGCCCAGGCCACGGGCGGTCAGTTCGCGTTCACGAAACCGGCCACGTCTCACGTCGTGAAACTGCCTCCGGGCAAGGACAAGGTGGCGATCCCGCTGCCGGACGACTTGCAGAAGAAGAACATGCTCGTGGAGGTGACCGCGGCCGGCAAGACCCGCGTGGCGACTTACTTCGCGACCGACATGGACGTGAAATTTACCGAAAACTACGGCTCGTTGAAGGTCGCGGACACCGTGAACGGCACTCCGCTGACGAAGGTGTACGTGAAGGTGTACGTGAAGCTGGCGGACGGCTCGGTGAAGTTCCACAAGGACGGCTACACCGACCTTCGCGGTCGCTTCGACTACGCCTCGGTGAACACGCCGGAGCGTCAGGCGATCCAGCGCTTCTCGGTGCTGATCCTCAGCGACGAGCGCGGCGCCGTGATCCGCGAGGCCGCACCGCCACAGCAGTAAGGTCGCCGCAGCAGTAAGGTCGCCGCAAGCGGCATCGCGATTCCGAGTCGCGATGCCGCTTGCGGTCTTCCTGCAATCAGGCGAATAACCGGTCGAGCAACTCCTCCCGCTCCACGCCGAAGTGATCGGCAATGTCGAAATGCAGGCGAACGATACCGGGTTGCTTGTCATCTTCGAAATGGCAGGCAACTGCCTCGCGGATATTGCAGCGTAACTCGGCCAGTGAATCCCCACCTTGCTTGACCCGATCAATCTTACACCAGTTGCGGCGCGAATACAGCTTCGCCTGGTCTTCATCCTCGCGGCTTCGCGATTCCGAGTCGCGAAGCCGCTTGCGGTCTCGTCTTGTAACTTACGAGAGTGAACGCAGCGAAAACCATTCTGGGTTCGTCGGCAGGTACAGCCGCGAGCTTGGCCGCGCTCTGGTGGATGGTCAACGGCATCTACCGCGTGAACGGAGTCGGATGGCTCGCCGGCATGGGCTGGCCCTTCGATAGCGTCGTTCTCTGTGCGGTAATTGGTGCAGTGGGTGGGGCAATCATCGGCTGGATTCGCTTTCGTCGCCAAGCACGCCATCGGGTTGAACTCGCGACCCTCAGCGACGAACTCGACTTCCACTTCGATCCGCAACCCGGCGAGTTTCAACCACCGCCAATGCCCCTCTTCGAGAACCTCGCCTCAGTAGACGACCGCATGAGCCGCGTATACGAGGGCGTTCCCGCCGAAGTCTTCGATCTCACGACAGTCGTCAAATCAGACGAGGGAAGCAGGACGCAGCGGCGAACCATCGTGCTGCTTCCCGTACCGGGTTTGCCGAGCTTCCAGTTGAAGGCGAAGACCCTGGGCTATCAGCTTCTGGACTGGATCGGTGCCAACGGAATTACCTTCGATCCGGCTGGGGGAAAGACCGAAGCCGATCGCAGCGCCATCGAACGGTTCGGCCGCTACTACCTTCTCGAAGTCGGCGACACCACGGACCTGGCCACTGGCACTCCCGAAATTTTCACCGAGATCGATCGAGCGGTTCGGACGCACTTTTCGCTGGATGTTGTGAAACAACTGGCCGCGCGACCCGGTTGGTCGATTCAATCTCACGGCGAACATCTGGCGTTTTGGAGGGGTCCTGGAGTCCGTCCCGCGTCCGAGCGTCCGCGCCTGATTGCCTCGGCAATGGCCCTTCGCAATGCCCTCTTGCGGCCTTGCGAAGAAGCGGCGGCTTTGCCGCCGTTACCCGGAGCCGATCGCAGCCGGCAATCCGCGCGGTACCAGGGAGCGTTGCTCGGCGGCGTGATCGGCCTGTTCGGCTCGTTCTTTCTTGCCTTCGTGGTGTGCATCACCATCCTCTTCGGAAGGGATGTCCGGGAGCCGGGCTTTCCTCCCGAGCTCCTTCTGTTTCCCCTCATTCTTGTTGTGGGCACGATCGGTGGAATATTCATCGGGTCGCGGCTGCCCATCACCAAGCCGCTTCTGACGAAACCCAAGAACCCGAAGCACGAGAAACGCGTGGGTTGTGCAATTCTCTTCGGACTCGTTGGCGGCTTCTTCGGCGGAGCAATCGCAGGAGGGTTTTTGGGCTTTCTCTTCGACAATCCCGCGGTGATGGCGGCACTCTTTTTCGGCGGAAGCGGAGTCGGCGCGATTGCCGGGCCGATCCTTTGCGGCATGGCCGCGAATGCAATACTCCGTAAGTGGCAGAGAAAGACTCCCGATTCGCAAGCCGAGGAATGAGCATCATGCCAAACCATTCGTGGTCGATTGACTGACTGATGCTCACTTCGGGCGATTCGGCACTGCCTGAATCGGCTTCTCGCTCCAAATCCCCCGTTCAAGCAGTTCGATCTTCCGACGGATCTTGATCTCTTCTTGTTTCAAAAAAGCACTTGAGCATCGGTTTCTCCTTCGGGATGGGTGCGACCGCAAAGCCGACCACGAGGAAGCCGATCACAGATAGGATGTAGGGTGTCGTCATGGCGTCACTTTTTCTCCGCCGGCCACTTCACCTCGACCTCGGCGGATTCGTACTCTTTCCTCTGGTAAGTGAGTACGACCTTCACCTTGTATGTTCCGGGCAGTCGCTTCTCCTCGGGCACCGCGGGCAACAGTAGGACAACATCACTGTGCGACTCGCCCGCCTTGAGGGGATGGGGCTGAGCCTCGAAGAATGGCGATACATGGTATGTCAATGGTACCGTTCTCAGATACTGCCCCTTCGGATCTTTCACCTTGAGTAGCAGGAGCCCGAGGGGGCCGCTTTTGGTCCCGATATCGATCGTTTCTTTCGAGAGGTTGGTAATCGCGACCTCGGCTCCATCGGGGACCAGGTTCTCGCCGATCTTGCCGGTGAACTTGAGTTCACACTTGATTGCCGGCTTTTCCTTCACGCACTTCACCTCGACCTCAGCCGACTCGTAGTTCTTCCCCTTGAAGGTGAAAACGGCCTTGACCTTGTAGGTTCCCGAGACTCGTTTCTCCTCGGATATTCGGGTCAGCAATTGTTCCTCGCACCGGAATGTCTCGCCTGGCTTGAGGCGATGAGGTTCGATTTCCTCTCGAAACGCGGGATAGTGCGTGGCCAATGGCTCCATCTCCACCGCCTTCCCGCTTGGGTCCGTCACCTTGAGGTCGACATTGCTCGCCGGGCTGGCCGTGTCCGTTCCAATGTCGATCATCTCGGGCGAGATATTGGTGATCACAATCTCGCCACCATCGGCGACCGGGGCATCACCAATCTTGCCGGTGAGTTTGAGTTCGCATTTGATCACCGGCTTCTCCTTCGGCACAGGTGCCGCCAACGCCGGGCCAAGCGTGAGGCATCCCAACAAGAACAGCATTCGCTTTGCGAACATGGTAGATTCCTCAATTATTTGCGTGTATCCGGCGGGTTGAACAGGAAACGTCCCGGGGTTCATCAGTCCCCTCGGGGCGCGGTCATTTCTCGCGCCGGAACTCGAGGAGGAGGTGGCCACTGCCGGCCGGGGCCTTAAAGTCCTCCGGCAGCTTCCCCTTGGCCGTCGCCAGGTCCAGACCGAGGCAGACGGTCAACTTGCCTTCCGACACCTTTAACAGCCCGCCCGTCTTATACTTCAATTCTTTGGCGAGTTCCTGCTCGGGGTCGAAGAACATCATCGTGTAGTGGTCCTTGACCGGGTTGATGTGCAGCCCGAAGCGGTGATCGGTCGTCCCGTCCGTGAGGTGGAACTGGCGGTCCTTGAACCCCAGCCGGAGCGGAGTCGCCGGGTCGAGTACCAGTGCGTTGCCGTCCTGCTGACCGCCGGTGGCAACCCACCGCCCTTCGATCTCGGGCCACAGGCCGGTGAGCAGCGTGCAGAGATAGAGAGTGCGGGTGGAGTAGTCGATCACCGCGGAGGTGGCCCCCAGGGTTGAATGACCTAGAACGCCGTCGATAGGCCGCAGTTTGCGTTGGGCCAGGATGGCATTCAAGGCGGTAAAATCGAACGCAACAAGGAAGAGCGAGTCGACGACGGTCCGGGTATCGAAGTCGCCAATCGAAAGCCCGCGGAGGTTAACTTCGGCACCTTTTAGTGTGCCTCCGACGCCGATGGCGACCTCGCCTTCGTGTTTCAGGCCGAGTTTCTTCACCAGGCTCATGTCCAGTGCGGAAGCCTCCGCACCGGTATCGAGGACTAGCCGAAATGTTTCGGTCCCGCTCTTGCATTTGACGGTGAAGTTACCGTCCTCTTCTCTCGCGATGAGCGGGATGGCGACGTAACCCTTTTTTTCCAGCACGGACCGCAGCGGATCGGCGACCGCGACCGGCCCGCTGGCCGGCTCTGGCTTGAGCGGTGCGCGGAGGTAGAGCGTACGAGTGGGGAAGTCGATCACCACGGAGTTGACCTCCAGGATCGAACGACCCAGGAGTCCGTCGATCCGTCGCAGTTTGAGTCGGTCCCGAGCGGTATTCACATTGGTAAAATCGGACGCAACGAAGTGGAGCGAGGTGGCAGACCGTGTATCGAAGCCGCCGATCGAAAGCCCCCGGAGTGAAACACTGACGCCCGTTCGGATGCCTTCGATGCCGAGACTTCTGACCTCGTCTCCTTGTTTCAAACCGAGTTTCTTCACCAGTCCAATGTCCAGATTGGAATCCGCCGCACCAGTATCGAGGAGCAGCCGAAATGTTTCGGACCCGCTCTTGCACTCGACGGTGAAGCAATTATCCCTTTCCTCTTGGGTGAGCGGGATGGCGACGTAACCCTTCTTTTCCAACAGGGACCGAAGCGAATCGGCCGCCGCGACTGGCCTGTCGGCCGGTGGCTTCTGCCAGCCGACAGCCGTTGCGGACAGCATTACGATCAGTGCGACGATTAGGGCGAGGTGCATCCATGCGCGCTTCATCATGACTCCATCCTTCGAGAAGAGCAATCGGGTTAGCTCCAACCCGGCGGGTTGAACCGGAACTAGTGCAACGACCGACGTGTTTTGATGGTTTGGGTGGCATAGACATTCTTGTCTTCTGCAAGTCACAGATAAGAATGTCTGTGCCACCACCCAAAGAGATCGGTCTCGAATTGGAATTTGCAAATGGTAACAGTCCTGCGGGCACGATGCAATCGCTTCCCTCGCAGAATTCCCGGAATCGGTTGTCACATCGCCAAGTCGCAGGAAAGCCCCTCACTTCATGAACCCGTCGTTCAATCGCGGCGTCGCCATATAATCACCTCATGCTCTTCGATCGGATCACCATCGTCGGCGTCGGGCTCATCGGCGGCTCGGTCGGCCTCGCGGCCAAGGCGCGGAACGCGGCCCGACTCGTTGTGGGAACCGGCCGCGATCCGCGCAATCTGGCGAAGGCTCAGCTGCTCGGCGCGATCGACCGCAGCACCACGGATCTCGCGGACGCCGTTCGCGACGCGGACCTGATCGTGGTTTGTACTCCCGTGGATCGCATCGCGGAAACGATTCTTCTCGCGGCTCCGCATTGCAAGCCCGGAGCCATCTTCACGGATGGCGGCAGCACGAAGGCCGGCATCGCCGCGGCTGTGAACGGACTGCTGCCAGAAGGTGTCGCGTTCGTTCCGGCGCATCCGATTGCCGGCTCGGAGAAGAACGGCGTCGAGAACGCCCGTGCGGATTTGTTCGAAGGACGGCTCACGATTCTGACGCCACTCGATGCAAGTGATGCCGTCGAGTGCGTGAGCGCCTTTTGGCAGGCACTTGGCTCGCGGGTCATCGCGATGTCGGCGGACGAGCACGACCGGGCACTCGCTTCCACAAGTCACTTGCCTCATGCGGTGGCTTCGGCGGTTGCCGGGGTCACGCCACTCGAATGGTTGCCGTTCGCGGCGGGTGGCTTCCGCGATGTCACGCGGATCGCCGGCGGCGACCCGCATCTCTGGACCGCGATCTTCCAGGCGAATCGGGATGCCGTGCTCGCCGCCCTCACTCAGTTCACGACTCGACTCGACGAATTTCGGCGACTCCTCGAGACCGGCGACGGGGCCGGGCTCGGGCGGTGGCTCGCCGAGGCCAAACAGGTGCGCGATGCTCTGGGAACTTGAAATTCGGCCCTTCGGCCGCGACAGCGACCGCGAACGCGTCTGCGATGAGTTCGACCTGCTCACGCACGCGCAGCGCGGCGGCGACCTCGTCGCCGGGTCTGCCCGCGGATTCCTACTCGAAGGCGACCTCTCCGAGTCCGAACTCGAACGCCTCACCAATGACGTGCTCGTCGATCCGCTGGTTGAAACCGGAGAGATGCGGCCGCTCGGCGTCCGCAACGGGCACTATTACACCGTGCTATTGAAGCCCGGCGTCATGGACCCCGTGGCCCAAACGATCCACGACCTCGCCCAGATGTTGAAGATTCGCGTGGCGGCGGTCCGCACCTTCCGCCGCTACTACGGGCCGCCCGAAATTTCCTCCACCGATCGCGACGTGCTCTTCCGCAAGGTGCTCGCCAACGACGCCATCGAGCAGATCGTGGTGGGAACGGTGAAGGCCGACCACCTCGGCGTCGGGTCGAAGTATGCATTTGAACTGCTGACCGTGCTGCTGACGCATCTGGACGATGCGGGGCTCGTGAAGCTCAGCAAGGACGGCATGCTCGCGCTGACGCTCGACGAGATGAAGACCGTGCAATCGCTCTTCAAAAGTCTGGGCCGCGAGCCGACCGATTGCGAACTCGAGACCATCGCCCAGACTTGGTCCGAGCACTGCTCGCACAAGACGCTCAAGGGCACGATCCATTTGAAGGACGCCGCGACGGGCGAGACGCGGACGTACAAGAACCTGCTGAAAGAGACCGTCTTCGCCGCGACGCAGGAGATTCGCAAGCAACTCGGCGACGCGGACTGGTGCGTCAGCGTGTTCTCGGACAACGCGGGAATCGTGACGTTCGACGACGAGAATCACGTCTGCTTCAAGGTGGAAACGCACAACCATCCCTCGGCCATCGAGCCTTACGGCGGCGCGAACACGGGGCTCGGCGGCGTGATCCGCGACATCCTCGGCACCGGCCTCGGTGCTCGGCCCATTTGCAACACGGACGTCTTCTGCTTCGCGAACCCGGACTTCCCCGCGGATCAGTTGCCTCAGGGCGTGCTGCATCCGCGCCGCGTCATGAAGGGCGTCGTCGCCGGGGTTCGCGATTACGGCAACCGCATGGGCATTCCCACGGTCAACGGCGCGATCCTCTTCGACGACCGGTATCTGGCCAACCCGCTCGTCTTCTGCGGCACCGTGGGAATCATGCCCAAGAGTGCGGCCTTCAAACAGGTGCATCCCGGCGACCTCATCGTGGCGGTGGGTGGTCGTACCGGCCGCGATGGCATTCACGGTGCGACGTTTTCCTCGCTCGAACTCACGCACGAATCGGAGACGATCAGCGGCGGCGCCGTGCAGATCGGCAACGCCATCACCGAGAAGAAAGTTCAAGACGTGATCCTGCAAGCTCGCGATCTCGGGCTCTTCACGGCGATCACGGATTGCGGTGCGGGCGGGTTCAGTTCCGCCGTCGGCGAGATGGGTGCCGAGGTCGGAGCCGAGGTGAACCTCGACGCGGCTCCACTCAAATACGAAGGCCTGAATTACACCGAGATCTGGATCTCGGAGTCGCAGGAACGGATGGTGCTCTCCGTGCCGCCGGGGAACTGGCCGGCGTTGAAGCGGCTCTGCGATAGCGAAGATGTGGAGGCCGCCGTACTCGGCGTCTTCGAACCGACGGGTCGATTGAAGCTGCGCTTTCAGGGGCACACGGTTGCCGACCTGGAGATGCACTTTCTCCATGAGGGTCGGCCGACACAGGTGCGGGAGGCAGAGTATTGCGATGGAAACGCAGCGCTCCGCTCCGAGGACTCCGCGTCGCGGCTAAACGTTTCCGTTCAGGATTCTCTCCTCAGAATCCTTTCGAGTTATTCCGTCTGTTCCAAGGAATGGGTCATCCGCCAGTACGATCACGAGGTGCAGAGCGGCAGCGCCGTGAAGCCGTTGGTCGGCATCGCGAACGATGGGCCTTCCGATGCCGCGGTCGTGATGCCCGTACTCGGTTCGTACCGGGCGCTGGCCGTAGGCTGCGGCATCAACCCGCGTTACGGCGAACTCGATCCGTACTGGATGGCCGCCGCCGCCATCGACGAGGCGATGCGGAATGTCGTCGCGGTCGGTGCCGACCCCAAACGCACGGCGATCCTGGACAACTTCTGCTGGGGGAACGTGAACGATCCGAAGGTACTCGGCACGCTCGTTCGCGCGGCGGAGGCCTGCCGCGATGTCGCGATCGCGTTCGGCACGCCATTCATCAGCGGCAAGGACAGCCTCAACAACACGTACGCCGGGCAGCACGGCGAACGCCTCGACATTCCTTCGACGCTACTCGTCTCGGCCCTGGGCCACGTCGCCGATGCTCGCCTGTGCGTCACGATGGACCTGAAGGAACCGGGCAACGACCTGTACCTCGTCGGCGTCACGCGGAATGAACTCGGCGGCTCGCACCTGCATCTCGTGGCTGGGCAAACTGGTGGCGAGGTTCCCAAGATCGATCTCGAACTGGCTCCCAAGGTCTTCGCCGCGATTCACGCTGCCATCGGGAAGGGCTTGATCCGTTCGTGCCACGATCTCTCGGAGGGCGGCTTCGCGGTGGCCTTGGCCGAGATGGCGTTCGCCGGCGGCATCGGTGTCGACGTTCCCAATTTGGTAAAAGCCATCGGCGCGGAGAACGAATCGGATGAAGTGCGGCTCTTCAGCGAATCGACGACGCGGTTCATCATCGAGGTGAAGCCGGTGCATGCGGGGGCGCTGGCGTCGTGTTTCGCGGGTGTGCCGATCGTGCGGGTGGGCAAGACCCTCGCGGAGCCGCGATTGCGGGTGGCCGGTGCCAACGGCGAGTGGCTGTTGTGGGTTAAGCTTTCGGAGTTGAAGGAAGCCTGGCAGAAACCGCTGCGGTGGTAATGGTATAATTGGAGGAGTGTGATTTCCGCTACACGGGAGGCGAGGCGATGAGCCAAGTTCAAATTACCGACGAGCGGCTGGAAGCCGAATTCAAGAAGTCCACGGTCACCGTGATGGTTCACGGCAAAGATGGGCGGATCATCGGGATGTTCACGCCGATCAATCCAACCGCACTTCAGCCCCGGATCAGTGAAGAAGAAATTCAACGTCGCATTCAGGCCGGGGGCGGGCGCAAACTATGCCAAATCCTCTCGGATCTCGAGGGACGCGCATGAATTGGGACGTCTTCTGGGCACCGACTGCCGAGAACGAGTTGGCCACGCTCTGGCTCAACCCTGCGCTTCGGCAACTGGTCACGGTCGCAGCCCAGCGCATCGACGAGCGCCTCGCGTTCAACGGAAATGAAGAAGGCGAGTCTCGTCCGGACGATTATCGGATTACCTTTGAGTCTCCACTCGGGGCTCTTTTTCACGTGGACGAGTCAACCCGTCGAGTGACAGTCGTACACGTCTGGGCGTTTGAAACTTGAGCTTGGAGTCCTTCCATGCATCGTCTTCTCCTCGTCGCAGCGTTCGGCATCCTCGTAATGGTGCCCGCACCGGTCGCGGCGCAGCCTGCGGCCACCAAACCCGAGGAAGAACTCGTCAACAAAGTGCGAGACTCCATCAAGCGCGGCGTCCAATTCCTCAAGAAGAATCAGAACCCGCAGGGCAACTGGGAAGGGCTCGTCCTCAACTTCCTGGCCGATATGGAAGGCGGCTCCACGGCACTCGTCACGCTCGCGCTCTTGAACTGCGGTGAGAAGCCGGACGACCCCGCGATGGCCAAGGCGCTCGACTACCTCGCCGGTTTGCCCGCTCGCAAAACGTACGTCGCCGGGCTTCAAAACATGGTCTTCGCGGAAGCGAAGCGGCCCAAGGATCTGCCCATCATTCAGCGCAACGCGGATTGGCTCATCGAACGGGCGCTCGGATACGACGGCGGCGCGGGGCAACTCGGCGGCTGGAGCTACCCCGGTAGCCCCGGCAGCCCCGCCGACAATTCCAACACTCAATACGCCCTGCTCGGGCTCTATGCCGCCAAGCAAGCCGGTGCCAAGATCGACGACAAGCACTGGAAGGCCATCCAGGATTACTACACCCGCACGCAGGCGAAGAGCGGCTTCTGGAAGTACCGCAACGGCGGCCTCGACAACGGCGAAAGCTTCACCATGACCGTCGCCGGTGTGTGCGGCCTGCTCATCGCCGGCATGGGTCTGGATCAGAGCGCTCAGCAACTCGATCTCGCCTCGGGTGTCGCGGCCAACTGCGGACTCTACGACGAAGACGATGCCGTCGCCCGCGGGATGAACTGGATCGGTGCCAAGTTCAACTTCGATCAGGGCACGTCGATCGCTTACAACGTGTACGGCATCGAGCGGCTCGGGCGGCTCTCCGGGCAGCGCTTTCTCGGCAAGCACGACTGGTATCGCGCCGGTTGCCAGTTCCTTCTCGGCAAGCAAGAAAACGACGGCTCCATCAATGTGGGCAACGGGCTCGATGGCTCCGAGATTCTCTCCACGGCCTTCTCGCTGCTCTTTCTTTCGAAGGGCCGCACGCCGGTGCTCGTCTGCAAATTCGCCTGGGGCGAACACCGCGATGTGGGGAACGGCACGTTCCGCGAACTCAGCGTCGGAGCCAAAGGCGAAGTGAGCTGGAACCGCAAGCACAACGACACGCGGCACCTCGTCGAGTTTGCCAGCCGCGAATTGTTCAAGGGCGTGCCGCTCTCGTGGCAGGTCTACGACATGCGGCGACAGAACGTCGACACCGACGAAAAGGTGTTGGAGGAAGTCGGCATCTTGCTGCAATCGCCGGTGTTGTATCTGAACGGCCACGGGCGGATGCCGTTCGTCGGGCTCCCCGGTTCGCTGCTGAGCATCGAAGAGAAAATCCTCCAGAAGTACGTGGACGAGGGCGGCTTCCTCCTCGCCGAGGCGTGCTGCGGGGATGAAGAGTTCACCGCTTCGTTCCGCCTGCTGATGAAGCGGCTCTTCCCGAGCAGCGATCTCCGCCGGCTTCCCGAGACGCACGCCATCTGGTCCACGTTTTACAAGGACGAGGGGCTCGCACAGTTCGCGGGTCTGGAAGGGTTGGAGAAGGGTTGCCGTACCGTGGTCGCGTTTAGCCCGAAGCCGCTGGCGGGTTACTGGGAAGAACACCGCTTCATGCCGATGCCCGGCAAGGCCGCCGCGAAGCCGGGTGAAGCCAACCATCGCGGCGAGATGTCGTACAAGCTGGCGGGCAACGTCATCGCCTACGCCACGGGTCTGGAACTGCCGAAGCCGAAGCTGAGTACGACGAAAATCTTCGACCCCAACGCGACGGACAAGGGTCCGACCCGCGGGCTGTTCAAGGTCGCACAGTTGAAGACGACCGGCGGCGACTCCGAACCCGCGCCCGCCGCGATGCGCAACCTCATGGCCCACATGCGCGAGAAGACCGCCCTGGACGTTTCCCTCAAGAAGGAATCGTTCTTCCCCGGCGACGAGGGGCTGTTCAACTACAAGTTCATGTACCTGCACGGCCGCAAACCATTCACCCTGGTAGGCAACGACCTCGAAAGCGTGAAGTCCAACTTGCAGACCGGCGGCATCCTCTTCGCGGACGCCGGGTGCAACGGCTTCGACGCCTGGAAGAAGTTCGATGCCTCGTTTCGCGCGTCGTGCAAGAAGCTCTATCCGGATAGCCCGCTTCAAGTGATCCCCGCGAACGATCCAATCTTCGGTGCGAAGATGAACGGCGGGGCCGCCATCGCCACGATCCGCTGCCGCCGCGAGACGACGGACGGAAAAGGCCCCGAGGCCGAGATGCGAAACTACGCGCCGTATCTGGAGGGCGTGAAGGTCGATGGCCGCTGGGCGATCATCTACAGCAAGTACGACATCGGCTGCGCCCTGGAGGGCCACAAGGCCGCGGATTGCCTCGGCCACGACAAGGAGAGCGCCTTGAAACTGGCCTCGGCCGTGGTGCTGTACTCGTTGAAGCGGTGAGAATGCTCATTCGCGTATTTGGCAAAACCCGCGGAAACGGCCACCTTCGTCTGAGGCAATGAGACGGAAGACCGCGATGTTCTTGCTTTCACGCTTATGGTTCGGCGGGCCGGGTTCGAACGACCGACGCTCGCCCCTCCTCCAGATACACGACGAGTACGACCTGGAGGAACTCTTCTTCGCGCTGCTCCGCTCAACCCACAAATACGCCGTCGGTCAGCGCCGCACCACCAAAGACGGAGAGGTCTTGGAACGTGCCGGGCTCGCCCGTGCCGCTGAAGTTCAATCCGCGGTACACGCGGACGTTGGCGGGCGAACCTTCCCCGCTGCCGACGGCCAGGTCCGCACGCGAATCTCCGTCGGCATTCTTGACCGCGACGCGCA
>JAYTUG010000612.1:0-3331 GCA_043744695.1 Gemmataceae bacterium
ACCGGTCGCGACATCCTCGTGCCCGCGGGCACGCTCAAGGCCGCGTATCCGTGCTTCATGCCCGAGTGGCTCGAAACGAGCCGCACCTCGCGCATGGGCATCGTCTCCGAGATCAAACTCGCCGACCCGAAGGGGAACGTACGGACGCTCGTGGCACCCATCGATGGCTTCGTAACGATGACGATGGAAGGAGCGCTGCTCAAGCTTTCGCACGTGGAGGAGGAAGTGACGGCGAAGTCGGGCGAGCCGATCGTGGTGAAGGTGCGGCTCGCCCGTTCGGCGCGGCTCACCGAACCCGTGAAGTTGGAACTCATCCTTCCCGAGGAACTGGCGAGTGCCGTGAAGTGTGAGTCCGTCGTGGTGAACAACGGCACGGCGGACGCCGAGTTGCGAATCGCGGTTGTCGATGCCAGCCGGTTGCTCGGCGAGCCGAGTTTCACGATCCGCGGCACCGCCATCCAGCCCGGCAACTTAAAGGTCGTCTCGGAGACTTCAGTGCGCGTCGTGCTGCCCGTCCGTTAGTCCGCGAAGACGGCCGTGGACACGTGAAAGTACTTGGCGAGCTTGCCGATGTGGTTGCGGTTGAGCTTCCGCTTCCCAGCCAGCACCGCGGACACGGTCGATTCCGCAATGCCGGTTCCCGCGGCAACCTGGGACTGCGTGACTTGTTTGGCCTCGATCAAGAAGCGGATCATTTCCGAATCGCTCACCGATTTGATTGCAACCGCTTCCTCCTCGTAGTCCTTCACCAAACCGCTCAAAACATCGAGGTAGTCCCGTTCGGGGGCCGAGAGTTTATCTCGGTCGATCAGGGAGTCGATGACTTCGATGGCCGAATCGAGTTCGGAATCCGAGCGGAGCGGGCGCAGCGGAAAGCGACGGATTAAGTCGAGATAGCGGTCCTCGATCTTGCCGTAGAGTTTGTGGATCGAGTTCGTCATCCGGGTGCTTGCCATGATTATCCATCGCGCCACTTCCCTTCGTCGTACTGCTGATGGGTGAGTACGTGACGAACGAACAACTTACCGCGGTTGAAGTGGATGGCCGCGATCAAGCGATGTTAAAGACAGTCAAGCGACCAACTCGATCGGCCGCGTTGAATGTTGCTCGGACATCCGCGAACGTTTCCCAATTCGCGTCGCAGGCCACCTCATACCACGCGTCGAGTGCAGTCTCGGCTTTCGGATGCTCCTCCCAGAACTCGCGCAGTCTTCTCTTGGAGATTACGTGCATCTGTCGACTTCCAAGTTTGTCGCATCGGGGCATCCTGCCTGAAGTCGATTCGCAATCGGGCGAACCGGAACCTCAGGACAGTATCTTCGCAATTTGCGAACCTGTCAATCCCCGGCTTCAAAATCAGAAGTGAGCGGTTCGGTTGGTAGCGGGCTCGCCGGTCGTAACGATCCTGAGGCACGCATCGAACCATTTCACCTCACCTCCTCGACTCGATGAGTTCTCGCTCGCTTCCCCGGTCCGATACATCCGAGGTCCCTCACTCCGGGAGCCACGGATGGCCACGTTTTACGTTCTCCCGCCGCGTTCGCAGCTCGAGGAAAGCCTCACGGGGTTGCTCGGTAAACTGCTGCCGGGCTTGCCGTTACCCGTGGATGCCTGGGACGCGGTGACCGATCGACTCGCCGAGATCGCGGCGTGGCCCAACGACGTGTTCCTCGTTCCGCGGGACGATCTTGCACCGGGTGAAACCGCGGCCGAATCGCTGACGCTGCACTTCGGCGCGGAGCCCGGCGACCGCGTGATCGAGGTGAACGCCAACGGCTCGCGAACCTGGACTGTCGAGGCGGGCATGTCCGCACCGGCCTTCGCGCGATAAAATGTTCCAGTATCGCCTCCCGCCTCCGCGCGAGGCTTGCAGCTTTCCGAGCGAATCGAACACCCATGACCGACCCTTTTTCGGACGATAGCTGGGACGAACTCTCGCGTGAACTCGGCGTCGAGAAGGCGACGACGCCTCCGGCGCGGGAGCCCGAGCCCGACGTTCCCGACGCCGAATTTGCCCTCGCGGACGACCTTTCCGGAATCGAGGTCGACTCGCAATCCGAAGACGGTGAGTTCGACGGCGAACTCGGCGATGAAGCGGACGGCGATGCCCCCGATGGCGCGGAAGCGTCCGGCGACGAGCAGCCCGGACCGGGCCGCAAGCGTCGCCGTCGCCGGCGTCGGCGGAAGAAGGGACCGGGAGCCGAAGGCGAAGTTGGTGAAGGCTCGCCAACCGAGGAACCATTGGAGCCAGTTGCTCCCCCGCGGCCCGCTCGCGCTCCGGCACCGGTTCGACAACCTCGCGAAGAGCCCGCCTACGTGGAGGCCGAGGCACCGTACGATTCGGGTTCGGACGAACTCGAAACCGTCGGCAACCCCCACGCCATTGCGGATGAAGACACCGCCGGAGAAGTGCTCCGCGAAATGATCGCCAACTGGAACGTCCCCTCGTGGGATGCCATCATCACCGGTTTGAATCGACCTCACTGACGGTTCCAACTGGAACTCGGAACTTACAACTTGGAACTCCAGCGATGGCAGATGCGGCGATCGACGTGGTGAGTGTGGACGAGTTGCCGATGGTGGTCGATCTTTACAATAAGATCTTCCGCCCGGTGAAGACGCTGGAATCGTTCCAGCGTCGCTACCGGGGGCGGCACAACGTACTGCAGTTGGTTGCCCGCGTGAAGGATCAACCGGTCGGGTTCTTCCTCGGGTTCGAGTTGAAGCCGGACACGTTCTTCGCGTGGTTCTACGGCGTGCTTCCCGACCACCGCCGCGACGGCCTCGGCTCGCAACTCATGGAAGCGGCCCAGACCTGGGCCACGCAAAACCAGTACGAAACGATTCGCCTCGAGTGCCACAACCAGCATCGGCCGATGCTGCACCTCGCCATCGATCTCGGCTACGACATCGTCGGGATGCGCTGGGACGCGGCCCGCGCCGAGAACCTACTGGTCTTTGAAAAGAACTTGACGCTGGGTCGCTGATTCATCGCTTCCACCTCCATCCCATCAGACCCACCAGCCCGATCCCGGCGAGCGCGAAGGTGGCGGGCTCGGGCGTCGCCAGCGGACTGATGGAAACCGCGGCCACCACGTCTCCGTTGCCGCCCCAAGCTGCCGTGGTCGACGACACCTCCAGCTCGTACCGATTCTTGCCGAGTACCAGCGACTGCGACGTACTCGAAGTAAAAAGAAGCGACATCGGGTTCGGCGGCCAATTCTCCGTAAGCGCCGTGCTTCCGCTGCCGAAGAACGCGGCGGTTCCCCGCTGGCCCGATGCCCCATCCGCGATGATCACATCGAGTTCGAAGTTTTTCTGGGTCGTGGGC
>JAYTUG010000613.1:0-13119 GCA_043744695.1 Gemmataceae bacterium
CAGCATTCGCTCGCCGTATTGGTAGGCCATGCGTTTCCAGACGGGAGAGAGTTCGTGGTCGGCGTAGCCGTCGTGGGGTGGGGGACCCAGGGCATTCCCGTTGATCCACCCCGTGCTCTTGAGAGCCCGGCGGACGTCGAAGAAGAAACGAGCGTAGTATTTCATCGTGCAGGCGCTGATCCCGAGCTTACGGGGCACTCCGCACAACAATCTCGGCAGCAGCAGATGGGCCTCGAGCAGCCAGCGATCGGCCTCGTCGCGTTCAAAGATGAGGGCGGCCTCGATGAGATGGCGCGACCCCCAGAGCAAGTTCTTCTGCATGTTGATGCGAGCGCGGAGCAACTCGACCGCCAGGAGCGTATGATCGTCGGCGTTGCGGCAATGAGACCCCTTATGGAGCATGAAGTGGGCCTGTGCCCAGCGCCACTGGGGGATGCGCTTGCCCATCCAGGCGAGCGAATCGGAATGCCAGTCCCCGGGATCCTTCATTCGTGCCAACATCTCGGCGATCGTGGCGGCATGAGCGCGTTCGAGAACTGCACCTCGCTGAGGGCCGAGAACCAAGTCTTCGAAATCCGCCTCGTCGGAGTACCCGAGGTC
Organism: Gemmataceae bacterium; assembly: GCA_043744695.1. GTDB lineage: Bacteria > Planctomycetota > Planctomycetia > Gemmatales > Gemmataceae > Urbifossiella. The sequence continues at coordinate 601 of JAYTUG010000613.1, forward strand.
ATCGAATGGAAGAGCTTCAGGTTGCTTTGTCGGGGATCGATCCATTGCAGCGGCATCCGTATCGGAAAGCAGGATCAAGTGAACGGTCACGACTCTAGCGAGCAAATGCGTTCTGGGCGTCCGGATCGTCGTGAAACGCGTGCCCGATAATACCATTTTTCGATGTGTCGCCTCCAGAGATCATCGTGATAAATCTCAAAAAATCGCATGGAGTCGATAACGACATGTTGGATCACCGGCGAGTAAACATAGCCGGTTAAGGATGCTAGAGCGCAATGATGTACAAGGAACGTTGATCGTGGGCCGGAAGCAACTACTGGGGCTTTTACTTCAACCTCGAATCCGGGGGGCGAGTACAACGAATATTTGCTCCAAAGTGTGACCGTGACGAAGATCGCCAAGTAGCGGCGATCTTTGGAGCCTCACGAAGGATGCGACGAATAGCTTGGTTTCGTGCAGGGTGAAAGCACGAGAGCGAGCCGGGTCGTGCGGTGCGAGGAATAACGCCGCGACTGAGCAGCGAACTCGTCGCAGCATTTGGTCGCCTCTCGGACCCGGCCAACACGCCCAGGACCGTCGCTAACGAAAGCCTGCTTCCCATTCCCCCGTCCCGTATAGCTCCGGCCGAACAGTGCAGGACGGAGGACCCTCTCACCGTTTCAGAAATAGTTCTCCGCCGGCAAACGATTCGACCAGCGCGGCCAGCTTGTACCCGCCGGGCTTCGACTGGTCGACGAGTAACTTTAACTCCTCACGGTCGCCGAAGGTCACCCCGCGGCGGAGGGCGTAGGTCGCGAGCTTCTCGGCGAAGGTCGCGGCGAACCGATCCGTGTCGTCGGCCATCAGTTGCTTTAGCGCGGCGGCGTCGGCGAACTTCCGCCCGTCCGGCAGTTCCCCGCTCGGGTCGAGCCGCGGGTTGTCTCCGGTCCCATCCCGCACCGCCTCGACTTCCCGCCACCGGCCGATCGCGTCGTAATTGTCGAAGGCCAAGCCGAGTGGGTCGATCCGCCGGTGGCAGCCGGCGCAGTTCGCGTCGGCCCGGTGCTGTTCCAGCTTCTCCCGTACCGAAGTCTTGCGCGTGGCTGGTGCCGGAGTGCCAAGCGCGGGGACGTTCGCGGGGGGCGGCGGAGGCGGCTTGCCGACGATCGACTCGAGCACCCAGACTCCGCGGTGAACGGGCCGGTGCCGGGTGCCGTCGGAAGTCAGGCTCAGGATCGAGGCGTGCGTCAGCAGCCCGCCCCGGTGGTGTTCGGGGCGCAAAGTCACCCGCCGCATCGCTTCGCCGCTCACGCCCGTAATACCGTAGTGCGTCGCGAGGCGCTCGTTGAGCATCGTCCAGTCGGAGTCGAGGAATTCGCGGAGGCCGGCATCGCGCTCCAGCACCTCGCGGAAGTAGCCCGTCGTCTCTACGATCATGCTCTTTTCGAGGTACTCGTCGTACTCGGGGTAGAGCGTCTTGTCGGGGGCGAACATGCCGACTTTTCGCAGTTGCAACCACTGCCGTGGGAACGAGTCGGCGAATGCCGCGGCCTTCGGGTCGGCCAGCATCCGCCGGACCTCGGCGCGGCGAACCTCGGGCTGGCGCAGCGTGCCCTTGCGGGCCAGGTCGAATAACCGCTGGTCGGGCATCGAACACCACAGGAAGTACGACAGCCGCGAAGCCAGTTGCCAGTCGGTCAGACGCGGTGACGGGACCGCCACGTCGCCTTCTTCGAGGTACAGAAAGCTCTTCGAGTTGAGCACGGCCAGAAGCGCGGTCTTGACCGACTCCTCGAAGTTGTCGCCAAGCTTCTGAGCCTTCTCGACGAGTTTGACGAGTTGATCCAACTCCGCCGCGGTGACGGGGCGGCGCCAGGCCCGCTCGGAGAACCGCAAGATGATTTGCCGGGCGTAGGCCGAATCTTTCTTCGCCTCTGCGCGGCCGAAAAAGACCCGTAGGTACGCCGGGGTCGGCCAAGACTCGTGAACCGGGCCGTCCCACTCGATGGAATCCAGCAGCAGGAACGGGACGATCGGCTTGCCGTCGTCGTCCGTGAGCTTCATCTGCCAGGGGACGCGGGTTTGCAAGCCGGAGAAGGCGTTGGGCACCTCGCTCGACCGCGACCGGCGGTCCTCCGGGTTCGGCCCCGGCACAGCATTCATGATGCGGACGTTGTGGTTCCCGGCGGGCAGGTGAGTCCGGAATTCGAGCGTGGTCGGCCGGTCCTCTGGAGCCTCCACGTCGCGCTCGAAGAGCAGTCGGCTGATCCCGCTGTCGTACAGGCGCAGACGTGGCGCGCGGCCGTCCGCGGGCCGCAGCCCGCTGAGTTTGACGCGGACGCGATAGTCGCCCGGCGTCTTGACCCGGAGCGTGTGATCGTCGAGGGCCCCATTATTGGGAACGATGTCTGCTCGCACCTGGTCGACGATGCCGCGGGCCCGGTAGTCCTGCTCGTACTTCTTCCAACTCCCGCCGCGCAGATCGAACGCGTTCCACCGGACGACCTCGCGCTTCGGCTGCGGGCCGGTCGGCAGCGCCTCGTCCAGAGCGGATTCGGCGGCTGCGAGGTACTTCTCGACGTGTGCCGGGGACAGCGTGAGAACCGCGCCGATCCGCTGGAAGCCGTGCCAGTCCGGGTCTTCGGGAAGGCCGGTCGGATCGGCCACATCGACGGTGACGCCGAGCAGATCGCGAATCGTGTTCGCGTACTCTTCGCGCGTGAGTCGGCGGAACGAGACCTTCTCCGCTCCTCCCGCCTGACCGGCCGCTTCGGCCTCGCCGAGACGGCCGACGATCCATTCGGCTACGCGCGCGACATCGTCGGCTGCGGGCCGCGGCTTGCCCTTCGGGGGCATGTCGCCGCTGTTGATGCGGCCCATGATCTCTTCCCACCGCCCCGCTGCTTTGGGAGAGCCGAAATCCGCGGCTAAATTATCGATGCGGAAGTCGCCTTTCGGCGCCGTTTCGCCATGGCAGTTCACGCAGTGCTTGGCGAGAAACGGCTTGACGAGCGCGTTAAAGTCCTCGTCCGCCCCAGAGGCTGGTGCGGTGAAGCAGACGACCGACAGAGCGCAGAAGGGGAGGAAGCGGCTCACCGAGTATTCCTCTAGGCGAGTTAGCGCTTCGGGGGCTGCGCTTTGCGGGCTTGTTGTTCAATGACGAGTTTTTGTGTGTCGGTGCCAACCCAGACGTCCGTGCAACGGGATGGGTGACCGAGCCGTTCGCCGGTGACGTTGACCAGGAGCAGGTCGCCGACCGCAAGGTCGCGGGCCGCCACCCGTTTGTGCATTTTCCAGATGCGGGTGTCCGGGCTGATCCGGAGTTCGGCGCGGCCGATGTCGGGCGGCTGTTCCGGGTCGCCCTGGTCGTTCTTCACCGCCGGCGGTTGGCGGGCGGCGTCCAGTTTCCCCGCTTCGAGGTTCAGCGATTCCACCCGCCACAAGGCACCGTTCACGATGAGGTTGCTCGCCTCGTCGGTGACCAGAGAGGCTTGTGTGAAGGCGTCGGTGGCGTCTTGGTACAGACTGAACCGGCATCGCGTGCCCAGCGGCAGCACCAACAGGTCGGATTCGGCGTTGAGGTAACGGACCGTACCTTCCGGCGTCAGCGCGAAATCGACCAACTCGCCGGTGCGGTCGGCCCGGAACCGGCCGGTCCGCTTAGTTGCGTCCGCGGAAACGAGTTCGCCGAACACCTGGTGTTCGGCGTATTCCGGTGGCGCGACCTGGGGTTTCAACCGGTACCACGGCAGATGGTCGTTGCCGAAGTCGGTGCGGAACGGGAACTGGCCGGGGTACTCTCTCGGCGGCAGCTCCATGAGTTCGGGGGGGAACGACTGGGCGCCGTAGTGGAAAAGCTGTTCGCCGAACGGCTGATCTTTCAGCGGCCAGCCGCTGTCGAACACCCGCACGACCCGCCCCTTACGGAACCCATCGAGCATGAAGTTGACCGTCACCCGCAGTCGCACCCCACTGCGGCCGCAGCCGTCGGCGGGGTCGCGAAGCACCTCGACGATTTTACCCCGCTCGTGATCGACCGGCGGGTTCCAGGTGCGGAGTTCGTCGTTCGCGACGACGACGTGGACGCCCCGGTCAACGGCGAAGTCCTTCAACCACGATTGCTCGAATGCCGCCTTGTCGCCGCTGAGGAGGGTGATGGTGAGCGTCCGGCCATCGGTGCGATCGACCCACCCGGCCAACCCGCGAGCTTTGAGAAACGCGGCGCGTCCCTGCTGTCGCGTTTCGGTGGCCTGCTTGTGCGAATCGGCCCCGGCCCACACCCCGGTGCAGCGGCCGGGGTCGGTTTTAGTGACGCCCGTGAGGTTCACGAGCAACTCGTCGCCGACCGCGAGGTCCGCGAGCCGCGCCGGCTTTCCGCCCTTCCAGACGTGAGTTTTGTCCGTGACGATCAGTTTCACTTTGCCCGAATCGGCAGCGGCGTGGCGGGTAACTAGCAAAGTGCCGGGCTTCATCTCGTCGAGTCGGTAGGTGACACCGTCAGCCGCGTCGGCGGAAAATTGATCCTGCAGGACTGCGAGCCGCGTGAACTCGCCCTGCGAATCCTGGTGCAGGAAGAACCGGCAGGACGCGCCGAGCGGCACGTCGCGGAGGTCGGCCTCGGCGTTCAGATGCCGGACGACCCCGTAGGGCGGCAGCGTGAAGTCTTTCAACTCGCCGGTGTCGGCGGCGCGGAATTGGCCGGTGCGGTGGACGAAATCGGCGGCTACGAGTTCGCCGTCGATCCGGCGGGCCGAGCCGGCCGGCGGGAACGCGCCGGGCTTCGGCCGGTGCCACGGCAAGTGGGCGTTGGCCGCGTCGGTGCGGAACGGGTAGCGCTGGTCCGTCCTGGGAGCATCGTCCGCCGCGAGGTGGGTTAGCGACGCGGCGAACAGGAGCGTGGCGATGAGTACACGGGTCATGCCAGCACCTCCGACACCGGGCCAACGCTATCCACGAATTTCTCCGCCCGCACGTCCATCTTCTGAAGCATGGTCAGCATCAGGTTGCTCAGCCGAGCCTTGTCGTCTCGCGGCTTGCCGCAGAGCGCCTGCCATTCGCCGTAGGTCAGCGCGTAGTCGTGCCCCTTGGGGTGGTTGTAATCGACGTGTCGGCCGTGCTTGAGCCCCAATCCGCGGCCCCCCGCGAGCAGGATCGGCAGGTTGCTGTTCGCGTGGCTGTGGCCGTAGCTCATGCCGCTCCCAAACAGGATCATCGTCCGGTCGAGCAACGGCTCGCCGCCGTCTTTGACCTCGCGGAGCCGGTCCAGGAAGCCCGCGAACATCCGCATCAGGAAGGCGTCGCTCTTGGCGAGGCGGTCGAGCACCACCGGGTCGCCGTTGTGGTGCGACAGGTTGTGCCGCGCCTGCGTCACGCCGATCTCAGGAATGGCGAGGCCGTTCCCCTCGCTCCCGTTCATGTACGTCACCACGCGGGTCATGTCGGTCTGCAAGGCAAGGACGATCAGGTCGAACATCGTCCGCCAGTAGTCGCCCGCCTGAGCCTTGGACACGTCGCGCTGGAACGGTGCGGCCAGCGCCTTATCGACGACCGGCTTCGGGACGTTTAGCCAGGAGTCGAGCCGCGCCGCCCGCTGCTCCACCTCCCGGACTGAATGCAGGTACTCGTCGAGTTTGGTGCGGTCGTGGTTGCCCAGGTCGCGGCGAAGCGTTTTGGCGTCGTCGTGGACGGCGTCGAGCACGCTCCGCCGTTTGGCGAGCTTCGCACGCTGAGCGGCGGCCCCGCCCGGTTCGATTCCGAATAGGCGGTCGAAGATGTGCCGCGGGTTGTCCTCGGCCGGGAGCGGGACGCCGTCGCGAGAGAACGCAAGCGTGGTCGAGTTGCCGGGCTGCCCGGTGCCCGAACTGATGGACAGTTCGAGCGACGGGAACCGGGTGTGCGGCCCGGTCACTTCGGCCATGAGTTGGTCGCAAGAAACGGTGTTCTCGTACTTGCGGGCGCCCTGGGCGTCGATCTTCGCCCCGGTCAGCCAGGTGTCGGCGCAGACGTGGGCCTGGCCCAAGCCGTTCGGGTGGTGCAGCCCGCTGAACACGGTGAAATCGTCGCGGTGCTTCTCCAACGGTTTAAGGGACGCTGACAGGTCGTACCCACGGCCGGGCTTCGTGACCTGCCAGGCCATGCCGTTGACGCCGTTTGGGATGTAGACGAACACGCTGCGGCGCGGCCGGTCCGGCGCGGTTGAAGCGGACCGGAGCGGCGTCATGGCGTCCAGCAGGGGCAGCGCCACGGCGGTCCCCATCCCGCGGAGTACGCGCCGCCGGTCGAGGAGCCACCGCTGCGCGAGGATATTGCTCATCGAATGATTACCGGGGGTGGAGCGGTACAAGCGGGCGGAAGGCGAGAACTGCTCGGCGGCCAAAATAGAAGACGCCACCGAACGGCGGAACTTAATTACCACGTATTGTATACTGGTGCCGAAAGCCCTCAAGAGGGAGTGCGATTACAGTCACCCTGCCGTGCCGTCAGGAGTCCGTGCCGAGGAATGCGTCACCATGTTTCGCACACGGCTCGTCGTCTTCGCCTCGTACGGCCCATCAATCACGCTGACCGAGAAGCCGCCCATAGCCGGCCCTCAAGTGACGGAGAGCTTCGGCATCACCATTCGCGCGTCGAGTCGCCGACCGCCGTCATCGAAGGCAAGATGTACCTGTTCGACGGCTTCACCGACCTGGGGGCTTCTCTCCGGGTGGCTGTTTACGACCCAGCAGCCGACACCTGGGCGCGGAAGAAGGACATGCCGACGAGACTGACGCGCTTCAACCCGGCCGTTGACGTGAAGACCATCTGGTTCGCCGTCGGGTTCAAGGGGAAGCACAACGGGCCAGTCGCCGCCGAGGAATGGAAGTACGACCTCGCCACAGACGCCTGGGCCGCCGGTCCGGCATTGCCAGAGCGGCGGGGGGGTTGGTCGCAAGCTGCACTATTTCGGCGGCTACAAGTCAGATCGCGACACGAACTCCGGCGATCACTGGAGCCTGTCGCCGTTGGCAAAGCCTGGGAGGGGGAGGCGGATCTGCTCAACCTGCGCGGCCAGGCCAGCGCGGCGATGCCGGACGGCCAGATCTACGCTCTCGGTGGCGGTCACGGCCAAGAAAGACGCAGGTCGATGTGGCGTCGGGCCACCGCTACGCCCCCCCCCGCACCTGCGCAGAGGAGACCTAGCCGGTTATGGATGCTAGAGCGCAATGATGTACAAGGTGCGCCGCGCACGGAATGACGAGCCTCCGATTCCGCTCTCGATATAGACAGTTCTCAGAACGCCCCCCCGTCGATTCACTGACAGTCGGGCTACCAAGGTCCAGTCGTGTTGGCCCCGACTTGCCGGGTGCGATCGTCGTCGTTTTATTGACCATCCGACCTGTCTCCCGGAGGGTCTCGAATGCCGACGCCAGCAGGCAGAGCGTCAGATGCCGACGAAGGGCGACATAGCTGCGGCCTTCGAAATGGGAAATTGCCTTCTCGCAGGTTCGAAGTCGCAGACATTCCAGTGCACGACAACTAGCGAGCCAAACCGAAATGCACGTCTCGATACATTCCAGGGAGACGTTTGTCAGCAGATACTGGTTCGAACCCGTCTCGGGCCGCGAAATCTTGATCAACCGGAGCCAGTCGACCAAGTTAGACCCGGTCTGTACGTTCACGACGCTCACACCCTCGAGGCCGGGAAAATCGAGGAACTGGCGATCGTGATGCCCACTGGCAAAAAGTGCAGTGTAGATCTGTTGCTGATTACTCGGTCGACAGAGAAAGTTCCATGCCACCTCTCCAATGAACTGATGTCCCGAGGCATGAATCGCATCGATCACCCCGGGATTTCGCCCTATTCCCTCGGTAAAGGTGACCCATCTGGGACGGCACGTTTGATCTTCCAGTTTACGAAGAAGGTCCAGCGAGAGTTGCCCTGGCGGGCGATATGGGATGGAGTCCGGAATGCCGGCGGCCCGGCAGCGGTCGCGATCACCCGTCCAGGATTCCGGCAGATAGAGATCTGAATCCGGGTGAGCCGCGAACGTTCCATCGGTAATAACTAGATCGGTCATGATGATCCCGTTGCGCTTGGCATTCAGACTCTCGAGATATTGCTTCGCAACCCCCGGCGTTTTCGGCCCCCTCTTCGGAATGCCCGACTCGCTCAAGATTCCGATGACGCCGGGCGTTGCATCGGGGTAAACCCGGCACTGCGCCAAAAGCAACTGCTGAACGCCGGCGAGGAGCGCATCGTGGTCCCACTCGGCAGTCGTCAAAAAGTGCTGCAGCGTTCGGGGTGATGCTTCCGTGTATCGTGCAATAGCTCCGGCGGTCTTTCGGGGAAGATCGGACAGGAGGCCTCGACAGTAATCCCTGATCCGCTTCCCCACCTCTCGGGTGATGCAGTGCGGTTCAAACTGATTCACGAACAGGGAAAGCTCCTGATCGTAAATGCTTTCAACAAGGGCCATTTCCTCTCCTCGGTAACCCGGATCGAGACGCGCACTCACGTGTGAGCAAAATCCGTCAAAGCTTCTCGCAAAAGAACTTAGATCGAGTGCTCGGGATCCGACAACCATCAATCGAGGGAGTCGTGGTGTCCGCCCTTGCTCCAGCATTCCCGATGATCGATGCTGATCTCCACCCGGGGGCGAAGGCGGGAACACCTCGGGAAAGGCATCGATGATCGCTGGCCGTGTGAGGTCGGCCACAGGGCGGAGCACCCCTCGGGGTGCCTCGAAGACAAACTCGTCAAATCCCTGTTGGAGTTGCCGATCGGGATGATCCCCCGTCCTCCAATCCCCGAAGGGCAAGGCCGAGTGCCACGAACGCCTCGGCGGACTGCTCTGACGCTACTACTGAATGGATTCCACCGTCTGAAAATCTCCTTGCCACCAAATCTTCGCGACGACTCGGCCGAGAACGCAATCGCGAAATATCGTTGTCACGCCGTCAATCTCGACCCCGTAGCGGCTCGCACTCTTCTTCCGGGGCTTGAAGAGACCGGAGGACTCGCCAAAGGTGCTGTCCGGACCGATGCGAAACCGTGTCTTCGCATCTCCGGCGCGACGTAGGCCCTTTTCGCTCAGATAGCCCAGGCTTGCGCGGGAGCCGTCTCCATCCTGAAATGATACCCAGCAATGATCCCACTCGAGAATGTTGCTGGTTTCAGGATCGTTCGCGCACTGAATGACGAGCAGATCGCCTGCGGCAGCCGGGAACGCGGGATCGCAAAGCGCCTCGTCGCCCACAGGAACGGAATAGCAGTATGCGTCCCTGAAGGTGAGGTGGGAGATGACGGGCTGGCGGGACCAGCCCGCCGGAATCACGTCTTGCGTGGTAGGCGATGGGAGCAACAAGGGACTGATCGGCAGCAGATGGACGTCGCCGGAGAGTCCGAAATCACGGGCCCGGACTGATCGCCCCGAGAGAAGCCACTGGGCATCCACACCCGCGTATTGCACGAGCGCGACCAAAAGCCGGGAGCTGGGGTCTGCGCCATGTAGAGTCCGGAGCACGGAAAGGTACGGCAGACGGAGTTCGCTCGCCATTTCTCTCGCGTTACCGCTGAATTGCCGGTCGCGGACTTCCCGGATCCTCAGGGTGAGGGGCTTTGGCTCGGGATTCTTGGATCCCTTTTTTGACTTGTGTCCGATCATCTACGCCCCTGGTCGGTATCGCTAGCGATACTATACTATCGATTGTGATGCATCGGTCATCTGCGGTAGTGGGTAAATCTTATGGGCCCAGATCCACTCGGTGAACTTCACCCCCTTGCCCATTACTGCCGAGGTCTACCTGGGGGTCGCGGAGCAGCACGCATGCACCCTGCAACGATGACCCGATGGATTCTGAGTGGAGTGTCGACCCCCATGGGTCGAATTCGCCTGCCGGCCATTCGCGCAGGATCTCGCTGGCTTGTCCGCGACGATGACTTCCGACAGTTCCTCAGGAGTCTGACGACGAGCGCCATGCCAGCGGCCTCCCAGGATTCGCCGGCGACTCGCCCGTCATCGGAGAGCCGAGGTGCCGAAGCGGCAGCCCGCGCCCTGAAGGATCGCCACGGCGTCTAAAACTCACCACAGGTGATCCAGCCCGCCTTCATCCCTTACGAATCGCTCAGAGAGAGTTACATCATGCCCGACGATCACAAAATCGATATTCGGTTGGACGGGAACGTGGCGATCGTGGACGCGGCCTACGCGAGTCTGATCGCTCCGCTGCTCACCACCGAGAGCCACCAGTTTACGCATGCGGGCGGAGCGGTCGTGGGCCGCACGCACCAAGAGGTATTGGGACGCCTCGATGGCGAGACCTTCCGCTTCCCGGCAAAGTTGGGCCGGATGGTGGAATTGGCGATGCTCGCCGCCGGATACTCGGTGAGTTTCCCTCATGGGAGTCTCAAGTATTGGCGTCCCAATCCCGAAGTATTGGCAAGCCTATCTACCCCCCTCAGGTCTTTTTTTTTTTTCGGCCGTCGCAACGCAGTGCGGGGGGCTGATCGATCCCGGCAATCGTCACGGGCCGCGGTCGCTCATTCCCATTATGCTCCGACTTTTCTCGCACTATCGTATTGTCCTCGCAGTCCAAAATCGCGACGAGGAACGTAGGTGGCTAAGGCACTTAAAATCCGAGGCTATCCAGCGAGTCTTGAGCGTCGAAGAGATCTGCATTTCGTGGGACGGGGGACCCCTTGTCCTCGTCTGTTCTTTCGCCAAGCTCGATATCTGTCAGCCCCACAACTTCCATGGGGTAATCATCCCCGATGTGGGGCATCTCGCGGATAATGCTCGCTGGGATCCCGATGTCCACGAGCGTTTTCGATGGGATTTCCAGCTCCTTCGCGATCCTACGGTCCCCGCATTCGGGTTTCTGCAGCCGAACTATCGACCCTCCCAAGGTGAGCTACTCCGACTAATGGCGTTTTTTGGGCAGATCCTCAACTCTCCCATGCGACACCGCGCCACTGTGCTCGTTAAGATGCATCGATTCCGGCACGCGGCCCGCCATCACGTCCGCAAAGAGGAGCCGGTGGAACTTATGCGTGTCGCAGTGTGGGGTAATGATGCAAGGAATCAGTTCGTTGCGAGTATTGCCGAGCGGTATGCCAGCTCGATCAACAATCGAGTTGCAATCCTCGTCGAGAATCCGAGTCACGCTCGCAGCCTCTCGGTCCTCCTTCCGGAGTGGGAGGTCTTCACCCGGAACAGTAGCTCCTGTGTTGATGAGCAACGTCGACACCTGATCGTCACGGACCTCTGGGCCTCCGAGTGCGATGCGCTCGAGGCCGACGTACTGATCGACGCTCGTGGTGGCTCCCACGCAATCGACCTCAAGAAATTTCCGCCGCTCGCAATTTCTCCCGACCACTCGGTCACTCCCTACCGTCCATGCAATGGCGGAGAGCCCACAGCCAGAAGCTGCGGCTCCGCCTGCAGCCCCAAAAATGAGAAATATCGTGCCGAGTGATGAGGCTTCGGTCCGCCTCGCATCGCGCCGCCCCGCAAACCGACTGGAAAACATAAGTTTCCGCCTCGTAATCCTCCCAGCCATTTCATCGTTCGGTACCGCCTACTTCCACCAGCGACTCGGAACATTCCGTGCGCGGCCGCCGCCAGAAAATGTCGGGCTTCGAAGGCGTGTGGGTCCTAGCGAGATCGTCTCGCGGGTGGATGAGCGCGTCATCGGTTTTGCATGTGGTGATCGCGACGGACAACAAACCACATATTGTGGTGCCGCTTAAAGTGCGCTCATACATCCACCCGTAGGGACATGAAGGGTCGCGGTAGGGACTGGGATTGCTCCCAGCCCCCCGCACAGATCCGGACTTGCGGCTCGAGGATTTCAAGGGCTTCCTCCAGGCCGACGCCGCCAACGTGTTCGATGGGATCTATCGACCCGGCGTCATCGTCGAGGTCGCCTGCTGGGCCATGCGCGTCGGTACTTCCACGTGGCCCGCGAGACCGACGCCGCACGCTCGGCCGAAGCGCTGACGCGCATCCGCGACTTCTACCGCGTCGAGGATGAGGCCCGCGACGTCATCACGCGGCAGCAACTCGTCGGCGACCCGACCGACGCAATCCGGCTTCAACTGCGTCAAGAGCGGACGAAGGCGAAACTTCTTGCGTACGAAAGCGGTCGGTTTAAAGAGGTGACGGCCAGCGGCGGCGCGTACTTCCACGAACCGCACAATGCTCGCGGTTTGGCCTTCGCCGATCTCGATAATGACGGCAAGGTCGATTGCGTGATCAGCCACCTGAACGAACCGGTGACGGTGCTGCGCAACGTGGCACCGACCGAGGGCCGACACTGGATCGGCATCGAACTGATCGGCGAGAAAAACCGCGACGTGGTCGGCGCTCGCGTCGCAATCGAGAGTGCGGGCGGTACGCAAACGCGCTTCATCAAGGGCGGTGGAAGCTACGGTTCGTCGAACGATGTGCGTCAGGTAGTAGGTCTGGGGGCGGACAGTGCCGTGAAGAAGGCCACGGTTTATTGGCCGTCTGGCAAGGTGCAGGAGTTCGCTGACCTGCCCGTCGATGGTTATTGGAAACT
>JAYTUG010000614.1:0-13109 GCA_043744695.1 Gemmataceae bacterium
TCGGCGTCATCGTCGATCGCATTCCGCCGCCGCCCGGCGACATTAACGCACCCGTCAAAGCACTGATCTACAATTCTCACTTCGACACGTACAAGGGCGTCGTCGTGTACATTCGCATGATGGATGGCTTGCTCAAACCGGGGCAGCGCATCAAGCTCATGCGCACGGCCCGCGAATATGTGATTACCGAGATGGGCCAATTTCGCCCCGGCATGGAGAAATGCGACGAACTCGCCGCCGGGCAGGTCGGTTACTTCACCGCCAATATCAAGAACATCGACAACGTCAATATCGGCGACACCGTCACCGATCCGTTCAACCCCGCGACCGAGGCGCTGGCCGGTTATAAAGAACCGAAGCCGATGGTGTATTCCGGGCTCTTCCCCGTGAATAACAACGAGTTCGAAGACCTCCGCGAAGCCCTCGGCCGGCTCAAGCTCAACGATAGTTCCTTCACGTTCATGCCCGAAGTCTCAGACGGCCTCGGGTTCGGGTTCCGCTGCGGCTTCCTCGGTATGCTCCACCGCGAAATCATCCAGCAGCGACTCGAACGCGACAGCGAACTGAACCTCGTTCAAACCGCCCCGAACGTGACGTTCCAGATCCTCAAGCAAAACGACGAAGTGATTGAAGTCCACGGCCCGCAGGACGTGCCCGAGGGCGGCGGCATCAAGGAATTCCGAGAGCCGATCGTCCGGATCAGTTTCTTGATACCGGCGACGAATATCGGCTCGATTATGAGTATGTGTACGGATCGCCGCGGCACGTTCGTTCGCACGGAGTACCTCAGCCAACTGCGGGTGATCCTCGTCTATGAGATGCCGTTGGCCGAGGTGATTTACGACCTCTACGACAAACTCAAATCCGTGACCCACGGCTACGGTACCATGGATTACGAAGTGCTCGGCTACCGCGAAGCGGACCTCGTCAAGTTGGACATTCTCGTCCACGGCAACAAGGTGGACGCGCTGTCCATTATCGTTCACCGCTCGAGTGCGGAACGCCGAGGCCGGCAAGTTCTGTCGAAGCTGCGCAAGGAAATCGACCGGCACTTGTTCGAGGTCTCGCTTCAGGCGGCCATCGGCGGAAGGGTCATTGCCCGCGAAAACATCGCCGCCATGAAGAAGAACGTGACCGCGAAGTGTTACGGCGGCGACATCACTCGCAAGCGCAAACTCTGGTCGAAACAGGCCGAGGGCAAGAAGCGTATGAAGCAGATCGGGCAGGTGGAAGTGCCGCAAGAGGCGTTCCTCGCGGTGCTGGATTCAGACGATTAAACGAGTGGAGATTCTACCGTGTCTGCAATTCCGAAAATGAAACTGACCGAGGCTGAGTACCTCGATATCGAAGGTGCCGCCGAGTTCCGGAGTGAGTTCTTCAACGGCGAAATGTTCGCGATGGCTGGGGCCAGCCGCGAACACAACGAGTTGAAGGACAACCTCATCATCGAAATCGGAGGCCGCCTTAAGGGCGGCCCCTGTCGTACCTATTCGGTCGACATGCGCGTCCATGTGAAGCGCACCGGCCTCTACACCTACCCGGACATCGTCATCGTTTGCGGGCGCGGTGAGTTCGACCGCTACAAAGGGGTCGACATTCTGCTGAATCCACAGATCGTCATCGAAATCCTGTCGGAGTCCACCGAGAGCTACGATCGCGGTACCAAATTCGACAACTTCCAATGTCTGCCATCCGTCAAGGAGTACATCCTCGTCAGTCAAGACAAAATGTGCGTGGAGCGGTTCGTGCGCCAGCCCGATGAGCAGTGGTTGCCGACGACATTCGACGATCCGGCCGGCGAGTTCTCGCTCGCCACCATCGCGGTTCGCATTCCTCTGGTCGATGTGTACCGCGGAGTCGAGCTAATGCAACCTCCGATGTCATGAGTGGGCGGGTTCGTTTCTCAGTGCGGCTGGCGTCGGCCGCGAATGCTGTGCGGGAAGAGCTTCTCCTGATCGAGTGTGCCGTTGGCGTCGAACGGCAGCGGCATCGGCGAGCCGACGAGTTCCAGGTTCGGGTTCAACTTCGCTTCGGCGGCCAGCGGTGCCGAGACCCAAAGTTCCGCCACTTCCAACGTGTTCGGGATCACCGCGAACTTCACCCTGTTCGCGATCGGCTGCCAGCACGTCTCCAGCGACATGTCGATGACTTCCCGATCCGTGTCGAATGCGAATGGGATCTTGCTTCGCCAAAGCGAACGAGCCGTGAAGTTGTTCATGCGGAACGGGATGGGGTCGATAGTCTTCAAGGCGCGATTCGTGGTCAGGTCCGCGAGGCCGATGCCGGTGCCGTTGCCGTGGCTCTCGGGCGAGATGTCGAGCACGGCAATCCGGACGATCCGCGGGTTGTTCGTTTCCGCCTCCGGCGTCGCTTCGATCAACATGCGGCCGATCACGTTAGGGTCCATGCCAGCCCCACTGTAGTTCTTGCCCGTCTCGCCGATGATGAGAACGTCCATGCCGGGGAACGGCAATCGACCCATGAGCCCACTCGCTTGCTGAAGCAACACGGGTTCGCGCTCGAACAAGTCGTCGCGATCCACGACCTCGACGAGGGCGGTCTCTTCGTTCGAGTTTTCGAGAATGGCCAGGCCCGCGACGAAGGGCGTCTTGTCGACGATCACCTTCGCGGAAAGCGGGATCATGTCGCGAAGGCCCTTGGTGCCCATGCTGTGAACCTGATCCGCCCCGTGCCGCTTTCCGAGCCCAATGACGAGCATCTTGACGATGCCGCTCTCGAACGCCCCGCGGAAATCGGTGTGCGGCTTGACCCGCGACACCGTCACCACGGCGTCGGCGGCGAGCGCGTTCTTGTCCCACCACACCGGCTCGCCCCATTCGTTCGTGCCAATGGCGACGGCGTCCATGTCCGTGACCACGGGCACGCCGAGGTGGGCTTCGTCCAGGTCGTAGCTAGCGAGCAGTTCGCGCTGGCCGGCGGAAGTCGCTCCGCCGTGCGAACCCATCGCGGCCACCACGAACGGCTTCGTGCCGAGTTCCTTCAAGGCGTCGACCGTGGCTTTCACAATGGTGAGGATGTTCTTGATGCCGCGGCTACCGCACCCGACGGCGACCTTCATGCCCGGTTTGAACCGCTTCGCGGTTTTCGAGGTGAGCCACTGCCGGCGCACCTCACCGGCCACGTCGGCGAGCGTGGGTTGCGGGGCAATCTGGCGAACCAGTTGAATCGAGGGGAATTCCACAGCGTGATCCTGAAGGGGAGTGATGAGGAAAGAGTAGCAAATTCAAGTCTTACGGGCCGGACGCCGATACCGAGAGAATGCCTACAACCGGTGCGACCGTGCGCCGCGCGTGAGGAATTGGAAGAATCGGTTCGGATGGGTTCAAGTTCGGGAGCGCGTGTGTCGAGAGGCTTTTCCTTCATTGTAGCTCTCGCAGTGGTCGCCGTGGGCTCGGGTCCGCTGGGGGCACAACAGCCCGCGACTGTGGAGCCCGCCGAGTCGAAGTCACTGGTTCCAGTTGAGGCCGTGGCGGTACCCGAGCCGACTGCGAAGGCGGATGCCGCTCCAAAGGCCACGCCGGTTGCGGGTTGGGACGACATGTTTTTCCTCCGCTCCGCGGACAAGCGCTTCAGCCTCCGCTTCACGGGGCAACTTCAGGCGGATTATCGCGACTACCTCGACCCGACGGATGCGGTGGACCTCGATCAGTTTCTGGTTCGCCGAGCGCGCTTCGGGCTCGAGTCGGTCCTGTTCAAGAACTACGAATTCCGGCTGCTCACCGATCTGGGCCAGGGTCAACCGCGACTCATAGACGGTTTCCTGAACATCCATTACTGGGACTCGGTGCAGTTCACGGCGGGCAAGTTCAAGCAGCCGTTCAGCTACGAACAGCTGGCCCAGGATCGCTTCACGCCGTTTATGGAGCGCTCGATCATCGATCAACTCGTGCCGGCCCGCGATGCCGGTGTGATGGTTCACGGCCAGAATCTGTTCGACGGCCTGCTCGATTACGGCCTCGCGAGTTCCAACGGCGAACGCGACGGCGATACCGACACCAACGGAGCCAAGGACATCACGGGCCGCGTCGTGGTTCGTCCCTTTGCTTGGCAGAAAGACACCGTGCTCGAACGCATCCAAATCGGAGCTTCGGTCGATGTCGGGAATCAGAACGAGCCGATCAATCCGCAGACGCTGCGGACGCCGGCGAGCGTGCCGTTCTTTCAGTTCAATCGCGGCGTGATCGCGGATGGCCGCCGATCGCGGTGGAGCCCGGAACTGGTTTACTTCGTGGGCAGTTTCGGATTCGCCACCCAATACTTCCAGATGAGCCAACGGGTGAGGCCCTCCGTAGTGGGAGCCGGCTCGGCGTTCGACATCAACGTGCCGTTCGAAGGGTACTACGTCCAGGCATCGTACCTGCTCACCGGCGAGAAGCGGACGAGCTATTCGCAAGCGATCGATCCGAAGCGACCGTTCGACCCGCACAAGAACACGTTCGGCCCGGGTGCGTGGGAACTGGTGGCGCGCGTCTCGCGGTTGCAAATTGGGGAGGTCGTGTTCGCACCGGGTGCCGCTCGCCTCGCGGACCCCAATGCCGTGAGCAACTCCGCCACTGAACTGACGGTCGGCTTCACCTGGTACTTGAACAAGTGGGTCCGTTCGCAGTTCAACTACGAGCACGCGTGGTTCGGTCGCGAAGTGCGTCTCGGCCCCGGCCCGCAAGGGCTCTTCCGCGATCACGACAGCTTCCAGGCCCGCCTGCAATTCATCTTCTAACGGTTGCGAATCCGTTCGATGGCCCAGGCCGCGGCCTCGGCGATCAAGGGTGCCTCGTTCGCGGCGCGTTCCAGCGCGGGAAGGGCTCGCTCGTCGCCGATGTTGCCCAGCACGATGGCGGCATTCCGCAAGAGGCCGGCGCGTTTCGTTCGCCACAATGAGGTTGGCTTGAAGCGCCGACGGAAGGCGTCTTCATCCATCCCGAGCAGTTCGATGGGATCGAGCGATTCGAGTTCCGAATCGTGGGGGAACGCGGTCGAGCCCTCGCGTTTCTTGTTCCACGGGCACACGTCTTGGCAAACGTCGCAGCCGAAGATCCAGTCGCCCATTGGTTCGCGAAGTTCTAACGGGATCGGCGAGCGCAGTTCAATCGTGAGGTAGCTGATGCACTTTGAAGCATCGAGCACGTGCGGCTGCGGGAAGGCGCTGGTCGGGCAAGCGTCCAGGCAGGCGGTGCAGGTACCGCAGTGCGACGAAGCGAACGGTGAATCGGAGGCGAGTTCGAGATCGGTGAGCAGGGCACCGAGGAAGAAGAAGCTGCCGCGTCGCGGGTGGATGAGCATGGTATTTTTGCCGACCCAGCCGAGCCCGGCGCGGCGAGCGAAGTCGCGTTCGAGAAGTGGAGCGGTATCCGAGACGGCCTTCGCGGCACACCCGGGGCGCTCGGCTTCGAGCCACTCGGCGAGGTCGTTGAGCCGATCCCAGACGAGCCGGTGGTAGTCCGGCCCCTGAGCGTACGAGGCCACCTTTCCCACCCGACCCCTGACGGGGCTCGGCGCGCCTCGGCTCGTCTCGCCGGAGTATTCGAGGCCGACCATGAGCACGGATCGGACGGACGCGAGAACCGCTTCGGGATGCCGGCGTGCGTCGCGGCCGCGGTGGAGGTAGTTCATCTCGCCGGCGAAACCGCGGTCGAGCCAGGACGTGAACTGGGGGAAGCTGTCGGCTTCGGTGGCCGGTGCTATGCCGGCGAGCGCGAACCCGCGCGAGTGGGCTTCGGACTTCAAACGGGATTCGAGGGAGGTGTCGTCCATCGCGGATCAATCGGTGAACGGCGGGATCATCGAAGGAAGTCCGACCCGCATGAAGAACCGGGCGAACGCCTGGGAGAAGTGTTCGAGAAACGGCGACTGGAGCCGCCATCGAGTACCCAGGGACGCGGCGTGACGTTGGAGATAGCCAATGGGGAGACTGTAGATTTCGCGAAAGTCGACCACGAAGGCGTCGCGGCTCACGGTTGGGTTTGTAGGCGATGCGAGCAAGTACAGCCCTTCGCGTCGACCTTTCCGCACTTCTTCCCAGACGCCCTTCTTTGCAAATGAAAGATGGGCTGCCTCGAACGCCGGGACAGTTGAGGCTGGGCAGAGTGCGACCGAGCCGGCTTTCATGTTTGCGAGATCACAACTCTGCGTGACGACCATGAGGTTTGTCGGCTGAGTTCGAAGATCGCTCCGCTCTGTCGTCCGGCCAAAATCATCCGGAACGATAGGAACCAGGCAGCTCGGCAGGTACTCTCCCTGAGAGAGATCCGGCCCGTTAACCTCCGACCACCAAGCTGTAGAAATGGTCACCTACCTCTCCTCCGGATACGGCTGTGGAGTCCACGGTTCCCCGAGAACCCATCGCACGGGAATCGTCGGTCCTGCTGGGAAGGGAACCGACTTGTAATCGTAGGTGTCTTCCAGCGACTCCACGAGCGCGGTCGCGTCCAGTGTGGGCGAGTGCTTTCCGTTTCGCTCGGGGCTGATTCGCCCCAAGAGTAGGTGCTGGATGAAGCCTTCCAGCGTTTGGCCGTGCAGTTCGGCTTCCACCCGCAATTTCGCCACCGCCTCCGCGGGAAGGCTCAGCGAAAGGGTCGATGTTTCGGCCAGCGTCGTTTCGATCATGATTTCATCCTCCCGCTATCATCATACCCGCCGCCTCGGCTCTAATCCATTCGCACCTTCGCGCCGAAGTCCTTCTTCTCGCCGATGAAGTAGGTCGAGCAGGCCGCGTCGATTAAGTCCGGGCTGAAGTTCACCCGCTCCATGTTGTACTTCGCGATCGACATCATCTGATCGAGAATGTCGCGGGGCTGACACATGCGGAACGGGCGGTTCCCCGGCTTGTACCACTTGTTGATTAAGTAATCGACGCCACTCACATCGTACTCCACGCGCTTTCCCTTGCACACGAGTTCCCAAATGGCCCGGTACTGCGACTCGTCCGGATCGCGGATTTCGATCTTGAACTTGATGCGCCGTAGGAAGGCTTCGTCCGCCAGTTGGTGCGGGTCGAGGTTCGTCGAGAAAATGAGAATCTGGTCGAAAGGCACCTCGATCTTGGTGCCGTTGATCGTGTTGAGGTAGTCGTATTTCTTTTCGAGGGGCACGATCCAACGGTTGAGGAGGTCCATGGCTCGCACCTGCTGGCGGCCGAAGTCGTCGATCATGAAGATTCCGCCGTTGGCCTTCATCTGGAGCGGCGCTTCGTAGAACTTGCCGGTGGAGTTGTACTTCAGGTCGAGCATGGGGAGCGTGAGTTCGCCGCCGACCACGATCGTCGGCCGCTTCACCTTCACGAAGCGCTGGTCGAACACCGTCGCCTTCTTCATGAACGTGGTTTCGCTCATGTCCGAGGGTTGATCCTTGTCCACGATCGCGGTGTGCTGGATGGGGTCGTACACCTTGATAATTTGGCCGTTCGCTTCGATGGCATGGGGCACGTAGATGGAGTCGCCGATGAGCCGGGTGATGCGTTCGGCGACGCTGGTTTTGCCGTTGCCGGGGTAGCCGAAGAAGAAGATCGACTGCGCCGAGTTGATGGCCGGGCCGATCTCGTTGAACGCGTCGTCGGAGATGATGAGGTCTTCGAACGCCTTGCGGATGCTCCGCCGCGTAACCGTGAGCTTCTTCACGGTTTGGGCGAGAATGGCCTCGACGTAATCGGAGAAGGGCACGGGCGCGGGGCCGATGTACGTGGTTTTATCCATCGCCTCGTGGACGCCGGACGTGCCCTTGGGCGGCTTAATTTCGTAGATGAAGCTGGCGTCGCCGCTGGAGCCGCGCTGACCGACGATGTCGATGAGCGATTGCTTCCGCATCGCCTGGAACACGGGGTTCACGACGGCGAAGGGAAGTGCCATTTCGCGGGCGAGATCGCCGCCGGTCATCTGGCCCCGCGTGAAGATCGTTCGCAGCGTGAGGTCGAAGAGGAACGGCAACTCGAGGCCGAGTTCTTCCCAGCGTACTGGCACCCGCGGCACGAAGTGATTCTTGTCCACCGGCGAGGCTTCGTCGTCGGTCGGCGGCGGATCGCCGATCAGCGTTACGCCTTCGAGATCGCCCTGCCGCTGAGCGTCCGCCAGGAGTGCCTCGTAGTGCAACTGGTGCAGGCGCAGGTGGCCGATGGCTTCGAGGTCTTCGCGCTTCTCGGCCTGGAGCAGGCAATCCACGACTGCCGGGGCGATCGTGTACTTCACGCCATCGATGTACATGTGGTGCAGGTACTCACCCGGCCGCACGTAGCAGTCCGGCGTGTGGTACGGCATCTGGAGCATCTGCTGATAGAATTCGGGCGCGATAATGAACCGCATGACAATCGGCCTCGGCACTCGGCAAGGAACTTCCCGCCGAAGTATAGAACACGAGTTTAGATCCGGCGCGAGATGCTGCGCGATGCGCAAACGACTTTACGGATTGGGCGAACTGGAGAGGCGCGAAACGGCCAATCATGCGGGTTCGGCAGGCTTTCGGGCCAGGCTCCACTGCATGTAGAACCAGACGGCCATCGCGAAGCCGCCGCCGACCAGCGATCCGATCATGGTGCGCCGCGCGAGCGATTGCTGCAGCACGATGGCTCCGCCGGCCTGGGCACCGAGGAGCGCGCCGATTGCGGCACCGATGGCCACGCCGATCAGGCACCAGGCGAACATGAGGTCGCGCATCGTCGCCATCGGATCCTTGCGAGCAATTTCCGCTTCGGTCGTCGGCCGACCCCGCGTACCGGACAGCGACATGACCGAGAAGCAGATTCCCCCGAGGACGAACCCGGCGGGCACTCCCAGGAAGGCACCGGCGAGCGAACCGACGATGGCCGCGAGTACGGTTTCGAGGTCGCCTTCGAAGGCTGCACTGGCGACGGCTCCGCCCACGGCCCCTACGAGGCAGGAGAGCACGCAGCCGATCATCGTGCGGCGCGTCTGAGCCGCACGACGCTGCCGAGCCGCGAATTCCTCCACCGCGCTGCGCTTGGGCATCGCGAATGCGGCGAACGGCGAAGGCTCCGAAGGCTCATTCATGGCCGCCTCTACGCGATGTGTCCCATCGAACGACCCGGCGAATCGATGAACGTGAACGGAAGCTGGAACCCAACGCCCACCGAGTTCGACTGATTCTTATAGTCCCCTTGATGAACGAAGAACTTGCCGTTCGCGAAGAGCATCGCCGAATCGCTGCCGTCCAGAAACACGGCGTTCGACACACCCTGGTTGAAGAGCGTGTCGCGAATCGAGTCCAGCGTCGTGCTGACGACGCCGTGAGGCTGGACGACGATGCGAAGGGACTGTTCGCCCGTTCCTATTCCGATGATCACCTTCCCCGTTGTTGGCCCTTTGCCCACGAAGCTCTTGTAGGTGGCGTTGCTGCGTACATCCAGGAAGCCTTGATATTTTTGATCGGGCTCACCGACCGACGGCGCGCCGGCCGGCACCCCGGCCCGGTAGCGATTTTCGGAGCCGTAGCGCAGGCCGCCGATGATGACCGGCCCGAGACCGCCGAGGCTCGCGGTGCATTCGGTCGGAGGGTCGCCCTTGGCGAACGTGTAGCCGCCGAGCGGCCCTTCGGACCAGGCAATGTGGAACATCAAGGGCTCGGAGATGCCGCCCAACAGGTGCCCGCGTCCGCGAACGATCCCCTCCGGCGTCGTCTCGCTACCGTCGGCCGTCGTGGTGAGCGGCAGGCCGGTCTTGCGGCTGAGCCAACCCGTTCCCTTACGCATCGTGGAACTGTCGCCGTACATGTTCCCATTCACCACCACGGCGAGCCCGCTGGCGGCGGCCATGCGCTGCACGGTCGATTCGAACGGTTCGGCCCGGGTCCGGATGAACGGTCGCATGGCAGCCGCGGAACTCATCGAGATGTAGAACGCGCCTCCGATTTCTTGCACCGCGACGCTTTCGTTGGTGCCGAGCGCGGAGTATGCGTCGGCCACGGCCAGGTATCGGGCCCCCGGTGCCTGAGGATGCGGAACACCGTGCCACGAGCCCGCGGTCGTGCCGAGCGGCCCGAGCGACTTGAATCGCCCCGGGCCGCCGCCGCCGCTCGGCGAATTCGGATTCGCCTGCCCCTGCCAGCCCGCCCACGGGTCGGACTTCGACCCGCCAGAATCTTGAGACGATCGGTCCACGTCGGATCTCGCAAAGGGTGATGCTCTGGATTTTCGCCCGCCGAGCCTCCCGCTGCAAGGGGGTATTGCGAGAAGGTGCCCGTTCCTTGCGGATGCGTTGCTGATGGGCCGGGCGGTTCATACTCCATAATCCATGCCCGCGATCTTCTCGCGACAGCTCGATGCGCAGGTGCGGCAGGTCGCCGTGGGCATGATCGTCGGCATCGGGTTGTTCGTTCTCGCCTGGTATTACTACGCACTGCCCAGCTACACGCGCGTCGGCTATCAACCGGAGCAACCCGTTCCCTTCTCGCACGAACTGCACGCCGGGCACCTCGCTCTCGATTGCACGTACTGCCACCAACACGTCTTCGACTCGCCGCACGCCAGCGTGCCGACTTCGCAAACGTGCATGAACTGCCACAATCCGCAGAAGGCGAACGTGAAGGGGAACAGCCCGCTGCTCGCCCCCGTTCGCACGAGCTTTCTCTCGGGCAAGCCCGTGGAGTGGAAGCGGGTTCACAAGCTGCCCGAATATGCGTACTTCAACCATGCGGTTCACGTGAACAAGGGCGTGTCGTGCGTCGAGTGCCACGGGAAGGTGAACGAGATGAAGGTGGTGCGGCACGACCAAACTCTGAGCATGGGCTGGTGCTTGAAGTGCCACGACGACCCGGCCAAATCGCTGCGGCCGCTCAGCGAGGTGACGAACTTGAATTGGTTGCCACCGGACGGCAAAAGCAAGGACGAGATCGGCCGCGAGATTGCGGAACGACTTCAGGTGAAGGCACCGTCGAATTGTCAGAGTTGCCATCGATGAGTGAACGCAGCGAATGGCGAAGCCTCGAACATCTGGCGGAGACGCCGGAGTTTCGGGCCTTCGCGCGCGAAGAGTTCCCGGGTTACACGAACATTTACGAGAACACGGGCGAAGCGGAATTGTCTCCTGGGAGCGCGGGCGTCCCGCCCGCTCTTCACGAAGCGGTCGGGACAGCCGCGCTCCCGGGAGGCCTGGATCGCCGCCGATTTCTCGCACTCACTTCGGCCGCATTAGGGCTCGCAGTCTCGGCCGGTTGTCGCCGACCCGACCTCAAAATCCTGCCCTTCTCGGCCATCCCCGACGACCAGATCGGCCACCTCACGCCGGGCAAGCCAGCGTTCTACGCCACGTGCTTGCCGCGGCCCGGCGGCGCACTGCCCGTGCTCGTGGAAAGCCACGACGGCAGGCCCACCAAGATCGAAGGCAACCCCGTTCACCCGTGCAGCCTCGGCCGCACCGACGCACACGCCCAAGCAAGCATCCTCGACCTGTACAGCCCCGACCGCGTCATGTCGGACAAATACCCCGGCGTGATGGAGAAGGGTCAGGTTCGCACCTGGGCGGACTTCGACACTTTCGCGCGAAGCGAAGCCGCCCGCTTCCTCAAAGACGACGTGAAGGGCAAGGGTCTGTACATTCTCGCGGAGGAAATGAACTCGCCATCCGTGCGGCTCATCCGCGAGCACATGAAGGCGGTGATGCCCGAGGCGAAGTGGTTCACCTATGAACCTGTAGACCGCAGCGAAATGTACAAGGGCACAGAGTTGGCGTTTGGGAAGAAACTGGCCGTGCGCTACAACCTCGACAAGGCCGAGTGCATCCTCGCGCTGGATTGCGACTTTTTGGGACTGGATGCGGATCAGATTCACAACAGTCGCGGGTTCATGGCTAAACGCAAGCTCGAAGGAATGAACCGCCTGTATGTGGTGGAGAGCAACTACACCATCACCGGCACGATGGCCGACCATCGATTGCGGTTGCCGATCAGCCAGGACTTCGAGTTTCTCCACGCCCTTGGAAGGGCTTCCACTGGGGCTGCGACTCAAGACTTTGCTTCGGCCGCGGGCAAGGACCTGCTCGTGAATCGTGGCAAGTCCTTGCTCATTGCGGGAAGCCAGGACGGGCTGGTGCAAGATCGCGCGCATCTCATCAATGAAAAGCTCGGTGCCATCGCTGCCGGAATCGTCGAGTTCCGCGATCCACCGCCGGAAGCCAACGACCTCGTTATCGTCGACCTCGTGCAGGACATCGACGCCGGGAAGGTCGGCACGCTGCTCATTCTCGGCGGCAACCCCGCCTTCAATGCCCCGGCCGATCTCAACTTCAAGGCCGCCCTGCAAAAGGTGACCAAGAAGATTCGCCTCGGCCTGTACCACGATCACACGTCCGAGGCGTGCGACTGGCACTTGCCGCTGGCCCACACACTGGAAGGATGGGGCGATGCCGAAGCCTCGGATGGTACGCTTTGCTGCGTGCAACCGCTCATCGCGCCGCTCAACGGCGCTCCCGCCGTCGATTCGATGTCGGATGTGACCGCCCCGCCGCGCGGTGGCCGCACCGTTCTTGAAGTGCTGATTGGAATCACCGCATTCAAAGCGAAGGGCTACGACCTCGTCCGTCAGTCCTTTAGCAACCGCAGCGGTATCGCACTCACCGATGTCGCCTTCGACATTGAATTCAATCGGTACAAGCAACTCGGTTTCCTCCCGGCGGAGAAGGATAAGCAACTCCGCAAGCCCATCGATGCCCAACTTCGCAAAAACGTACTTCGCGACACGATCGGGGGCGACCCAGTCCCGACCAAAAAATCACTCGAACTCAACTTCGTGCCCTCGTATTCGACGTTCGATGGCCGCTTCGCCATGAACCCGTGGCTGCAAGAATTACCCGACCCGATCACGAAACTCGTCTGGGATAACGCTGCGATCATCAGCCCGAAGACCGCCGACGAGTTCAGCCTTACCACTAGCGACCTCGTGAAATTGTCGATCGGTTCCGCATTCATCGACATTCCCGTTTTCATCCTTCCTGGGCACGCCGACTGGTGCATCACGCTCCCGTTCGGCCAGTTCGGCGACATGCGAATTGCCCACGTCCCGGACGGCGGCGGCACCGACGTCTTCCCGCTTCGCACGACCAAGAACATGCACTTCGCCATCGGCGCGACGCTCACGAAGACCGGACGCA
>JAYTUG010000615.1:0-13108 GCA_043744695.1 Gemmataceae bacterium
GGTTTCGACGCCCGACGCCCGCAGCAGGTCGCCGACCTCGTGGCGGCTCCGCAGGTGCGGCGAGAGGTCCGGGTCGGCGTCGTCGCCCAAGCCGCCGAGGTAAACGATTCGCCGCACCCCGGCCTTCCTTGCGGCGTCAGCGAAGTTGCTCGCCGCCTGCCGGTCCTCCTTCTCGAAGTCCTTCGAGTCCGTCATCAGGTGGACGAGGTAGTAGGCCGTGTGGACGCCGCTCAGGGCTTCGGTCAGCGAAGGCGGGTCGAGAACGTCGCCCCGGACGACCTGCGTGGATTCCTTGACGTGAGGCCGCAACTTGTCCGGCGTCCGGGCCAGACAGCGTAGCACGAGGGGCTGGCGTTCGAGCAGCGGGAGGAGCCGCCCGCCGACGTACCCGGATGCGCCGGTCAACAGCACGACGGGCCGATCAGCGTTCTCCGATTCCGGTTGCGGCATGGTATTCGGTCTGACCTCGGTTGGGAATGGTGTTGCTTTGCGGATAGTATGCTGCGGGGGCATTTTACCGTTTGTCGAACCGCAGCACAGGCTGCGGCTGCGGGCGAGATCGAAGGTGGGGATGTTGTCGCTGCGAAAGCCGTCTGCCGACGCCCTGCGCCGCTTCCTGGCGGCGCAGCGGGAGTTGCCCTTCACCTACGAGGCGGTGGGGGCAACCGCCGAGACGCCGCCTGCCGGTTACGTCGTGGACCGCACCCGCATCAGGCTCGGCGAGGGCGAGGCGGTGTTCCGGTCGGCCATCGCCGCCCTAAAGCGGTGGGAGCAATTCAACCTGGGGTGGGTGGAAGCGTGGCCTTCGGACACCCCGCTCCAGAAGGGCGAGGTCGTGGCGGTGATGGGGCGGGCCATCGGCGTCTGGTGGCTCAACGCCTGCCGGGTCGTGTACGCCGTGGACGAGAATGGGCCGATCTCGAAGTTCGGCTTCGCCTACGGGACACTGCCCGCCCACGTCGAGAGTGGCGAGGAACGCTTCCTCATCGAGTGGGATCAGATCGGCGGAAGCGTGTGGTACGACATCCTGGCCTTCTCCCGCCCGCACCAGTTCTCGGCCCGGCTTGGCTACCCAGTCGTCCGCCGCTTGCAGAAGCGGTTCGGGCGGGACTCGGCGGCGTCCATGTTGAGGGCGGTAAGTTCTGGCGACGAAGTGAACAATCAGGAGTAGAAAATGGTCAGCACGAACGTCGCTTCCGCAGCTTTTATTCTTCTGGTCTTTGGGGTCATTCGTGATGGCCGACGACACGCCGAAAGACCTGTTCGACTTCACCGGGGCCGACGCTGAGAAGGAGTGGCAGGCGGTCAACGACGGGGTGATGGGCGGCGTGTCCGAGGGCAAGTTCAAGATCACCGACAAGAAGGCCCTGGAGTTTTCCGGCACGCTGTCGCTGGAGAACAACGGCGGCTTCGCCTCGGTGCGGACGAAGGCCAAAAAGCTCGGCCTGGAGAAAGGCGATACCGTCGTTGCCAATGTCCGAGGGGATGGCCGGGAATATACCCTGAACCTCTACGTCAACAAGCCGCTGGTCGCCTTCTCGTATCGGAACACGGTGCAGACCAAGAAGGACGAGTGGATCGAGGTCAAAGTCCCGCTCGACACGTTCGAGGCGACCTTGTTCGGCAGGCCGGTCGAGGATGCCGGGCCGGTGGACCCGAACGAGGTCAACGTCCTCGGCTTCATGGTGAGCGACAAGAGGGCCGGGCCGTTCAAGTTGGAAATCGAGTCGATCAAGGTGGAGCGGGCGGCGAACCGAATGTAGGCCCTTCTGCGCAGGGATCACCGACTGGTCCGAGTTGCCATAACCAAAACCGTCGCCCCGGCCACTCCGAGAAACCAGCCTACCGCTGCTGTGAGCGCCAAGTGCTGCGTGCCGGGAGCGGAGCCGGAATCTCGATGACGCTGCCAACTTCGGTGACGAAGCCATTGCATCCAGAATTGCCATACCCCGCCCGACATCGAGAGTATCGCAGGGCCGAGTCCGTGCGTGGGAAGTCGTTCATGCGGAGTTGACTACTTCGAGACGGTCGCCAAGACTTGCTGCACCTTCTCGAAGTCGGCGGGCTTGACCAGATGGTGATCGAACCCCGCCGACTTCGACTTGTCCTTGTCGGACTCCTGCCCGTACCCGGTCATGGCGGCGAGTACGAGACTTCTGAACACCGGCTGCCGACGCAACCTCTTGGCGACCTCGTACCCGTCCAGTCCGGGTAAGCCGATGTCCAAGAACATCACGTCCGGGCGGAAGTCGGAGGCCGCTTCCAGCCCCGTGGGGCCGTCGTGTGCCGTCCTCACGTCATGGCCCAGCGCTCTCAACAAATCCGCCAAGCTCTCCGCCGCATCCACGTTGTCGTCCACCACCAAAACACGCAGCGATGGGCCGGTCGGCCCGGCGGCTTCTTCGTGGGCCAACGGCTGTTCTGGGGAAGCCGCAGCCAAGGGCAGGCGGACGATGAATTCGCTGCCCTGTCCCAACGTGCTATGGGCCTCGATCCGCCCCCCGTGGAGTTCCACCAGTCGTTGCACCAGTGCCAGCCCGATGCCCAACCCGCCCTGCGAGCGATCAAGTGACCGTTCGGCCTGGGTGAACAGGTCGAAGATGTACGGCAGGAGGGCCGGGGCAATACCTACGCCCGTATCCTTCACCGTCAAGACACACTCGTTCCCCTCCCGCCGAACAGTCACCCAGATATGTCCGCCTTCCTCGGTGTACTTGGTGGCGTTGGTGAGCAGGTTCACGACGACTTGTTCCATCCGGGTCGGGTCGGCGTTCAACCAGATGGGGTCGGGGGGCAGTGACACCGTGAGTTCGTGCCTACGCCGGTCGATCACCGAGCGGGCCGTCTCGACCGCCCGTTCCACGAGGTCGCTCGCTGCGATCAGATCGTGGCGAAGCTGAATCCGACCGCTCGTAATGCGGGTGATTTCCAACAACTCGTCGATGATCCGTGTCAGTTGCCCCACCTGCCGCTCGATGATGGTGCGGGCTTTCCGCTGGAGTTGATCCTCGTTCTTTTGAAGTCGGAGCAGTTGTACGGCGTTGGCGATGGGCCAGGGGGTTGCGGAGTTCGTGGCCGAGCATCGCCAGGAATTCGTCCTTGCGGCGGTGCTGTTCGGCCAACTGCTCGGCGTGGCGGTGCAAATCGTCCTCCAGCCGCTTCCGATCCGTCTGGTCCCGCACGACTTTGGTGAAGCCGAGCAACGTGCCGTCGTCGTCCCGCAATGCGGTCAGGATGCCCAACGCAAAGAACCGTGTGCCGCCCTTCTGCACCATCCAGCGGTCGTCACCCGCCCGCCCGTGGGCTTCGGCGTCGTCGAATTCTTTTTGGGCGATGCCGTCTGCGATGGCTGCCGGGGTGAAGATTAGTGGCACGATGTCCCGACCGATCCACTCGTCTTCCCCGAAGCCGAGAACTTGTTGCACGCCTTCGTTCCAACTGGTCGCCCGCCGCTCGGTATCGGTCATGAAAATGGCGTAGTCCTTGACCTGTTCGACCAATATGCGGAAGCGCCGGTCGTGGGCCTTCAACTCCCGCTCCAAGCGGATGCGTTCGCCGATGTCCCGGATGTTGCACTGGATGACGGGGTGATCGCCTTCCCGGTAGACGTTGCTGACGAATTCGACTTCGGCTTTCTTGCCGGACTTGCTTTGGAGGGGGAGGTTGTCGTAGCGGACGTAGCCCTTCTCTTGGAGTTTTTCGTAGACCGCTTGACTCGCCCGCTTGTCGGCAAACAGGCCGATTTCCCACAGTTCCTTGTCCAGAAACTCGTCGTGCGAGTACCCCAGCAACTCCGTCATGAACGGGTTGGCGTCGATGATCTTCACGGTGTCGCCGTTCAGAATGAGAATGCCGTCTTTGGCCGTCTCGAACACCCGTCGATACCGGACTTCGGATTGCCTCAATGCCGAATCCATGCGCTCGTTCTCGCAATCGGTAAGTAAGTTGCCGCCCGGTTCCTCGGCCCGAACCCGGCGATGTCTTGTCCGCCACTCGGTTCTAGCTTGACCACTTGTTCAGGTGTGAACGAGTTGTAGAAGTTCTTCCAGTGCGTACCCCCCCCCTTCGCCACGGTCGAGGCGGCTTTCGAGTTCGACCACGTTGACTTGCATTTTTTGCGCCAGCGTCAAATTGCCCGCCCGGTCAGGAAGAAATGTTCCGAGCCTGCGCAACCGTCTTCCCACCGTCCGGCATCGGGAGGTAAAAGCCGTCGAAGCGTCCAGCCGGTGATGGTGAAGAATGCGATAGCCCTATCGTGCCACGGAGGCGCAGGCGGCTCGCATCCTTGGCGGGGTCGAGGGTGCGGGTGGTCATGGCGACTCCCGTTTGGCCCGTTTCACCCGACCCTTCCGGCACGCCTCGCTGCAATGCCGCACCCGATCCCAGCACCGCTCCCACTTCTTCCGCCAGGAGAACGGACGCCCGCAGGTCGCACACGGCTTCGACGGCAGGCTCTCCTTCTTGCGGGCCACGGGAACACTCGGCATTCCGGTAGGATGGTCAAGCAACGGCTATTGTAGCCACGGGCCGACGATGGCCGCAGGCCGGGATGACGCCCGCACGAAAGACGGGACACGGGACGACCAGGAGCGCCGTCATGAAGTCCGACGAAGCCACCCGCCCGATTGATCCCCAGGTCCGCATCGGCCACGTCCACCTGAAAGTTGCCGACCTGGAGCGGGCGCTGCGGTTCTACTGCGGCGTCCTCGGCTTCGAGATCACCCAGCGGTACGGGGCGCAGGCGGCGTTCGTCTCGGCGGGCGGCTACCACCACCACATCGGGCTGAACACCTGGGAGAGCCTGGGCGGGTCGCCGCCGCCTCCGGGGACGACGGGCCTGTACCACACCGCCATCCTGTACCCCACCCGGCGTGCGCTCGCCGACGCCCTGCGGCGTGTCCTCGAAGCGGGCATCACCCTGGACGGGGCGAGCGATCACGGCGTCAGCGAGGCGCTCTACCTGCGTGACCCGGACGAGAACGGCGTGGAACTGTATCGGGACCGCCCGCCGGAGCAGTGGCCCCTGACGACGGGCGGCGAGTTGGCGATGTTCACTCGGCGGCTCGACCTGAACGGCTTGCTCAAAGAGGTCGTAGCGGCGGAGGATGCCCCCAAGATCGGCGAGGGTCCGCAGGACTTGTGAGTGTATCGGATTGGCCCGTCAATCCGCTCTTGTAGCGTGCAGCTTTACCGTGCGGCACTCGCATTGCCGCTCAGTCTGTCAGGACACCTTTCAGGAGTCGAACTCATGACAAGTGACTTCAAGCGTGGCGATCACGTCGAGTGGAATTCGGAGGCCGGGTTGGTCCGAGGAACAATCCAGAAGAAAGTGACCTCCGAGATCACCTTCAAGGGCTACAAGCGGCACGCTTCCAAGGAGGAACCGCAGTACGTCATCAAGAGCGACACGACCGACCACATCGCCATCCACAAAGGGTCGGCACTCAAAAAGCTCAAGAAGATCAAGAAGCTCAAGGGGTGAAACGGGCCGTCGAAAAAAGATTATGGCGGGAGGGAGGGCATCACTCGGCCACGATTCCTTGATCTGCCCCATCCGGTTGCGGATACGTCAATTCTCCGGCTTCTACTTTTGCCCCTTCGGTCAGCGTATGCGGACGCAACACACCGGACGGCATGATGTGCTGCACGGTAATCCCGTTCACGAGCAGGACCAGCAGGATGACGAACAGGAAGTTGACGTAGTGCGTGACCCGCAGCCACGCCGGAAACCCCTGGGCCGTCGCCGTGTCGGGAGGAGGAGGCACGGACGGGAGAGCGGGCAGCCCGACCGTGGCCCACTGAACGTAAGCTACGACCACGGGCAGCACGAGTGCCGAAATCAGGAGCAGGAGTGTCGTCGGTCGGATACGCACGGTGTTACCTCAGTCTCGACAGGCTGTTGGACGATGACTCGCCGAACGGCAACGGCCCGGAGCAGGACGATCAGCCTACGTCAACAGCACGAGTAGCATCACCACCGGCGTCTTCGCCTTGATCGAGTGTTTCAGGCCCGCAGGCATGTGGACCCAGGTTCCCGCCTGTGCGTCCTGCACGTCGTCGCCCAGGCCGACGCTCGCCTCGCCCTTCACGAAGTAGAGCATGGCCGGTTTCGCCGCCGTGTGTTCGGAAAGTTCCTGTCCCTGGCCGAAGCCGAAGACGACGGCTTTGATCCGGTCGTCCTGGTAGATCGTCTTGCTCAATATGCCGTCCGCAGGCGGCTCGGCTTCTTTCGCCAGATCGAGGATGTGGGTGTAGGTGGTCATGGCCCTCCTTAACGGGTAGGCGGCGCAGCTTGCTTGACAGATACCCGGTATTTTAGCCGAATGCCCAAGAAGGATAGCAAACCGAAAGCCCGACCGTCCGGGGACGGGTGGTTCGTGTATATGGTGCGGTGCGCCGACGGTTCGCTCTACACCGGGATCGCCAAGGACGTGACCCGGCGCTGCCAGCAGCACAACGCCGGGACCGCTTCGAGGTACACCCGCAGCCGCCTCCCGGTCGAACTGGTCTACAACGAAGCCCACCACACCCAAAGTTCGGCGTTGAAGCGGGAGGCGGCAATCAAGGCGCTGGACCGGCGGGAGAAGCTGACGATGGCGCAGCCAAGAATGAAACCGCCGATGAAAGTCCGCCAGATCGCCCGGCTGGAGGACATCCCGAACGTCGGCCCCGCCGTCGCCGCCGACCTACGCCAGTTGGGGATCACCACGCCCGGCCACTTGCCGGGCCGTGACCCGTATGTGATGTACGACGACCTGTGCCGCATCACCGGCCAGCGCCACGACCCGTGCGTACTCGACACTTTCATCGCCGCCGTCCGTTATATGGAGGGAGCGCCGAAGAAGCCGTGGTGGAAGTACACGGCGGAACGCAAGCGGGAGATGACAGCTCGAAGTGAAGTGGGTGGCTAAACCGGGAACCATGATGCCGAGTCTGTGCGAAACCTGCGAGAACGTCCGGGCGGTCAGCACCGCAAGGTCCAGGTTCTCGCTCTGCCACTTGTCCGCCACGAACGCCGCTTACCCGAAGTACCCGCCCCAGCCGGTCGTGCGCTGCGATGGCCACCGTGCAAGGAAGTCTGCCGACGAGAGGTCCGTGACGCACATGCTGCCGCTGTACCACGACCCGCACTTCACCTTCCGGTTCGCCGACGACCGGATCATCCCCCGCTTCCACCTGGAAGGCGTCGAAGCCGGGCGGCGGGTGGCGGTCTACAAGATCAACCCCGACAGTGGCGAGCGCCTGGATCTGCTGATGACGGCGGGCGTGGGCGAAGGGGGCTGGGTGGACCTCCCGGAGCCGATCATCGTGCGGGCCGGGGAAGCGTTCATCGCCGTGCCGGACTCGTCGTCATAGGTGGCGGAACGAAAACCCGCTCGGTTCTCGTGAAGCGAGCGGGTCGTGAGCGTCATTCCCGGAAAGTAGTGGTCCCGGTTCACCCCATCGAAAGCAGCCGGAGTTGCGGCAGCACTTCTTGAACAGCCTGCCGGACTCGCACGGGCAGAGGTCGTTCTTGCCGACTTTCTCTTCCAGTTCCTTGTCGCCGTGAACGACCCGGACGCCCCGCTTCACCTTCGTCTCGGATGGGAAGCCCTTACGCCGTTTGCTCATCAACTCGAAAGGAGGACTCGTGGTCGATGTATTTCGGGTCCATGATCCACCGCCTTCCTGGGTAAAATGAACGGGGCGAACGTCCCGGTCGAGACACGGGGCGCTGCGAAAGGTTCGGGGAGGGAGCGGTCGTGAGCGTCAAGATCAGGGTCTACTCGGATTACGTCTGCCCGTTCTGCTACTTGGCCGAGTTCCCGCTCCGGGAGGCCGTCCGGGGCAAGGATGTTGAGGTCGAGTGGATGCCGTTCGAGCTTCGGCCCTACCCGACCGAGACGCTGCGGCCCGAAGGCGACTACCTCCAGCGTGCCTGGACGAACTCGGTCTACCCCACCGCCCGGCAGATGGGCGTCCCCATCACGTTGCCCACGGTGTCGCCCCAGCCGCACACGCACACGGCCTTCGAGGGGTTCCAGTTCGCCAAGGAACACGGCAAGGGCGGCGAGTACAACCACCGTATCCTCACGGCGTTCTTCGTAGAGGGCCGGGACATCGGCGACATCGGCGTGCTGACGAAGCTGGCGGGAGAGGTCGGGCTGAACGAGACGGAGTTCGAGGAGGCGTTGAAGAGTCGCAAGTACCGGGAGGCCCACCGGCGGGCGCTTCGGCACGCAGGGCGTTTGACGCCCGGCTATATGCGTTCCAATTCCCCCGGCAGTTCGGCCAGTGACGGAACCGTGATGTCAATCGCCGGGCCGAGCGGAAACTGTTGCTGTCCGGGCCGGGCGACGAATGCGGTCCTCATCCCCGCCCACGCCGCCCCCGCCACGTCCCACCCGTGGGCGGCGACGAGCAGGCACTCCGACACGTCGGCCCCGGCCCGGCCCGCCGCCCAGCGGTACACGTCGGCGTGCGGCTTGTACTTCCCCACGTCCTCCACACTCAGCAGTGCCTCGAAGAACTCCGTCAGCCCGGCGTGCGTCATCTGGTCGGCGACCGCCGCCTTCGAGGAGTTCGTCAGCGTGAACAGTCGGCAGTCGGCGTCCCGCAGGCGTCCGAGCGCCGGGATCACGTCGGGGTGCGGGGGCAGCGACCGCATCGGGGCCACGGCTTCCTCGGCGTCCTCCTCGGACAACTCGACGCCGTGGTTCTTGGCGACCATGCGCAGGCACGCCGCCCCGATCTCGGCGAAGTCGAGGTAGTGGTCCGCCACGGTCGTCACGAGCGAATACTGGAGGAGCGTCGTGAACCAGAGCGGGGCAAGCTCCGGGCGACCGCCGAGGGCCTTGCCGACGCCCTCCTTCACGGGCGTCAAGTCGAGCAGCGTCTCGTTCACGTCGAACAAGATCACCTTGGGTCGTGCCATGTGAGTATCCTTTTTACCGCAACGGGTGTGGTTTCGGGGCAGTTCACTTCGCAGGCAGTGTCCGCCCCAACTTGACGCCCGCTCGATCCATCACGCCAACTGGTCATCGCCCTCGACGCCTTCCGGCTCGACCACCACCCAGCCCCTACATCGGCCTGCCGGTGAGGTCAAATCCCGGACGTGTGGTTCCAAGAGCGCCTCCTCGCCCTCGTCGGGGCCGAGGCGGGCGACGTGAATGAGGACGCCCCGTCGCTCATCTCTTCTGGACGGCACGAGCATACTGGATCGGCAAAATACCCTGGGCCTTGTCGTCGCCAAGTTCCAGGGCGGCGTGGTAAGGCCAGTAGGGGTCACGCAGCATCTCTCTCGCCAGCAACACCAGATCGGCGTGCTGATCTCGAACGACTTCTTCGGCCTGCTGCGGCTCGGTGATTTGCCACCCCACGGCGGTCGGGATTGCCGCCTCTCGCCGGATGCGGCTGGCTGCGGGGACCATGAACCCCGGCCCCCACGGAATCTCCGAGATGTCCGGCGTGACGGAGCCGTGGCTCACGTCGAGCAGATCAAGCCCGGCTGACTTCAACCGGCGCACCAGTTCGACCGAATCATCGACGGTCACGCCGCCGTCGATCCAGTCCGTCACCGAAAGGCGGACGGTCAGGGGAAAGCGTTCCGGCCACACCTTGCGAACGGCGGCGAACGTCTCCAGGAGAAACCGAATCCGATTCTCGAAGCTGCCGCCGTACTGGTCGGTCCTTCGGTTGGCGAGCGGCGAATAGAACTCGTGGGCGAGATAGCCGTGGGCGAAGTGCAGTTCCAGCCACTCGAAACCCGCCTCAAGTGACCGCTTCGCCGCAGCGACAAACGCTTCCTGAATTTGTCCGATGTCGTCCAACGACATCTCACGGGGAACCTTCGTGAGATTTCCACCGAAGGGAACCGCCGAGGGTGCGATGATGTCCCAGCCGCCTTCGCCAGTCTCGATGTGCGTGTTGCCTTCCCACGGCTTGCTGGCGCTGCCCTTGCGACCGGCGTGTGCGAGTTGGATGCCGGGGACTGCGCCGTGCTGTTTGAGGAAGCGGCTGATCCGGGCGAACGGCTCTACATGGCCGTCCAGATAGATGCCGCTGTCGGCGGGGCTGATTCGGCCTTCGGGCGTGACCGCCGTGGCCTCGACCACCACCAGCCCGGCCCCGCCCACGGCACGGGAGCCGAGATGCACGAGATGCCAATCGGTCGGGAAGCCGTTGTCCGACGAATACTGGCACATCGGCGAGACGGCGATGCGGTTCCGCAGAACGACATCCTTCAACCGAAACTCCTGAAACAAACTCGCCATCTTTGAGTTCTCCCACGTCTTCGGAGATACGATCTCGATTCAGTCGTTCGCCACGACGACCGCTCAGGTCAGCCGCATCGTCCTCAATCGGAGTGCATTGCCGACGACCGAAACGGAACTGAAACTCATGGCGGCGGCGGCGATCATCGGGTTGAGGAGAAGGTGGTGTGAGATCGGGTACAGCACGCCCGCCGCAACCGGGACGCCGAGGGCGTTGTAGATCAAGGCAAAGAACAGGTTTTGGCGAATGTTCCGCATCGTGCGGCGACTCAGTTTTATCGCCTTCACGATGCCCCGGAGGTCGCCCTTGACCAGCGTGACGCCCGACGATTCAATCGCCACGTCGGTCCCGGTTCCCATTGCAATTCCGACATCGGCTTCGGCCAGGGCGGGAGCATCGTTGATGCCGTCACCCGCCATCGCCACCTTGCAGCCCTCGGCTTTCAGCGCCTTGATCCGCTCGTGCTTGTCCTCCGGTCGGACTCCGGCGTGAAACTCGTCAATCCCCAACTTCTCGGCCACGGTGCGGGCCGTCTTCTCGTTGTCGCCGGTGAGCATGATGACCCGCAGGCCGAGTTCGTGCAGCGTGCGCACCGCCTCCGGGCTGGACGCCTTGATCGGATCGGACACGGCGACCAGACCGGCGAATTGCCGGTCCACGGCCACGAACATCACGGTGCGGCCCCGCTTCTGCAACTCGTCGGCCCGGTCGTCCAAAGCGGCAAGGTTCCGCACGTTCTCGCCGGCGAGCAACGACCGCTGGCCGACGAGAACCTTCTTGCCTTCCACGGTCCCGTGAACGCCGCCGCCCGTCACGGAATTGAATTCTTCCACGGCGGGGACGGACAGGCCCCGGTCGTTGGCCCCCACCACGACGGCACGGGCCAACGGATGCTCGCTGTTCCGCTCGACGCTGGCCGCATAGCGAAGTAGCTCTTCCTCCGTGAAGGCAGCGGCGGGTACGCACTCGGTCAGCTTGGGTCGGCCTTCCGTCAGCGTGCCGGTCTTATCGACCACGATGGTATCCACCTTCTCCAGCGTTTCCAGCACTTCGGCGTTCTTGACGAGTACGCCCTCTTTCGCCCCCCGCCCGATGCCGACCATGATCGACATCGGCGTGGCGAGGCCCAGGGCGCAGGGGCAGGCGATAATCAGGACGGCGACCGCATTGACGAAGGCCCACGCCAAAGCGGGCTGCTCCGGTGCGGCAACGGCCCACACCAGGAACGTGACGGCGGCGATCACCACGACCGCAGGCACGAAATACCCCGCCACGGAGTCGGCGACCTTCTGGATCGGCGCTCGGCTCCGCTGGGCGTCGGCGACCATGTTCACGATCTGCGAGAGTACCGTGTCCCCGCCGACCTTCTCGGCCACCATCAGGAACGAGCCGGTCTGGTTGACCGTCCCGCCGATCACCGGGTCGTCCTTTTGCTTCTCCACGGGCATCGGCTCGCCGGTAATCATCGACTCATCGACCGCACTCTTGCCGTCCGTGAGCTTGCCGTCCACGGGGATTTTCTCGCCGGGCCGGACCCGAAGCATGTCCCCCTGGCGAACCTCTTCCAGCGCCACGTCCCGCTCCTGGCCGTCCCGCACGATCCGGGCGGTGGGCGGGGCCAGCGATAGCAACTCCCGGATGGCGGCTCCGGTGCGGCGTCTGGCCCGAAGCTCCAGCACTTGTCCGAGCAGGACCAGGGTGACGATCACCGCCGCCGCCTCGAAGTAAACCTGCACCATCCCCTGATGCCGGAAGGCATCCGGGATGAGGGACGGGAACAGCACGGCGACGAGGCTGTACAGGTACGCCGCCCCCGTGCCGACGGCGATCAGCGTGAACATATTCAGGTTGCGGGTGACGACGGATCGCCATCCCCGCTCGAAGAACGGCCAGCCGCCCCACAGCACCACCGGCGTACTGAGGACGAGTTGCAGCCAGGGGAGCAACTCGGCCCCCAGCCAACGGTCCACGGGAAGGCCGAGCATCGGCAACATCGCCAGCAGCAGCACCGGAACGGTCAGCACGAGGCCGACCCGAAACCGGCGAGTCATGCTTCGCAGTTCGGAGTCGTCCTCCTCGTGACCCGGCTGGACGGTCTTCGGTTCCAGGGCCATGCCGCACTTCGGGCATGTGCCGGGGCCGTCCCGTTCGACCTCCGGGTGCATCGGACAGGTGTAAATGACCTTCTGCTTTTGGGCCGCAGGGCGGGACGGTTCCAGGGCCATGCCGCACTTCGGGCAATCGCCCGGCTTGTCGCTCTCCACTTCCGGGTGCATCGGGCAGACGTACTTTCCCGCCGTCTGCTGCGCCTTCGGTGCGGCCCCTTGCCGGGCGGGAGCGAGGGTGGACGGCTCCGGCCCTGCTTCCGTCGTCCCGGCCAGGAACTTTTGGCGGCAATGCTCGCTGCAAAAGTAGACGGTCGTGCCGTCCCGCTCGGCACGGCGGGCGGTCGCTTCATCGACTGTCATGCCGCATATGGGGTCAATCGCCATGATGGAATTTCCTCAGCCAAAGAAACCACTTCGCCGTCACCCGATGGCCTTCGCAATGACGAACGCCGCCGTCGCCGCCAGCCCGCCCACGACGACCGTTTGCCACGCACTGCGGAACGGCTTGGCCGTCGTGAACCGGCCTTTCACATAGCCGAACACGAGCAGCGCCAGCAGCGTCACGCCGACCGAAGCCAGCAGGGCCGAGTGGACCGAGCGGAGGAAGAAGTACGGGGCCAGCGGGACCATGCCCCCGGCGATGTACGCCAGGGCGATGGTCAGGGCGCTGTTCCTGGCCCGCTTCGGGTCCGGCTCCTCCAGCCCCAACTCGAACCGCATCATGAAATCGACCCACCGCTTCTTGT
>JAYTUG010000616.1:0-3312 GCA_043744695.1 Gemmataceae bacterium
TCCGAGGTCATTCTCGACCTCACCTCACGCTTCCACCGGTGAGGAAGCCTTCATCCAGTAAGTCGATCTGGGAAACTCCAAGGATGGTTGGCACACCCCCAGAAGAGCAGGGTGCGGCAACCATTCTTGGAGTTCCATTGAGAGATTGGCGTTTTCAGGAGCCGGAAGCGTGAGCGACGGAATTTATGATCGCTAGCGCCGGAGTGGAAATTCACCGTCGCTCACGCTTCCGGCTCGCATCGGAGTCATCGGTCGCCCTCCCTCAAACTCCAAGAATCGTTGCCACACCCAGAAGTGAATGATGCGGCCATGCGATTTGTCGCGGTCGAACTGCTCGCTTAACGGCGTCCGGTGGGCGGTTGCTTCGTCATCACTTCCTGAGCGCGGCGTCGGAACTTGACCATCTGTTCCCGCAGGCCCGCATCCCCGCGCTGAAGGATGTCGAGTTCGTGTTGAATCTCGGCGCTGAGCCGCTTGAGTTCCGTCTCCTGCCGGGCGAGCATGGCCCGTTCGCGAGCCATCGACACTTCCATATCGCGCATCTGCTTTTCGAGGCCTTCCTCGTCTTCCTGCAACTGCCGGCGATCGTCGTCCATCCGCTTGCGTTCTTGGTTCAGCTTCGAGCTTTCCTTCTCCAATTCGTCGTTCCACTCTTCGAGTTCGCTGCGGGTCTTGGCAAGCGGCGGCGGCGCAGCGAGTTCTCCCTTCGCGATCTGATCTTCAATGGCACCCAGATGCGTGCTGAGTTCTTCGATCTGCGCATCGCGTGCTTGAACCGCGGCCGCGAACTCAGCTTCCTTCGAGCCGAACTGCTGCTCGATTTCGCTCGCTTCATTGAGGAGCGGCTTCATCTCGTCGAGGAGGTGGCGAAATTCCTTATTCTCCGCGCGCAGTCGTTGGATCTCGGCCATCGGCGAATCGTCGGCCGAGATGCGATTGGAATCGCTGATGCTGGCCAGAGTGTTGAGCGCCCCGGCGATGGCGCTGCCCGGTTCGATCCCCGAATTGCGTCCGACTGGTGGCGGAGTGCGCCGCGTGACGGAGGGACGAATCGGCACGCTGGGATCGGGTTCCGGTACGTAGGGTTGTACCGCTCGTGCGGCCGGCATGCCGATGACGGCGGAGCCGCCGTTTCCCCCGGGCATCCGCAATCGCGAAAGCAGATCTTGAGTGCCCCAACCGGGCTTCGTCCTGATGGCCTCGGCAGGTTCGGGCGCGGGCGGCGGCGTCGAGGCCAGCAGCCGGCGGCGCAACTCGGCCGAGGACATCGAAGGGGTGGGGTCGGGCGAGTTCGGGTTCGCCATAAAGGAACTCACAAAGGGGGCGGCGGCTTGCGGCATCGGTCCGGTGCGCACTCGGGCGAGATATCCTTTTGGTGCAGCCTCAACAACCGTAGGTCGTGGGGTGAGCATGTCAAATCAAAACGCGATCCCACGGCTTGATGTGAATGCTTTCAGCTGAGGGGTGATGGGAGCTTGTAACGCCTGCAACGCGGAATGCGATTGCATGGGATATGACGCACGACTTGCCTGAGACACTGGCGCGGTACAATAGCTCTGCCATGTCTGAAAAGCCTTCCAAAACACCGAAAAAAGGCCGGCCCGAGGGTTCGGCGTCGTTCGCTTGGCGCGCCTTCTTCCAGCAGGCGAGTACCCCGATCTTCGTACTGGGAAAAGCCCGACGGCTGCGGTTCGCGAATGCGGCCTGGGAATCGCTCACCGGTCGAAAATTGGCGGATGTGCTCGGAATGGTTTGCACGACCCGGCGAACGAGTACGCCGCTGGCATCGGCACTCGCCCCGACACCCGAGGTACTCGCGGGCCAAACCGCGAAATCTCGTCGGCCCGCGCCTCAACATCGCGGCGGCCCGCCCTGGTGGGACATCACCTTCCTCCCGCTCCGTTCCACCGAAGGCCCCATCGGCTTCGTCGGGTTCATCGAAGTCGTGGGTGAAGCGGTCCCGGCCGCAGCGCGAAAGATCCCGCCGGAACTCATGGTCCTGCGCGAAAAGCACTCCGCGCACTTCACGCTCGATCGGCTCGGTGGAGAGTCCGTCGCCGTTCGCAGGTTTCTTTCCCAAGTGCGCCTCGCCGCAAGCGCGACCACTCCCGTTTGGATCGTCGGAGAACCCGGCTCGGGAAAAGAGACGACTGCCCGAATCATCCATCGGGCCAGTGCTCGGCGCGAGCGGGCTTTCGTCTCGCTCGACTGCGGTGGCCTTCAGCCTTACCTCATCGAGAGTTTGCTTTGGGGCCACGGCGGGCTCGCCGGTTCGGATCGGCTCGGCACGATTTATTTGAAGGAACCGGCCAGGCTTCCACGCGATTTGCAGCAGCGGTTCGTCGACGAGTATGCGGAAAGCGAATCGGGCGTCCGCTTGATTTGCGGCTCGACTCGCTCGGCACGGGAGGCCGTGAAGGACGGATCCTTGCTGTCGGAATTTCACACGGCACTCTCGGCCTTGGAAGTGCCGATCCCGCCGCTCCGAGATCGTATCGAAGACCTGCCGCGACTGGTCGCCGATTTGCTCGCACGGCACGAGGGCAAACTCATCGTGCCGGCCGCGATGGTGGTGCTGCAAGCTCACGCTTGGCCGGGCAACTTGCGGGAACTCGCTCTGATATTGGGCGAGGCTGCAACCGCGGCGGGTGAAGGCTCCATTCAGCGCGATCACCTGCCTCGCGCACTCCGCGAACGGCTGGGCATTGTGAAGCCCGCACCGCAGCCCGACCTGAAGCTCGACGCCACGCTCGAAGCCGTGGAGAAACGGCTGATCCTGCGCGCACTCGCGAAGTCGAACGGCAACGCCACCAAGGCCGCCGAGCTGCTCGGCATCTGGCGAACGCGACTCTTGAGACGCGTCGAAGCCCTCGGACTGAAATCGCCCGAAGCCAGCTAACTCCGCTCAAGCACAGGTCCATTCATCGAGCGTGATGCCGGCTTGGCGCAGGATTCGTCGAATGAGCCCGGGGTCAATCTCGCCGGAGTGGGGGTTTGGGATCGTCACTCGTAACCCGCCCCGACGCATCCACTGGTGTTTTCCTCCAGGGAACGGTCCTTCAAAGTCCAGGGCTTTCATCTTCCGCACAAGTTCACGCCTCGATACGGGGTTGAGGCTTGGCATGCCCGGACCTCCGTGGCGACGCAGTAATTGCCAAACGGCAACCGTTGACCACCGGCGGATCTTCTCCGCTCCGCAAGCCAGACATCAGCCAGACTTGAATGGCATCGAGGAGATTTTCCCGAGCCTCCTCGAAACTCGGTGCCTGCGTCAAGCAGCCGGGCAAATCGGGTG
Organism: Gemmataceae bacterium; assembly: GCA_043744695.1. Taxonomy (GTDB): domain Bacteria; phylum Planctomycetota; class Planctomycetia; order Gemmatales; family Gemmataceae; genus Urbifossiella. Next base: position 3,296 of record JAYTUG010000616.1, read on the forward strand.
CCTCGGCCACGATCACA
>JAYTUG010000617.1:0-13052 GCA_043744695.1 Gemmataceae bacterium
GCTTCGCGATTGCGCCTAACGGCGCAATCGCGAATCCGCCAGCGGCAAAGACCTTAGTGGCTCACTCCGAACTCCATCGACGCGATCAGCGCCCAGGCCAAGCGGCCGAGCGCCTTCGGATCCTTCTTCAGCACTTTCGCCACGGTCGCGGTTTCCTCCACAGTTGGCCTCCGCGTCAGGATCGCCAGGTACAACTCCTCGGCAACATTCTCAGCCGGCAACTTTGAGAGCCGTTCCACCAAGTTCCCCGGCATCGGTTTCATCAAAGCGAGTACGGCTTCATCGTGAAGCACGAAGAGAGCCGCCTTGAGCGAAGGTGCGATCTCGTCTTCTGGTTCGCGCGGCTGGTTGGCGAAGGCCTTCACGAATTTCGGCCGCAACGCCTCCGCCGTCTTTGCATCGGCACCCGTCGCGATGACCACGCATTGCAAGAGTTGGTCGGCCGTCAGTCTTCGTTCCAAGGCCGTCGCGAAGTATCGCGGATCGGGCGACTCCTTCCCCACGAGCAGGCTCGACCGCTGATACGCTTTTGAAAGTGCGATCTCGCGGAGCAGCCACTTGATGTCGAAGTTGTGGGTCGCGAACTCGGTGGCCAGTACGTCGAGCAGTTCCGGATGCGAGCCGAGGTTCTTGGAGTGGTGCATGTCGAGCGGATGGACGATGCCGCGGCCCATGAGCGCGAACCAGAGCCGGTTCGCCATGTTCCGCGCGAAGTCCTTGTTGCTCGCCTTCGGCAACTGTTCGCTGATGGCCGCCAGCGTGCTAAACTTCGGCACGCCGGGCGAACCCGTCTGCTTGTTGGGCGGCTCGGCGAACTCCATGCCTTTCGGAAACACCGGCAACTCCAGCATCATCAGGCCGGGGAGCGCGGGGCCGGTGCTCATCATCACTTTCGTGAACACGGAGGCGAAGCTCGTCTTCTCGCCGAGCGGCTTCTCGCCGACTTGCAATTTGGCGGCGTTCACCAGCACCGCGCTCTTGAAGAACGTGTGCAGCCCCTGGAAGTGCTGCTGCTTGTACTCCTCGACGAAGAGGTGGTCGTGGCACTCGCAGCACTGGAAGTTTTTGCCGATGAACAAGCGGCCGACATCGCGGGTGAGGCCCGAGTAATCGACGGGGTTCTGCCCGTAGTTCTCGAGCCGTTTCGCCAGGAAGAACGACGCTCCGAGGTTCTCGACATCCTTGGCATCGGCGCGGAGCATCTCGCGGGCCATCTTGTCCCACGGCTTGTTCTTGTCGAAGGCGGCTCGCAGGTACTTGGTCCAATCGGGGTTCTCGCCGAGCCGTTCCATCAGCACGACGTTGAAGAGGTCGGCCATGCGGGTGGAGTATTCCGGAGCGGCGAGGAGCCGGTCGATGAGCTTCTCGCGCTTCCTCGGGTCGGCGTCCGCGAGGAACTTGCGTGCCGCGTCTGCCGTGGGAATGGTCCCGGCGAAATCGAGATGCACGCGGCGCAGGAACTCGGCATCGTCGGCCACCGGTGCGAGCGGCACGTTCTCGGCCTTGGCGACCGTTTCGATGCGTTGATCGATTTGCGCCGCGAGCGGCTCAGCACAAGTGGCGAATGAGCCCCCCGATGCGATGAGAGCAGCGACAAGGAACGTTCGGATAGGCATGATCGGTTCCTGGAACCGTGGCAGGCGGAGTGTGCAGCAGGTGGTGGGAGTATAACCGATCGGGTTCGACGGAGGAACAACCTACTGGAGGATTCGCCGCTCGAGCCAGCCGATCAGGTCGTCGAGCCAGGGATGCGACTCGGCTTCAAACTCCAGCGTGTGGTGAGCCCCCGGATAGTCGATGATGCTCGTCGCGGTGTCGAAGCGGCCGGCGTACTTCCGCGTTTCGCGATTGCTGATAATGCGGTCCTGCTCGCCGAGCATGAGGAGGGTCGGCACGCTCACGCGCTTCGCGGCTCGCTTCAAATAAATGTCCAGTGAGAAGCTGCTGAACAGGAAGCGGGCGGTCGCTTGCCTCAGGCCGTGCGGTTCCTCGGCGATGAATTGTTGCCACTCGGCAGACGCGGTAAAGAGGTCCGGTTCGTTCAAGGGAATTGGGAAGAACTTCCACGGGCGGAGGACGCGGGCGATCGCGATTCGCATCCGGCTCGCGAACGGCGGCGCGACCTTCGGCACGAGCCCGGGGCAAAGCAGCACGAGGCCATCGACGAGGCCGGGCTTCCGATGAGGAATGCCCGCCGCGAGCTTCCCACCCCACGAGATGCCGCAAAGCACGATGGGCAAGTAGCCGCGTACGGTTCGCAGATTCTGCACGAATTCGGAGACGTCGTCGAGCAACCGGCGATAGCTCGGCGCGTCGCCGCGATGCGCCGTATTCAGCCCGCCGCCGCGACGATCGAGGAAGTAGACTTCGAACCCGGCCTCGGCCAGCTTTCGGCACGAACGCGCGTACCACCCACCGTGGCTGCGGATGCCGTGAACGAAGACGAGCCGCGCCTTCGGGGTGCCGGTCGGCATGTAGTGGCGCACGTAGAAGGCGTAGCCATCCGAGGCGCGAAACGTGCGCAGTCGCGAAGCCGCGAGCGGTTCGGGAGCCACTTCACCCAAGCAAGTTCTCCTTGCGTTTCGTCACCCAGTCCACGCGGGCCGGGTCGATGCCGACGCCGAGACCGGAGCCGACGAGGGCCGGAGCCCAGCCGCCGCGGCGAAACGTGAGGTCTTCCTTCGAGAGCGACTCCCAGACCAGATGCCGGTCGTAGGAGCCTTCGACGTAGCGGATGTCCTTCACGCTTGCGGCGAAGTGGCGACCGGCGGCGGAGAGGATCGCCGTCTCGCCGACCTGGCAACCGAGTTGATAACCGAGCCCGTGCCGCTTGGCCATTTGGGCGAGTCGCAAGCTCGGGATGAACCCGCCGCACTTCGAGAGCCGCAGGTTGAACAGATCGCACCAGCCGCCGCGAACCGCTCGTTCGGCATCGACTTCGCCGCACAGCGATTCATCGAGCATGATCGGCGTCTGCACCTGCTTGCGAATCTCGGCCAGGGCCGCGACCTCTTCGTGCGAAACGGGCTGCTCGACGCTCGTGATGCCGAACGGTTCGAGAACGCGAATGCGATCCACGGCCTCGGCGGCACTCCAGGCTTCGTTCGCGTCGAGGCGCAGGTCGATGGACCGGCCCAGCCAGCGGCGCGTGCGCTTGGTTCGCTTCACGTCGTCCGTGTCCGGGATGCCGACTTTCAGCTTCACCTGTTTGAACCCCGCGAGACGGTAGACGAGCGGGTAGACGCGGCCCTTCCAGCCTTTGGGGTTGCCGATCACGCCGCTGTATTGGACGCGGTCGCGCGGCTCGTAAAGTTCCGGCGCGAGCATCCGCACGACGTTCATCAGCGGTTCGCCGAAGGATCGGCCATAAGCATCGAGTACGGCCAGTTCCAGGGCACAACGCGCGGCATTGCCTCGAATGAGGCGCTCGTCGCCGGGCGTCGGAGCAAGCTTCAAGTTCTCGGCGAGGTGAATTGCCGCGAGGAAGTCTTCGCAGGGAGAAAGCTGTTGAGCGAGGCCGCTGCGTTTGAGCAGGTCGAGGCAGGATTCGATGGTCTCGCCGGTGACGTAGTCGCGGGGCACGCCTTCCCCAAAGCCGACGCTGCCATCCGAAAGCACGCATCGTACGACGACGTTGTCGGTCTCGGTGCGCGTGTGACTGGCGTGCGTCACTTTGCGCCGGAGCGGGATGCGAACGTGGCGGGCTTCGAGTTCGACGACTTGCATCTTCGGAGTTCCAAGTTCCAAATTCGAGGTTCCAAAGTCGATTGCTCAACTTGTCACCTGGAACTACTTCACGGCAGCTTGAAGCCCTTCGCGGCACAACCAGAGACCAATTCCCAAGAGCAGAGCCGCGCTCACCATCGGCAGCAGTTTGAACCAGCGGCTCTCGCTGAAGCGCATCGCGCCGGCCTTGTGGGCATACACCACGCCGACGCCGAGGAGCACGAGTACGGCACCGAGGCCGGCACTGAACGCGAAGAGCAGCGGGATCGCGAAGTCGACGCGGTTGAGGGCCGTCGCCGCGAGCAAGAGCAGTACGGCATCCCAACACGGGATCAAGCCGCCCCCGAGGCCCATGAGCAGGAGGCGCGTCCAACTGGCCGTTGAATTCGAAGCCGCCGGGACGGCCGCGCTCCCAGGGTGATGGTGGTGGTGATGCCCGCCATCGCCGTGGTGATGGTGGTCTCCGAACAGGTGGAAGTGATCGGCCTTGCCGACGACTCGCCGCATCAGAAGCCAGGCACCGACGCCCGCAACTAGCAGGCCGCCGGCGAACTGCAAGATGCCCTGCGTCGAGCCGGGGACATCGTTGCCGTAGGCGGACCAGAGTACCATCGCGACGACGATCACGGAGCCGGTGTGAGCCACGGTGGTGGCCACCGCGAGGATGATCGCGTGCCCGATCGTGCCGCGTTCGCCCACGAGATAAGCGGCGACGAGGGTCTTGCCGTGGCCTGGGGTGAAAGCGTGAGCCGCGCCGAAGAGGAACGCCGCGAGCAGCAGGATGCCGAGGCCGTAGGTGGAGTCGAAGAGTGCCGGCAGGCCGCGGTGGAAGAGATCGGACGCCAGCGACGGACGTTCGCCCTCGGTGACGGTTGGTGCTTCCGGCTCGTGAGGCTTCTCGACGATCCCGATCGCCTTGGGCAGCGTCACGGTGCCCGAGGCTTTCCGAAGCTCGATCGCCTGTTGGGGCGTCAGGTCGATGGCGGGTTTGGTTCGCCAGCGCGGGTCGGGTTCGACGGCATCATCGAGAGCGACGCCGCTCGTCGTGTCGCTGGCGGCATCGGGCAGCGTGAGCGCCAGTAACCCCGGCTTCCCCTCGAAGGACGTATCTTCAAACGCGAACGCTCGCTTCCTTCCCCCAGCCGGCCAGTCGGCCTTGAACGTGAAATGGAACCTCGGGTGCTCGCCGGGCTCGACGTCGATGGCCTGAGTATGGAACTCCAGCGGCCTACCATCCGCGGTGGCGTGGAAGTCGCGGGCGATCTCCGGCGCGATCTTCTTCGCATAGGCGGTGCTGAACCCGCGCGACGTTTTGTCCAGGTTCGCGATCTCGTCCGGCGTAAAGAGCTTCGCCCCATCGAGGAAGATCGTGAGTTGGCTCACTTCGAGCGCGTACTTTACAACGACGCTGTCCGGAGTGAAGCGGATGGCGACGGTGCGATCGTAGTGCGTGTTCGGCAGTGGGTGCGCGACCGCCGCGAGTGGGAAGCCGACGAGCAGAAGGAGCGGGATGGTGGCGCGGAGCATGGTGTTATCAAACGGGAAAGGGCGTTCGGGTTCAACCGGGGTCGCTTCGCGAGGCGTGGCTCTTTGCGGATTCTGCAGGTTCTACCCGGTTCCGGGATTTCCCGGGGAGTCGGGGGGATTTTGATTGCACTGGGAAGCCGGAGAAGCCGATTAGACAGGATAGTACGGGAAGGCCGGAGAATGCGCGGTCGCCCGATGCGTTGTCTGTTTCCAGGAACGAGGAGAGATGCAATGGTCCGCGACGACTCTTGGCGGCGGCTCGCGGCCGGCCTGGTCATCGCCCTTCTCGCTGCCGCCGGCAGCTCGGGTTGCCAAAGCCTGCCGATGGGTCACAAGTGCTGCAAACCCCCGAAATTCGATCCGTGCTGCCTTCCGGACACACCCGTCCCGAAGGAACTGAATAAGGTCAGCCTGCCGCCCTACGTCATCGAGACGCCGGACATTCTGCTCATCGATGCCGTGCGAATGATCCCGCTGCCGCCTTATCGCGTCGAACCGCAGGACGTGCTGTACGTCAGCGGCAAGAACGTGTTTGAAACCGACCCGATCAACGGGCTCTACCCCGTCGATCCGGATGGGACCATCAACCTCGGCCCCGCTTACGGCGGCCAACTCCGCGTGACGGATCTGACCACCGAAGAGATTCAGCGCATCCTTCAGAACAAGATCCGGATGTTCGCCAAGGGCGCGGAAATGACCGTGTCGCTGGCTCAATCGCGGGGCGTGCAGCAGATCGGCGGCCAGCACATGGTCGGCCCGGACGGCACCGTCGAACTCGGCAACTACGGCAGCGTCTACGTCGCGGGCATGACCAAGGCCCAGGCCAAAGCCGCCATCGAAAGCCACCTCGCCAAGTACCTCTACCGGCCGGAAGTGACGGTGGGCGTGTATGCCTTCAACAGCAAATACTACTACGTCATCACGGATTTCGCGGGGTCGGGCCAGCAGGTCGTGAGGCTTCCGCACACGGGTAATGAAACCGTGCTGGATGCCGTGGCGAACGTGGGCGGGCTCTCGTCCGTCTCCAGCAAGAAGTTGTGGGTGGCTCGCCCGGCCCCGACCGATTGCGGCAACGTCCAGATTCTCCCCGTCGATTGGTGCGGCATCACGATGCGGGGCGAAGTGAAGACCAACTTCCAGCTTCTGCCCGGCGACCGCATCTTCATCATGGGTCAACCGCTCACCACCTTCGACACGATGTACGCTCGCACGCTGGCCCCGATCCAGCGGACCCTCGGCATCGCGATCTACGGAGCCAGTGCTTACAACACCCTTCGCTTCGCGGCCACTCCGCTGAGCCGATCCGGTACGAGCAGTGGCATCGGCGGAGGCGGTGTGACGCCGATCATTCCGCTCGGGAACTGACGATCGTGATGAATGTACTCGGGGTGCGGCCTGCGCCCCCGAGTGGAAACCACTTCGGCGGCGGTGAGCCTACTTCCAGGGCTCACCGCCGCCGATCTCATTGGAAGTGGAGGGAAGTGCTCGCGGCCTCCCCATTCCACGAGTAGGATGGAGGAAAGCCCCATCCCGACCGGAGCCGCCAAATGACGTTTCAGCACAAAGCCTCGATTGCGATCCTCGCCTTGCTCGGATTTGCCGCGGAGCAGGCGAATGCCCAGCCGATCGCTCCGCCGCGCCGGCCCACGTTCTCGTCGTACAGCAGCCTCGTCTCTCCGGGCGGCGGCTACTATGGCTTCGGAGGCGGTGGCGGCTACGGTGGCGGAGGCTACGGCAACTTCGGCTACGGCGGCTTCGGCAACTACGGCGGCAACAACAACGGACTGCTCCAGCAGCAGAACCTCCAGCTTCAAAACCAACTCACCAGCTTCAACCAGAACATCACGAACCTCCAGTCGTTCCTCGCCACCGGCGTGAATCCAAACTTCCCGGCGACGGGCCACCCGGCCGTATTCAACAACCTCGGCCACTGGTACGGTGGAGGCGGTGGCGGCGGCGGCACGATGGGTGGCGGCTTAGGCTCTCGCACCGCCGGCATCGGATACCTGATGGGCGGATCGGGGAGTGGAATCGGTGCCGGTGCCGGAGCCGCGGGCGGAGCCGCCGGAGCGAATGCTCCGCGCACCGCCGGCACCGGCATCCCGGTTGGTGGACCGCGCAAATAGTTCAATTGGGTGTACGGACTGCACCTTTTCGACCCTTGAAAGGAGTCTTTGCGATGACGCTCGGATCGATCCTACGTTTGTTCTCGCTGCCCGTTGCGGTGGCGATCACCGCCCTCGGGTTCTCGGGTGTGGCTCGCGCCGCGGACCAGCCCGGTGCCGCATCCGCCGCTCCCACGATGGTAGGCGAATACCGCGGCTGTGCGACCTGCAACAGCGCCGCAGTCGCCTGCGATTCGTGTTCCAAAGTTCACAAGTCGCTCTTCCACCACCACAAGACCTGCACGCCGTACCAGACGACCCTCTGCCCCGGCGCGTGCTTCGGCTACTTCCAGACTCAATGGCACCGCTGGGAGAACGTCTGCCCGATCCCGTACCAGGGCGTGGGCCTTACGGATGCGCCGCTGCGATCCTCGCCGATCGTAGCCCCTCCCGTCGTGACTCCGAAGACGACCGGAAGCGACGGCCCCGTGCCGAAGCCGCTGCCCGTGGTGCCGACCGTTCCGGCTCCTGGGAAGTAAGCGCGACTGAGCAAAAGCACTCTCCACCCGGTCGAATCGACCGGGTGGTTTCATTTTCGGATCCACTTCGTACGGAGAGACCGTTCTGCTAGAATGAGGTGGACCGCGCGAAGGAAAGTAATCTGGGGAGGGAGCGATGGCCGAGCGATACACACTGACTCCGCGACAGGCAGTCGTCCTTCGCGCCTTGAACGAGCGCATTGTCGAGGCATCCCCGACCGAGATTGCCGTCAGCGGCCTGCTTCCACTGGCCGAGGTCAAGGCCACGCTAGCGGCCCTCAAGCAAGCCAAGTTGGTAAGCTCGTGGCAAGTAGACTCTCCGGCACCTGAGGAAGTCTTCGAAATGACGAACCAAGGCCAGGCGATCGTGCGAGCGCTCGATCCGGTTAAGGGTACGCCGTCCGTGGGCAGCGTCGCTCGATTGTCCCAGGGGCGGTTGATGAGTTTGTTCACGGGTGAGAAACCGAAGTACGTTGAAATCGTTTCCGATGAGATCGTCTGAGGCCGAACGTGGAATCGCCCCTTCCCCTCATCGTCGCCGGCCTTGTCGCTGGCGTTCTCACCTACCTGGATCTCGATGGGGTTTTCGATGAACCTCCACATGCTCTGGATTGGGGTCCGTGGCTGAGGCTTCGTTCCTGGTGGTGGGGCTTCATCGCCGCGAATGGAGTGCTCGCGGGATTTCTGTACTTCATCCTGAAGCCGCTGTACTTCAAAGATGTCAACGAGTGGTTTGGCGCACTTTTGGCTGGCGCAGGTTACACGGCGCTGATCCGCCTCAAGTTCGCGACGCTCCCGAACGATGTGCCCCTCGGACTCGAAGCGCTTTATCTCGGAATTCGCAAGTTGGTCCATCGGCGGATCAATCGAATCGTCCGAGCCTGGCGCATGCAGGCGTGTGCCTCGCTCGCGGTTGCCACCCTCCCAGAACTGCGGGAACGAGCATTGCTCATGGTCGGCAGCGATGTTTTGCTGAACGAAGAAGAGCGCAAGGCCACGACGGAGTGGATCAAAAAGACCGCGGACGATGCCTCAATTCCGGAACTGGATCGCCGAAGAGCCCTGGCGATCTACATCATCACCGAACGACGCCCTTCATAGCGGGAGCAAATACTGATGCCTGGGACTTGTCTCGTGACGGGCGGCGCGGGGTTCATCGGTTCGCATCTGGTCGAAGCGCTGACGGCGGCGGGCCGACGAGTCCGCGTGTTCGACGACTTCAGCACCGGCCATCGCGAGAATCTCGGGCACATCGCGCCGGCACCCGAAATCGTGGAAGGATCGTTAATCGATGCCGCCGCCGTGGATCGCGCCGTCGCCGGTTGCGACGTCGTCTTCCACCTCGGTGCGTTAGCTTCCGTCGCGAAGAGCGTCGAGGATCCGATTCTCAATCACGCCATCAACGCGACCGGTACCTTGAACGTGCTAAACGCCTCTCGCAGGACCGGCGTTCGCCGCTTGGTCTACGCCGGGAGTGCGAGCGCTTACGGCGGCGCGGACGACCCCGCCGGCCAGGATGAGGCCACGCCACTTTGCGCCCTCTCGCCTTACGCCGCCGCGAAGCTCGCCGGCGAGTTCTACTGCCAGTCCTTCGCGGCAGTCTACCCGCTCGAAACGGTGCGGTTGCGGTTCTTCAACGTCTTCGGCCCGCGCCAGCGCGCGGACAGCCCGTACTCGGGCGTCATCGCCATCTTCACGGCCCTGCTCACGGCGGGCCGCACGCCCACCGTTCACGGCGACGGGCTCCAATCGCGCGACTTCGTCTCCGTCACCGACGTGGCGAAGGCACTGATTTTGGCTGCCGAGGTGCCGGGAATTTCGGGGCAGATTTACAACGTGGGAACGGGCCGGAGCGTCACGCTGCTCGATCTCATCGCGGTGCTGAACAAATTGCTCGGCACGAACGCCGAGCCCGTTCACGGCCCCGTTCGCGCCGGCGACGTGCGCCACTCACGCGCCAAGATCGACCGCATCCGCCGCGATCTCGGATTCGACCCGAGTGTGTCTTTCGAGGAAGGCTTACGGCAAACGCTCGACTGGTATCGAGCAGAAGCGAAGTGAAACCTCGGGCTAACAACAGCCCGCGCCGGGAGCACAGGCCGAATCGACCACGGGAACTCCGCACTGATCCGGAGCCAGGCATTCCGTGTGCTTGGTGCCGAGAATCAACAGCACCCCAGCAGGCGTGAGTTCGCCCGCCGCAATCGGGAACTGCGATACGGTCTCGCGCTCGTATTCGATTTCGACCGGCAGTTCGTCCGACTTCAACATCGGAGCCGCGAGCTTGAGAATGGCCGCGAGTTTGGTCGTCGTCAGCCGATGATCCACGTCTTGGGCGATCCACACTTGCAGTAAGCAGCTCGCGGTGGAACGCATGGTCCCGCCGCAATCGATAAAGTCTTTCTGGACGCGGCCCACCTCCGTGACGTGGAAGTGCGCCGGCACGAACTCGCCTCCCGGCAACATGAGGTGCAACCCCGCATCCGGAGCCTGTGCGAGAAGAGACCGAAGTTCGCCAATGGTCATGTCGATGCTCGGTAATGGACGGCGTCGTGGCGAATCGCAGGGTGCCCGTTCTCACAAACACGAAAAGGTGAAATCAAGGAAGAAAGTTCGGTTGCGTGGACGGCTCGCTATCAGAATAATAGGAAGCAGGCGCTCACCGCGCACTGGAGAACCAAAACATGATGCCGAACCGAAGCCGCCTCGCAGCCGTCGCTGCGTTCGCGCTGGTGTTGTCGGGTTCGGGTTTCACCCGAGCCGACGACAAGAAGGAATCCGCCAAGGCCGAGGACAAGAAGCCCGCCTACGACCCGAAGGACGTGCGGCTTGGGGCACCGCCCGAGTTGGCCGATCTTCGCAAGGCCGTGGAGGAAGCCGCGAAGAAAGGCGAGAACGTCGAGGAAATTCGCAAGCATCTCGAATCGCTGGAGAAGGCACTCGCCGGCAAGGCCTGGGTGAAGCCGAAGCCCGTGGAGGAACCGCCCACTCCGCCGGCGTTCGATCCGGGCCGCAATCCCGGTTTTCGGCCGCAACCGTTCCCCAATCCGATCCCGCTGCCCGCGCTCGACCCGCTCAATCTCGAAGCCATGCAGAAGGCTCAGGAACTCATGCTAAAGGCGGCGATCCTCCGCGCCGAGGATCCGGCCAAGGCCGACGAACTGCTCAAACGAGCCCGCGAACTCATGGGCGTTCGCGGCGGCGGTCTCTTGCTTCCGCCTCCGATTGTGAACGTGCGACCGCTGGCCCGTGGGAACGGTAGCCGCCTCGGCGTGCGCCTGGAGAAGGTGCCCGCGGCCCTCGCCGATCAGATCGACCTGCCCGCCGGTCGCGGCGTACTCGTGGCCGAGGTCGTGCCCGATTCCGCGGCCGAGAAAGCCGGGTTGAAGGCGAACGACATCATCACCGAGTTCGCGGGCAAGCCCGTGAACGACGACCCGAACGAGTTCATTCGCACTGTCTTCGCCATGAAGGCCGGTGAGAAGGTGGATGTCGTTTACTTCCGCAAGGGTAAGAAGGGCGAAGCCAAGGGCATCTTGCTGGCAGATCCGATGCCGGATCGCCGTGGTGGCCGCGACGTTCCGTTGCTCGAAGTCGATCCGCTGTTGCTGCCCTTGCTTCCCGCTCCTTTTGGCGCCATTCCGCTGCTGCCCCCGCAACTCGAGTTGCCCGGCTTGCAAAAGTCGAAAAGCGTCTCGGTGAAGGTGCAAGACGGCAAGTTCACCATCGACGCAGAGGAAGACGGCGTGAAGTTCTTCCTCGAAGGAACCGTGAGTGACGGCAAGGCCGTGCCGACGAAGATCGAAGTCAAGGACGGCGAGAAGAAGGTGACCGCGGAATCGGTGGAAAAGCTACCCGCCGACTACCGCGACCGCGTGCAGAAGATTCTCGACGGCGCGAAGCTGGGACGGTAAATTCAGCTGCTATAGCCGCCGGCTTGTCGGCGGTAACCTTTCCTGAACATCGACCGCCGGCAAGCCTGCTTCTGGCTAGGTAGCCGACCGACAAAAAACCGGTTGGACTTCCACGAACGGGATGTCAGGCTTTGAATCGTTTCCTTTCGCTGCTCCGAACCAATTGCGGATTTTCTCCCGGCTTTCAACGGCAACGTCCGAGCTTGGCCAGTCTGGCCAAGCGATCCCTCGCTGGAGGTTCCCACGATGAATCGAGTTGCGGCGAATTGCCGTTCGCGCTCGGCCAGCCTGGCCGGGAGCCAACCCTGCAAAACGCTTGTTTTCAAGGCAAATTCGACTGCATCGCCCGAAATAAAAAACAACAACGCTCAGGCGTACTGCTTGCGGATGCTCGGAATCAGGTACTCGCTGAAGGCGGTGGCGAGGTCGTGGGCCGGAGCGTGGCCCCAATCGCGGCGAGCCGCGGAGTCGTCCACGTCTGCCGGCCACGAATCCACAATGCTCTGACGCTTCTCATCGACCTCCGTCGCGATCACCGCCTGGGGGAAGGCGTTTCGCACGATCGCTTCCACCTCCGCCGCGGTCGGCGCGAACGGCGCGAACGCCCCGATGTTGTACACCGTCCGCGAAAGGGCATCGCGCGGCGAACGCACCAACCGAACGATCGCGTCGATGGCATCCGGCATCGTCATGAACGGGATGCGCGTGTCCGGCCGCACGAAGCACGTATAAGGCTTCCGATCCGCGGCGGCATGGATCATCTCGGAGGCGTAGTCCGAAGTGCCGCCGCTGGGCATCGTTTCCGCCGAGATCAGCCCCGGAAAGCGAATGCACCGAAAGTCTACTTTGCCGCTGGGCGGGCCGGCCGCGAGTTGCTTGTAGTGCTGCCCGAAGTAGCGGCCGAGGTGCTCGCAGTAGAGCTTGTTCGCGCCGTACATCGTGGTCGGCACGTTGAACGAATCCTCGGCCACGCGGCCCGCCGCGGCTTTGGTGGGCAAATCGGGCAACCCGTACGCCGCGATGCTGGACGGGTAAAAAAACACCACGCGCCGGCCGTGCGACTCGCCTTCTTTCTGCGCGAACTCCAGCAGGTTCAACGTGCCTTCGACGTTCACCTTGTGCGCGAGTGCCGGGGAGAACTCGCTCCGCGTAGACAAGAGTGCCGCGAGGTGAAAGATCCGATCGACTTCGTACTCGGCGTTGATGCGTTCGAGCAATTGCGTTTCGAGAATCGACAGATC
>JAYTUG010000618.1:0-3311 GCA_043744695.1 Gemmataceae bacterium
CGACTTGCGAATGCAAGTCGCGGGCCGGCCCACGGGGAGCGTCTCCGGCGATGCCCGTGGGCCTCACTCGGCAAGGCTGAAGCCTTGCCTCGCTCCGCCCACCCTACGCACCTCCTAATGGGTAACAGAAGAACCGCCGATCGCCCTAGGACTTTGCTTTGGTAAAGTGGGGGCAGAGGGAAGCTCCATGTCTGAAGCGCAATCGGAATTCTCGTTCATCTCCTGGATCCGGTCTCTAACGCCCGGCAGTTCGCGCGTACTCGTCGGCCCCGGCGACGACACCGCCGTACTCACTGGGTCCGTTCGTCAGCAACTCGTGACCGTCGACATGCTGATGGATGGAACGGATTTTTGGATCGCGGAGGTGGGGGCGCGAGCGGCGGGCCGCAAAGCCATGGCCGTGAACCTGAGCGACATCGCGGCGATGGCCGGCATCCCGACCGCGGCCGTGGTGAGTGTGGCGCTGCCAAAGGTGGGCGGCCGCCAACTCGCGGAGGAACTTCACCTCGGTCTGCGAGAAGTTGCCGAAGCCTTTGGCGTTCCGATTGTCGGCGGCGACACGAACAGTTGGGATGGCCCGCTCGTCATTTCGGTGACGCTTCTCGGGGAAGCCACGGAGCGCGGGCCGGTGTTGCGGTCCGGGGCGAAGCCCGGCGACTGGCTCCTCGTCACCGGGCCTCTCGGCGGAAGCATCCGCGGCAAGCACCTCACATTCACGCCGCGAGTAAAGGAGGCACTCGAACTGCACGCGGCCGCGAACCTGCACGCGATGATCGACATCAGCGATGGCCTTGCCGCGGATTTAAACCACATCCTCGAAGAAAGCCGTTGCGGCGCGGTGCTCGTGGCCGAGTCGATTCCCATTTCGCGAGATGCGGTGGAACTGAGCATCACTTCCGGCAAGACCGCGCTGGAACATGCCCTCGGGGACGGCGAAGATTTCGAACTCATCCTCGCCGCCTCACTAGCGGATGGCGAACGTATGCTCCGAGAATTCCCCACCTTGGTGAAGATTGGCGAGTGCGTTGAGGAAGGCCTTTGGATTGAGGAGAAGGGAATGCGGCGGGAACTTCAAGCAACCGGTTGGGTACACCGATTGTGAGTGTTCGCGATTGGAACTGAGAGTATGATGGTCGGTGAGACTCGATTCGGAGGCCCGTCATGATTATGCCAACCACCAACGAGCCCGGCTGGGAACAGGCACTGACAACATCGGTTGTCGCGCTTCGACGGCTTGCGGGATATTCACTCGACCCCGCACTCGATCGGCGGATTCTCCTTCTGGGTGAACGTAAAGACGATCTCACCCCAGCCGAACACGACGAACTGCTTGCCTGGCTCGCGTTCACGCAACAACGGTCGATTGAGAAACTCGAAGCGAAAGTGGCCCTCCAGCGGCTTTATAACGTCTGCCCCGAGCTCGGATCCACCGCGTGAGCGTCTTCTCCGACTCGGTGCGTCTCGCCATCACCCTCCGCGCCGCTTCCCGGTGCGAATATTGCCACGTCCCGATGCGCGGTCAGGTGGCAACTTTTCCAATCGATCACATCTTTCCGGTATCGGCCGGAGGAACGGACAGCGAATCGAACCTGGCACTGGCTTGCCCGCACTGCAATGCCCACAAGTGGGCTGCTATCGAAGGCTTCGACCATGCTACGCGGAAGCCTTCGCGACTTTTCAATCCGCGGCTGGACGCTTGGAGAGAACACTTCACTTGGTCGACGCTCGATCTTGGAGAGCTATTACCCAACACAGCTGTGGGTCGGGTCACTGCTGATCGACTCCAAATGAATGAGCCAACCATGGTCGAACTCAGGCAACTTCTCGCAGAGCTTGGGTTATTTCCAGAACTTGGAGGCCGATCGCTTGGAAGTTAACGACCCTTCGGGACGTAGCTTCCAGCCCGGCTCACGCAATTTTCCAACGCTTCTTTGCCGGTATCGAGGACGAGGCGCGGTACAGTCAGCGGCTCCGCTCGGGCTTTCATTTCCAGGTACATCGCGAACGTGCGGTTGCCAGCCGGATGCGTGCCGGTTTGAACATCCAATTCGATCCGTTCGCGCGCCACTTCATCGGAACAAATGCACTCGATGACGCATGGAATGAGCCCCATTCTTTCCGCGGCGGCGAAGAGGTCGCGGACTTGATACGACTTCGAAAATGTCCTGCCGTCGAGAATCACGGGAAGTCGGCTCGAGTTGAGAATGCACGCGGCGGCACGGTACATCGCTCGGAGCGCGAGGTCGTCCTGCTCGCGGGAATAGTCGAGAGCGGGCGGCGGGAAGAGTGCCTGGCGAACGACATCCTTGCACAGCACCACACCGCCAAGTCGGGCAGCGAGGCGTGCCGCAATCGTGCTTTTCCCCGTGCCTGGCAATCCCGCCATTGCGATGAGCATACCAACCTCACAACTTACACATCAAGGTTTGGGAAGCATCGGCGCCTTCCGAATAGTCCAGCCCTTGCCTTTCGGCTCCTCGTACTGGAAGTGTTCCGGCCCAATTTCCTTACCACCATCTTTCACGCACATCGCCTGATCGCTGAAACTCCACTGCTCCGTGTCACCATTCGCGCGCTCGATCCAGAATTTTGCGGGTGAGTACGGAATCAGCGGCGATTTCGCTTCCGGTCCGTAAAGAGCAATGCGGATCTGCTGGAAATCCTGCTGATCCTTCATCAAGGTGGGTTTGATATCGAGATAGAGGTAGTGCTGATCGTCGACTTTCCACTGTTCGATCCGATAACGCTTCTTCGCGTCGGATGATTTGAAGTTGAAAAACAAATCGAGGGTGGAACTCTCGAGATGAGAGTGCGGAATCTCAGTGACGGTTTTGGCCGACCATTCGTACGCGAAAATGCTCTTTCCATCGTAGATGTAGACTTCGTGATTATTTGGGTCGACGGCATCGGTGATGCTGAGTCGAAATAGTGTTGGCTTCAGTAGCAGAAGGCTACCAGTGTACTTGCGATCTTTCCGAAACACTGCCTCAGTGCGCGTCAGCTCGAACTTGGCGGAGTAGCTGGTGACCTCGGCCGCCGCCTGTTCCCATCTCACGAGGTGGAGATCGAGTGCGGAATTTACCGGACATGCGAGTGCAGCCAGGGCGGCAATGGCAAGAATCATTCTTCGACTCCTTCGGACGGTAATTTCCGGCAGCATTGTTCCCGCGGTCGTTTCCGGATGCAAGCCGACTTTGCGACGCGGGGTGTGCCAGGGTGCAGTACATGGTTTGCAGTCCAGCTGCTTGATCTGATAGACTCCATCTCGAAACCCGCATTCCCCAATCGCCCCAACTCCAATCAGGTGCCAA
>JAYTUG010000619.1:0-12922 GCA_043744695.1 Gemmataceae bacterium
CTGGAAGCACGGTGCCACCCACGAGCGGCATGAACCCAACCCGACCACTGACCTCGCCGATGGCTCCGGCGATGGCGTCGATGGCCGTCGGGTCGCGCACGACGAACCGCTGGGCCGTGTCGCCGAGCGCCAATTCCACCAGCGGAGCCACGTCGCGCGGGACTGTGAGCAAGTCGGCGACGAGGCCGACCACATCCGAGAGCGTCGAGTTCGGCGCACGAAGTTTCTCCAGCACTTCGCGAACGCCGGCCCCGAGTCCTTCCTGCGCCTTCTCCAAACCTTCGAGTACCTCGATGCGGCCGTGTAAGCCGCCTTGCCGCACGCGGCGTTCCTCCAATATCTGTTGCAGGCGTTCCTGGGCCGCATGGAGGTCTTCGCGCTGCGCATTCAACTCCAGCATTCGGCTGCGAGCCGCGACGAGCCGGGCCTGCACGTCGGCATCGACTCGCGAGAGTCGCGCGAGTGCCTGCTCCATTTCGCCGCGTTGGGCCGTCTTGTGTTCGATCTCGCCGTGCTTGCGCGAATACTCTTTTTGCAGCCGCTCGACCTGCGCCAGTGTGGAACTCGCCAGCGATCGTGCGGCCGAGGCCCGGCTCACGAGGTCGTACTGCAACTCGCGATCGGCTTGGGCCCGACGATCGAGGTCCGCGGTGCGAGTGGCCGCGTCCGCGAGCGCGGCCGCAGCCGCCTCGGCACCTTCTCGAACGTATCGGAGTTGATCCTCGGCATAGGCCGCGTTCGTCGCCGCTAGTACCGAATCGGATTCCAACGCCTTCACGCGATAGCCGAGATCGGCCCGCACCCGGCCGAGCCGCAGCAGTTCCGCTTCGTGTTCCGCGGCCGCGACGCGCTCGTGCTTCACAGTCGCTTCGAAGCCCGCGATCTGCTGCCGAGCGTCGGCGAGTTTGCCTTCTTGATGTCGCTGAGCCTCGTCCGACTTGTTCACTTCCCAGTCGAGTTCCCGCGCCCGTTGATCGAGTGCGGTCGTCCGCGCGGTCGCGGCATCGACTTCAAGTTTAAGTTCCGCGAGGATCCGCTCTTCGACTTCGAGCGTAGCCGTGAGTTCGCGGAACTCCCGGACGCCGAGGCCGACACGGAGTTCCTTCAACCGATCCGAGTACTCTTTGTGCCGCTGGGCTTTCGCGGCCTGGAGTCGCAGCGTGCGAAGTTGGCCGTCCAGCGCTTCGAGCCGATCGCGGGACCGCGTGAGGTTCGCCTCGACGGTATCGAGCTTGCGAAGTGCCTCCATCTTCTTGGCCTTGAACCGGCTGATGCCGGCAGCCTCGTCGAAGATTTCGCGGCGATCTTTGTTCGAGGCTTGCAGCAGTTCGTCGACGCGACCCTGAGCGATGATCGTGTACCCGCCGGAGCCGGCCCCGCTGCCGAGGAAGATGTCCTTGATGTCTTTCAACCGCGACATCTGGCCGTTGATGAGGTATTCGCCGGTGCCATCGCGGTAGACGCGGCGACTGATCTGCACTTCCTCGGCATCGACGGCCAGGAGGCGGCGAGCGTTGTCGAATACGACCGTGGCTTCGGCGAGGCCGAGGCTCTTACGCGAACTGGAGCCGTTGAAGATGACGTCGGCCATCTCGCCTCCGCGAAGCGATTTGGCCGACTGTTCGCCGAGGATCCAACGGATGGCGTCCACGACGTTGCTCTTGCCGGAGCCGTTGGGCCCGACGACGCCGGTGATGCCGGGGGAGAAGTCGAAGCGCGTCTTGTCGGCGAACGACTTGAACCCGATGAGTTCGAGTCGCTTCAGCATCGTGCTGCACCGTGTCCGTGGTTCATGCGCTTAGGTTATGGCGAAGGGAGGGCACCGCGTAGTGAAGCGGAGGATCGCCCTCCATCCTCACTTCTTGGGCGGCGCGAGCAGGCCGCGATTCTTCATCCAGTCGGTGAGGCGGTCGGGCCAAGTTTCGACGGACGTTTCGCCGCCGGTCCACTTGGGATCGCGGCCGAGGCCGACGCCATGCTTGCCCTTCTCGTAGATGTGCAACTCCGCGGGGACGCCCGCTTTCTTCAACGCCACGTAAAAGCGGATCGCGTTCTCGGGGAACACCGCCGTGTCTGCGCTCGTGTGGAAGATGAAAGTCGGCGGTGTGTCTTTTGTCACCTGCTTCTCGTTGCTCATCAGTTCGACCAACTTCGCATCGGGCTTGTCGCCGAGGAGGTTCTTCTTCGAGCCGCCGTGAGTCACGCCGTCTTCCATGCTGATGACGGGGTAAGCCAGGATGGCGAAGTCGGGGCGGCAACTCTGCTTCTCAACGTCGTCGTCGTTTTTGAGTCCGCCAACGTCGAAGTGGGTGGCGGCGGAACTGGCGAGGTGCCCGCCGGCGGAGAAGCCCATGATGCCGACGCGCTTCGGGTCGATGCCGAAGTCCGCGGCCTTGGACCTCACGAGGCGGATGGCTCGCTGCGCATCTTCCAAAGGTGCGGGGTGCAACGGCCCCGGCCGATCCTTGCCCACAATGCGGTACTTGAGCACGAACGCCGTGACGCCGATGCCGTTGAAGAACTCGGCAACTTGCTTGCCTTCGTGGTCGTCGGCGAGAAATCCATAGCCGCCGCCGGGGCAGATCACAACGGCCGCACCGTTTGCTTTGTTCGCCGGGGCACGGTACACGGTGATGCTGGGTTTATCGCCGGGCGCGTCGCCGACGGCGTGCGGAGCCTTGCCTTCCCAAAGCGGCAAAACTTGCGGGGCATCCGCTGCCGCGAACGCGAGCAGGAGAGGAAGCGCGAGCATGTGACGTTCCTAGAGTGAGATGGGAATCGGTCGTATTCAAGATACGGGAATCGACCGTGCGACGGCTTCGACAAGAGTTCCTCTCGCCGGTTCGCCGCCTATCATTGGATGAGGCGGAGAATCTGGACATGCCCGACCTTCTCACCGGCACCATCGAGCGGATCACCTTCCACAACCTGGATAGCGGCTACTGCGTGCTCCGCGTCCAGGCCAAGGGGCACGGCGATCTCGTCACCGTCGTCGGTTCTTCTCAACAGGTCATTGCCGGCGAATCGCTCCGCGCAACGGGAGAATGGGTGACGGACCGCCAGCACGGGTTGCAGTTCAAAGCCAGCGACATCAAAACAGAGCCGCCGCACACACCGGAAGGAATCGCCAAGTACCTCGGCTCCGGGATCGTGAAGGGCATCGGGCCGAAGTTGGCCCAACGCATCGTCGAGAAGTTCGGCGAGTTCACATTCAACGTGCTCGACACTGGCCCGGCTCAACTTTCGCAGATCAAAGGGATCAGCCCCAAGAAGATCGAGAAGATTCGCGCGAGTTGGAAGGAACAGGTGATGGTGCGCTCCATCATGGTGTTCCTCCAATCCTGCGACATCGGCACGGCGATGGCCTCGCGCATCTTCAAGACGTACCGCGAACAGGCGATCGAACTCATCCAGCGAAACCCGTACCGCCTCATTT
The DNA here is from genome assembly GCA_043744695.1 of Gemmataceae bacterium. GTDB lineage: Bacteria > Planctomycetota > Planctomycetia > Gemmatales > Gemmataceae > Urbifossiella. The sequence continues at coordinate 3,437 of JAYTUG010000619.1, forward strand.
TGGACATCCACGGGATCGGTTTTTTAAGGGCAGACGAGATCGCGCTGAAGCAGGGCGTCGCGCGCGATTCGCCGTTCCGGGCGCAGGCCGCGGTTCGGCACGTCCTTCAAACGGCACAAAGCGACGGCCACACCTGCTTGCCGGAAGAAATGGCGACCCAGACCGCGGAGAGCCTCACGAAGATCGCACCGGAAGGTATCCGCGCCGCCGTCGAGGTGCTGCTGGAAGAACGCGAGTTGGTCCGCGATCGAGCATCTCCACTCGACGCCAAGCCGCAATCGGCGGGCGTGGAATCTCTGCTCTTTCTCAAACCGCTCTACGTCGCTGAGATCGGCGTCGCCCGGCAGGTGAAGGTGCTCGCCAAGGGTTCGCATCCCCTCAACGCGTCGAATACCGATGCCGCCGTCGAGTGGGCCGAGAAGAAGATGAAGCTCACGCTGGCTCCGAGCCAGCGGAAGGCCATCGCCGCCGCAGTGTCGCAGAAGCTCGTCGTCGTCACCGGCGGGCCCGGCACCGGCAAGACCACCATCGTTCGCGCCATCCTGGACATCTTTCTGGCGAAGCGGCTTCGCGTCGGTCTCGGTGCCCCGACGGGCCGCGCCGCCAAGCGCCTCGCCGAGGCAACCGGCCGCGAAGCCCGAACCATTCACCGGCTGCTCGAATTCGATCCCGCCATCGCCGGCTTCCGCCGCAACCGCGACAACCCGCTCGAACTCGACCTGCTCGTGATCGACGAAATGTCCATGGTCGATCTCGCACTCATGAATCACTTATTGCGGGCGGTGCCCCCTTCGGCCTGCGTCGTACTCGTCGGCGACGTCGACCAGCTTCCCTCGGTCGGTGCCGGCGCGGTTCTCGCGGACCTCATCGAATCCGGCATCGTGCCCGTGGCGAAGCTCACCGAGGTGCATCGCCAAGCTAAAGAATCGTGGATCGTTCGCGCCGCCCACGCCGTGAACAACGGCGACGAGCCCGAGTCCGCGCCCGCCAACACCGGCGACTTCTACTTCATCGAGACCAACGAACCGCCCGCGATCATCGCCCGCATCGTGCAAATGGTGAAGGAACGCATCCCCGCAAAGTTCGGCTTCGACCCCTTCCGCGACATCCAAGTGCTCACGCCGCAGGTGAAAACCGACCTCGGCGTCATCAGTTTGAACACCGCATTGCAAGAAGCTCTGAACCCCGGCAAGCCGGGTGCGAACGAGTGCAAGCGGTTCGACACGACCTTCCGCGTCGGCGACAAAATCCTCCAGGTCCGCAACAACTATCAGCGCGAAGTGTTCAACGGCGACATGGGCCGCGTGACCAAGATCGACCTCGTCGATCAGGTGCTCTTCGCGGAGTTCGAGGGCCGCAAGATCGAGTACGACTTCTCGGACTTGGACGAACTGCAACTCGCCTACGCCTGCACCATACACAAGGGGCAGGGCTCGGAATATCCCGCGGTGGTGATCCCGGTTCACACGCAACACTACGTGATGCTTCAAAGAAATCTTCTGTACACGGCCATCACGCGCGGTCGAAAATTGGTCGTACTCGTCGGTAGCCGTAAGGCGCTCTGGCGAGCCGTGACGAACTTCGAAACGAAGGCGCGCTTCTCGCTCTTGAAGTGGCGGCTCCAACAACCGGACCGAGTAAACGCCGAGCCGGATGCGACCGGTACGGCACTGTTTCAGTTTGGAGAGTGATCGAAAGCGATCACGGCTTCTTTTTCCGCTTCGGTGTGGCAATCGGTTTTCTGGTAACCCCGTGGCGGTTCAGCGGGTCCACGCTTTGAGGTACTCGTTCGCCAGTTTTCGGCTGAAGCGTGCCGCGCCGCCCGGCAGCAAGTGATGGCTATCCGCGAACTCCGATTCCGTGAACCCTACCGACGCATCGAACACGGGTACGCCGGTCTCCTGCGAGAGCGTTGCCGCGTATGTTCGGAAGCGTTCTTCGATACCAGGCGGGTACCAACTTGCGAAGGCCGGCCCCTCGGGCATCACATGGAACGCGAGCTTAATCCCGTCTCGTCGGCATCGACCAGCGATGTCGCGCAGCGCCCGATCGGACATCGCGCCGATTGCGAACTTGGCAAGCTGCATACGGTAGGAGTCGCCAGCCTTCTCGATGAGCCGTTCGCGTTCGACCTCGGGCACGCTCAAAGTGGGGTAGGCGAGCCACCCGCGAGGGTCGAGGTTATTCCAAATGAAGTCCTGCCGCTTCGCCATCGGCAACCAGTTCGGCTGCCAGTGGTTCATCAGCGGGAAGCGGAGCGAATACCACGGTGCGACGCGCTGCGACACCCACGTGCGAGTGAGCCGCCTCGGATCCTCGGCATAAGGTTCGAGGCGGTGAAGATCGCCGGCATTCCAGCGCGGCCCCCAGGTTTCGATCAGCGATTCCGCGGGACCGTCGCCGACGAGTGCTGCGGGAAAGAGTTCGACTAGAAGGAACTCGGGCTTCACGCCGTCGTCGAGAATGCGGAGCACCGTGAAGAGGAGTTGCAGGGGGCCGGCACCGGTTTGGCCGAAGTTGTAAACGAGCGGCGAACCGGGTTCGTCCGCGAAGTCAGTATCGAGTGGACTGAGACCCATGAGCGTGCGCGAACTGCCGACCGCGACCACGAGCGGGCGATCCGACTGCTCGGAGTGGAGTTGTCGGAGTTGCTTGATGCGGTGGCCGTACTCGGGGTCGCGCCACTCGGGCTTCACGGTTTCGACCGCGAGACCCAGGCCGATCTGCGCCGCGAGAATCATTGCGAAGCCGAACAGGGTTGCCGTGCGGGCACGTTCTCGCCGCGACCCGCTTCGCGGTCGGAATGTCGGTACGGGAAGAATCGCCCGCCACGGCGGGCGGAGCATCAATCGCATTTCGCACGCACCCGGGTTTTTTGGTAGTCCGCACTCTCCGAGTGCGGTCTCGCCTCCCGTGCTGAAGGAGCTTCGCCGGGACTGACCCGCACTCGGAGAGTGCGGACTACCCACGGTTGCACGCACTCGCGGCCGAACCGCTCGCTGAACGCGCTCGCGGCCGGCCGAAGCAGGTGGTGGCCATCGAGGAACGATTCTTCGTCGTCGGTCCAACTCGAAGCATCGAAGAGCGGGATGGCGAACTCGCGGCTCAAGCTTTGAAGGTAGTCGTTCACGCGTTCGCGCACGTTCGGCGGATACCACGAGCGGAAGATCGGCGACTCGGGCATCACGAACAGAGCCGCATTGATGCCGCGCTCGCGGCACTCGACGAGCAGGTCGCGATAGGCGCGGTCGTTCGCGGGCTGAACCGCGAAGTCGTTGAGCAGCCAGGAATAGGTGCGATGGGCAATGCGAGTCTGAAATTCTCGCTGCGTATCGTCCCATTTCTTAGGCTCGGCCGGCGACCATCCGCGCGGCGACATCGCGGACCAAAGGCGATGCGGATCGTTGCGACACGGGAACACCTCGGCAAGCCCCCAGTTCGCGAGCAACGGTACCCGCAGCGATTGCCACGAGTTCAACCGCTGCTTCATCCATTCGCGTTCCACCCGCGTGGGATCCACTTGATAAGGGCGTAGCCGTTCGAGGTCGGCATGCCCCAGTCGCTCGATCGGAATGCGGTCGTCCATGGGGCCGGGGTCTGCGAGCACCGGCGGCAACACTTCAATCAACACGAAGCGCGGGGTCACGCCCGCATCGAGCAGGCGAATGAAGTTGAGCCGTTCGCCCACAGGGAGGCAGCCGGATTGCGAGCAGTTGTAGGCGAGAACCTCGTCGCCGAACTCCTCGGGGTCGAGGCCGGTTTGTGGGCGCGAGCCGCCGAGGATCACCACGAGTGGGCGGGTGTCGGGTTGAGTCAGGGCCGCGACTTGCTGCACGCGATGGAAGAACTCCGGGTCGCGCCACTCGGGCTTCTGCGTCTCCACCGCGAGTGCCAATCCCGCATGGGCGACTAGAAGGGCGGCGAACCCGGAGAGAATCGCATTTCGCGCTTGATCCCGTTGAACGTGCCGCTTGCGGCTTCGCTTCGGTGCGATCGCAAATCGCGAAACCGCAAGTGGTGAGTCCAGTAGCGCGATCATCGGCCGCTCCCCAGATCGGGGAACGTGGCACTCACCGCGGGGCCGAACCGCTTCGTGAACTCCGCCGCGCCGATCTTCGACAAGTGGAAGCCGTCCACGAGGTAGCCGTCGGCCATCCACTCGCGGGCATTGATGAGGGGCACGTCGAGTTCGCACCGCAGACCCGCGAGATGTTCCTGGGACATGCGTTCGACGTAATCGGGCATCCAGCTTCGGAACTCGCTCGCCTCCGGCATATAGACGAAGGCGACCTTCGCGCCGTGCGAACGCGCCAACGCCACGGCTTCCCGCAACGAGCGATCGGCCAGCGGGTGGATCGTGAAGTTCTGAAACTGCGGGCGGTAGATCTTCTCGCAGTGATCGAGTCGCTTGTTCCGCCACTCGGCATCCGGCGGGTAGTGATCTTCCACGCCCGCGAGCCAGCCCCAGGAATCGAGCGTGCCCCAGGCCATTTCGAGCCGTTTGTCCCAGGGTTGCCAACGCGGGAGGACTTGGGCCAGAAGCCGATGCCGGGTGTGAAACAGCGGGTTCACGCGGTCGCGAAACATTTTGTGTTCGATGTCGTCGGGGTCGCGGAAGTATTCGCGAACCAGCGGCCGATCACTATCGAAGAGCCGGGCGTGGTCGATGCGATCGGGTTCGAAGTACGGGCCGTCTTCGCGGAGGAAGGGCGGCCAATATTCGAGCACGACGGCGTCGGGCCTGAAGCCGTCCGAGTAGATGCGGCGCAGGCACATCAGTTCCATCAGCGGGCCGCTGCCGACGAGCGACATGTTGAAGATCAGCGGGTCGCCAGGACTGTGGGGGCGCGTTTCTTCCCAGGACGCGGAGCGGATGCCCATCGACATGCGCGAACTGCCGACGGCGAGCACGAGCGGGCGGCCGGGGTTCTCCGCCAAGCGCTGCTTCAAACTGACGACGCGATGGCCGTACTCCGGATCGCGGAGGTGCGAGCCGCTCACGTCGATGGCAAAGTACGCACTGAAGTTGAGACTGAGAATCGCGAGGACGAACCAGGCGAGCGTCGCGCGGGCCCGGCGTCGCGGTGGAGGCGAACTTCGCGCGGCACCACTCGTTCCCCGAACCACCGGGAATCGTGCGACGAATCGAAGTGCCGCGGGGAGGTTCATGGCTTGGCTCGACTCCGCTTCATCCAGGGCACGATGGCCTCCTTCACGATGCGAGCCGTGAAGGCATCCGCGCCGGCACCCGCCAGATGATGGCCATCGACCGTCAGTTCATCCGGCACCCAGCCGCGACAGTCGAACACGGGCACGCCGTACTCGGTACTGAGCCGGGCGGTGAGTTCATCGAGTTCGCGCAGACCGGCGGGGTCGTACCAGCCGAGCCAGTCTTTGGATTCGGGCAAGAGCGCGAGTGCGGGTCGAATTCCTTCCGCCTTGCAAACGTCGATCGCGTCGCGGAGGCCGTTCACCCCGCAGCCGTTGGGCCGATAGCCCTGAAAGTAGTACGCATACTGTCCGAGCGCGATCCGCAAGAGGAACGGCTTCGAGGCCGGGTCGGCGTCCTGGGCCAGCCTCGTGAAACCGAAGTCGTCGGACTCATGACCGCCGTTGAGCCGAGCGTTGTTCATGAGGAAGAACGGCGCGTAGCGGTCGACCATGAGGAAGCGGTATTCGTACCACGGGGCGAGGTATCCGCGCGGGCCGTGAACGGCGGGTTCGGCGGCCGGGAAACCCATCGCTCGGACTACGGGCAACTCGTCGGGCCGGAGGCGGATGGGGAGCAGCCAGCGCGTTTCCGGCGGGTCGGGCCGCTGGCCGGCCAGGAACGTCGGGTGAATTTCGATGATCGCGAAGTCTGGCTTCACGCCAGCCTTGACGAGCCGTCGCAAGTAGATCGCGTTCGTAATCGGCCCCGCACCGGCCTGCCCGAAGTTGAACGCCTCCACCGGTTCTCCGAGTGCCTGCGTCAGTTGCGTACTGGCAGCGCGAGCATCCACCGCGTTCAAGGTGCGCGAGCTTCCGATGAACATCACCGTGGCTGGGCGTTTCTCGGAGCCAGCGAAGAACGCGGGATGGTGCTTCAACTGGGCGAACTTGTCGAAGTAGATCGGGTCGCGGAGCGGCGAACGTTCGGTGTCGACAGCCCAGCCGAGCCCGAGTTGCGCGGCCGCGAAGACAGCAATTCCCACGGCAATCGCACTCGCGGCACTCCGACGCGAGGGCAGTCTCCGCGCGGGGCGCGGAGCGACCGTCCGCCTCGGGAGGGCAGGAGCGAGTCGCCAGCGAATGAGAGTCAACCGCATACTAGGCGCTCGAACGGATTATTACTCGGAGAGAGTCACTTATGAACACCCGAACTCCCCACCTCTCCCCGTTGGGGAAAGGTCGCTCTGCCGATGCGAATGCATCGGCAGAGCGGGTGAGGGGCACTCCCTTCGAAGCCAGCCCCTCACCCGGTTTGCGAACGGCATGCGCAGTTCGCAAACCACCCTCTCCCCAGCGGGGAGAGGGTCACAAACCTCGGACGAACGGCAGCACCACTTCCCGCGACAACCGATCTGAGAACGCCTCCGCGCCGGGCTTGAGCATGTGATGCCCGTCGCTGAAGCCGGAATCGGGCAGCCACTCGCGGGCATCGATCACCTCGCAGCCGAGCCCGTTCAAGAAGCCGTGAAGCTTCGCCAGAACCGCGGGTGAGTACATCGCGCGGAAGCCCGAAGCCTCCGGCATCAACACCAACCGCACGGCGATGCTTCTCTCGCGACACAGCGCGATCACACCCGCGAGTGCCCGGGCTCCGCCGCCGTTCGGTTCGAACATCGCCAGGATGTCGCGGTATTCGCCCTTCGCACGCTGCAGACCCTGCTCAAATTCCTCGGGCGTCACGGTGCTGAAGAACGGTGCCCCCCAGCCGAACGCGTCGCAGCCGCGGCTCCAGTCGAACCGGAGGTGCCAGGGCTGCGCGCTCGGCATGATCCGACCCATGATCGGGAAGCGAAGCGCGTAGCACGGCACGAGCATCGATTGCCGCCATTTTCTGTTCACGTCGTCTTCGGGGAAGCCGTACTGAATCACGCCTTCGAGTTCGTGGTGTCGCATCCGGTCGCCGAAGAAGAATCGCGCTTCGAGTGGCCCCGCCGGTGTGGTCGGCCCGCCGGGCAGGTCGGTGAGCGTCGGCGGCAGCACTTCGAGAATGAGCAGATCGAGCCGATGCCCATCTTCGAGGAGCCGCTTCAAGTAAACGCTGTGCGTGATCGGGCCAGAGGCCGGGATGCCGAAGTTGAACACGACCCCTCGGCCACCGAGTTGCTCGCGAACCCGGCCAGCATCGAACGCCGCGGCGGTGCGCGACGTGCCGAGCATCACGATTCGCGGGCCGTCGGGGTGGGCCGCTTCTTGCCGGGCGAGGCGGATTTCCTTGTCCGAGTAGCCCGGATCGCGAACGTAGAACGAGACCTCGGCGACGAGCCCGAGCCCGAGTTGAAGCGCGACCCCAGCCACGATCGCCACGACAATCGAGATGGCCGCCTTCCGCCGACGGTTGCCTTGGGCGCGAACGGGCCGGGGCACCGGGCGTTCGGCCCGGACCGCACGGAGCCAATCGAAGATTCGCGTGGTGAGGTTCAAGGTTTTGATGGCCGCTCGCGGCTTTTCCAACTCCTGCCGCATCGCGAAGCCGCAAGCGGCAAACGGTTCTCAGAAATCGAAGTAGATGAACCCGCCGCCGCTATCGGGTGCGAGTACCATCGCCAGACACACGCACACCGCGTAGCCGACGCCGAGGACCGGTGCGGGCAACCGGTTGTACACGCGCTGCCAGAGCCCGCGGCTCACGATCAGGTGGCACACCAGCAAGAACCCCGCCGTATACCACAGGCTCCGATTGTGCAGCGGCAACGCCTGGCCCATCGAGATGCTGAACAGCTTCCCGTACATCGCCATCGCGCGATCGAAGCCGCTCGTGATCAGGTCCGGCTTCAACGGGTTCGCCGGCAAGTTCGGCTGGAACAAGACCCAGCACATCGTGACGGCGAAGAACGTGAGTACGATGCGGAAGCCCGTTCCCAAAGTCGTTTGCAGTGCGGCATCGAGGCGAGGTCGGACCTTGCAGAATTCCTTGAACTGCAGGTGGACGATCAGCAACACGCCGTGAGCCACGCCCCAGATCACGTAGCTCCACGCGGCTCCGTGCCACAGGCCACCGAGCGTCATCGTGATCATCAGGTTGCGGTAGTTCAGCAACTTCCCGCTGCGACTGCCGCCGAGCGGGATGAACAGATAATCGCGCAGCCACGAGGAGAGCGAGATGTGCCAGCGCCGCCAGAATTCACTGACGTTCGCCGAGATGTACGGCATGTTAAAGTTGTTGTTCAACTTGTACCCGAACAAATGGGCGAGGCCGATCGCCATGTCCGTGTAGCCCGAGAAGTCGCAGTAGATGCGAATCGAGTAAGCGAGCACGGCCATCCACACCGCGCCCGTGTTAAACTTGTCCGGCTCGTTGAAGATCGGATCGCAGAACACGGCCATGCGGTCGGCGATGGCCATCTTCTTGAAGACGCCCATGAGGAAGAACTGCACGCCGACTTGCATGCGGACCCAGTTCCAGCGCTTGGGCCGCCGCGTCTGTCGCAGGAAATCCCCGGCCCGCACGATCGGCCCAGAGACCAGATGCGGCAAGAACAGAATGAAGAGCAGGAATCGTGGGAAGCTCGTCTCGGCGGCAATCTTCCGCCGGTACACGTCTACCGCGTAGCTGATCGCTTCAAAAGTGTAGAAGCTGATGCCGAAGGGCACAATGAGCCCGAAGAGGTCGAGCTTGCCGTAGTTGGGGTCGTAACCGAAGCCGGTGAGCGCGTTGTGCAGTTCGTTCAGGAAGAAGCCGCGGTACTTGAAGTAGCAGAGGATGCCGAGGTTCATCGTGATGCTGGTGATCATCACGGTTCGGCGAAAGCCCTGCCGCTTCGAGAGGTCCATGAGCCGTCCGAACAGATAGTCGGCGACGGTCGTGCCCGTGACCAGAAACGCGAGTTCGAAGCTCCACGCGGCGTAGAAGTGGAAGCTGGCGGCCACCAACACCCAGATTCGCGCCATCTGGAATCGTCGCGGGATGAGCCAGTACAGAGCGAAGACGCCGAGGAAGAATATCAAGAACGCTTGCGTGTGGAAGAACGGCTCGGGGAGCAGATCGTGTACGACTTTGAAGTATTCGGGCGCGGCCTTGTAGGCCGCTTCCTTGATCGGATGCAGGTGGTCAACTTCGTGTTTGATCAAATCGAGCAGCATCGCCAACCATCCTTGGTCGGGAGAAGAACTGCCCGACTATAGCGGGAAGCGGAAAAACGGGTCAACCCCGTGTGGTGGACCCACTTCTTTTTGTGCAGTACATGGTTTGCAGAATCGAGCACAGCCTTGAGCGGAATCTTGCCGCAACTCGCGGTGGCGAAGGCTGATGAGGCGAGGGGAATCAGGGATGCGTTC
>JAYTUG010000620.1:0-12887 GCA_043744695.1 Gemmataceae bacterium
AAGGTGATGGATTGGGGCGTGGCCAAGGCCCTCTCCCATTGCCGACTCTTTGCGGAATCGGAACTCTCGCACCTCTCATCCGTCGATAACGAAGACGACTGGGATCCGGACGATCCCGCCGCCGGACTGACCCAATACGGATGGGTTCTCGGCACCCCGTCTTACATGTCTCCGGAGCAGGCGCAGGGACACATCGACCGTCTCGACGAGCGCACCGACGTGTTCGGCCTCGGCGGAATTCTCTGCACCATCCTCACTGGGAAGCCGCCTTACTTCGGCGGTCAGGCGAGTTCCGTCATTCGCCGGGCCAAGGAGGCGGATTTGTCTGGAGCGCACACTCGGCTCGACGGTTGTGCAGGCTACCCGGAACTCGTCGCTCTCGCGAAGCGCTGCCTGTCTGCCGACCCCGTGGCCCGACCCCGCGATGCGGGCCGGTTATATGCTGAACTCACCGAGTACCTCGACTACGATTTGCGCCGCGCCGAACGCGACCTCGTGAGCTTCTTCGAACTCTCTCTCGATCTGTTTTGCATCGCAGGGCCGGACGGCTACTTCCGCCGATTGAACTCGAACTTCACCCGGGTGCTGGGCCATTCCACGGAGCAGCTCCTTTCGCGACAGTTCATCGAGTTCGTGCATCCCGATGACCGCGAACGCACTATAGAAGTGGTGGACAAGTTGTATGCGGGGCAGTCCTGCGTTCACTTCCTGAACCGCTACCGGGATGTACACGGAGAATACCGCTGGTTCGACTGGACCGCGAAAGGAATTCCGGGAGAAGGGATGATCTTCGCCGTGGCACGGGATGTCACCGATCAGATCCGACTGGAAGAGCAACTGCGAACCCTAGAGGGGCGATAAACGCGGCTCACACGTATGTGAAAGGGATCGCACTTCACGCTCTCGTAGCCGTTCCCACACCGAACGCTATTCTCGCCCTCCGCTTCCTTCCCAGCAAGAGTCTTCTCCCCGCGCTCGGCACAAATCTGGCTCCCTCCGCCCCCGTGGGCTTTGTATCGGGCGGCGGTTGTTTTATGCTAAGGGATGCCCCACAGACTCAGGACCGATTTCGCCGATGGACGGCATCAACCACGAACTGAGCCGGAAGACCGAACCGGCGAAGTTGCTCGGATACCTCAACTACTCGGACGGCCGGGCCGACCCCCGCTTTCAAAAGGGGCTCGCCGAGGCGTTGGGCTGGCTCGTCGAGTCCGGCGACGCCGCCCCGTGGGAAACCATCACGCGCTGGCTCGCCGCCACACTCGCCGATCTGCAAGCCTCCGGAGCCGCCGCGTTCCGCGACACCACGCAGGCCGGTGCGGTCATTTCGCTGGCGCTCCTCCGCGTGCCCGCCGCCTACCGCGAACACCACTCCGATCTGCTCGCCCACCTCAGCGATGCCGAACTCTTCACGCCGTTCTTCCTCGCCCGCTGTTTTGAAGCCGTGCTCAAACAGGGCTCGCCTTGGGATGAAACGGATCGGATCGTGGCCGGGTCCGTCGCACTGCTGAACGACTACGTCGGCTACCGACCCATCGCGATTCTCGAAACCCGTTCGAACACCGAGTTCTATCCGCACGAGAAGGTCCGCCCTATTCCCGTCTACCTCAAGGGAGCGGGCGTCGCGGCGGGCCAATACGCCGATCTGGTTCGCCCCGCACTCGAACTGCTGAGTCGCATCGAGCCGATTCTCCTGGAAGAAGCCTGCTTCGACCCCGAGAAGATGGACGAACTCGCCTACGACCCGCGGGCCCACGATCACTTCCATCCCGTGAACAAGCGGCCCAACGTCCTCTTCGGCGAATGGGATCCGCACACCATCGACAACAGCGGCAACTTCCGCCGCTTCGTGCTGCGCCAGATGACGCTGGACACGCTGCTCACGTGGGTCGATCCGCCGGAAGGCAAGCTGCTCGGCGACCGCGGGGAGCGGCTCTTCGAAGCCGCCGCCGTGCTGGCCGGCACCATCCTCATGGGCGCGGGCGTGAGCGGCACCGGCCCGAACTACCACGATTCCAACGTCACGCTGTCGAAGCTCGTGCCGCGCATCGCCCGCTACCGCGATGCCTTCTACCAGAAGCTGCTGAAGGACATTCCCGGGCACCACGGCGAACGCCTCCGCTCCGAAGCCGAGAAGCGGAAGCAGGCCTTCGCCGGCGTGCGGCAGTATCTGAACCACGCGATCGCCGGGCAGCGGGCGGCCCACCTCCAAGATCGCCGGTTGGCGCAACTCTTCGCGGCGATGGGCTACCCCACCTCCGCACGCGAACAGGCGAAGAGAATTTCCGCACCCGCCGTGCGGTTCGGCACCGAGATTCGCATTCGCCAGACGGAAGCCGAGTTTGCTGCCGACCGAGGCCAGGCCGCCCACACGCTCGGCATTCTCTCCGAGGTCGAAGACCTGCTCCGACGCGGCATCGATTGCGGAGCGATCATCGATCCGTGGAACATCATTGGCTTCCAGGGCCTCTTCCCGATCTTCCCCGGCCGCGAAGACACGGTTCGCGACCCGCGGGCCGAGGAACTGATCCACATCGTGGGCCGGCAATTCGAACTGTATGCCCGCGTGCTCGCCACGGCGGCCGTTGCGGGTGAAACCGCATCGCGCGATGGCCTCGCCGTCGCCATGCGTTCGCTCGCCGAGTGGTGGGACCGCTTCGCTTCAAACGTGGTCGTCGATCTGCCGCACATTCTGGGCGGCGAGCGGACCGATGCCGCCGAGCACGTCGCCAGTGCCCTCGCGGCCTGGTCCAAACGCGAACCGTATACCAACGACCTCGCCTTCTGGCGGCTGCACCGCGATGGCTTCACCAGCCCCGCCGCCTTCGCCCAAGTGATCGAAGCCCTGATCGATCGCGAAGAGTGGAAGGCCGCGATGGCCTTACTCATGACGTGGATTGCCGACAGCGACATGGTGCCGCTCGACGATCCGTCCGCATCGTTCGACGAACTGGCCGAGAAGTGGGTGCGGGAAGTCGTGTCCGCCGAACTGGCGATGAGCGAGCGCTCGAACCTCATCAAGCGGTTCTTCGAACTGCTCGAGGTGAACGCCGAGGATCGCTGGCTGCCGCCGGAACACTGGCTCTTCGATGGCGACGAAGACGACGATGATGATCTGTTCGACGAAGACGACGACGATGATGATGATGACGACGACGACGAGGGCGGTGAGTTCGATGCGGCTTACGAAGGCATGACCTTCCGCGATTCCGCGGACGACGGTGAAGAAGGTTCGGTCGCCGGTGGGGAGCCGCCGCGGCCGGTCGGCGAGTTCCCGCTCGAAGGCGAAGCGGAGCAACTCGAAACGCGGCTCAAATTCTTTCACACCGTCGCTCGGCTGTGGCGGGCCGCGGCCCGACCCGAAATCTGGACGCGGGGCGACACCTCCGTTCACGACACGCTCTCCGGCTGGCTCCGCACGGCTCGCCGCAATCGCGCCCACCTCGCCCGCTTCCTCGACAATATCAAGGACATCCCGGTTCCCGAGCCAATTGGCGGGCACGAAGGGATGATCGAGTTCGACCGCCGTCGGGCGCTGAAGGGCGACCTGCTCGATCTGGGCGTAGCGACGTGCGTGGAGATGGGCCGGGCGGCGCTGGCGCTCTCGGCGTTGATCGTCCACGGTGCCGAGTTGCCGGCGGCGGAATCGAGCGACTTCGACGAACTGCGCGAAGCCGATGCCGAGGACGTGCCGCCGTGGGAGCCGCTCTCGATTCAGATCGAACGCGCCATCGGCAACCGCGACGCGGGCCAAGTTCGCAAGATCTTGCCGGGGTTCATCGCACTCTTCCGCACCGAGCCGCTCCTGTACTGCCCGCCCTCCGATGGCGGCTCGCCCTCGCAAGTGCTTCGCGCCCAAACGGCCCTGCACGCACTTGAAGACCTGCTCACTCGCATCCCGCGGCTCGGCCTCGTTCGCGAAACCTTCCACCTCACGAAAATCGCTCGGCAGATGGAGTGGAACAGCCCGCCCACCGGCCGCCGCGTCAGCAGTTTCGATCAACTGTTCAAGACGGCCCTGGTCGGCGTTGTGGATACGCTGATCGCCGCGGCCGCGGATTGGCCCGACGACGCCGGCGCGGACGGCCCCCTCGCTGCCATGCTGTTCAAGATCGCGGAAGACTTCCAGAAACTCTGGAACGAACACAGCCAATCGCTGCGGCTCTCGGTGCTCGAAGCCGTGACCGACGACACCGACTGGAACGCGGTTCGCGAGTTCGTGACGAAGTTCGGCAGCGACCTGTTCACGGTGCCATTCCTCGGGCTCTCCAACATGCGCGGCATCCTCGCCCGCGGCGTCGCCGAGTGGCTCGATCACGAAGTCGAGCACGCCGACCCGAATAAGCGGCCCAAGCTCGTCGATGCCTGGGAAGACGGCAAGTTGGACAAGTCGCGCACCGCCCGCGCCGCCGAACTCGTGCTGCAAGCCCTCGTCGAACACTACGACGAGTACCGCGATTACAACACCACGACAACGCAATCGGATTACGGCGAAAACATCCACATTCTGCTCGACTTCTTGCGGCTGAAGGTGAAGTACGATCGCATCGCGTGGCGGATGCGGCCGTTCGCGTTGGCCCACGAGGTACTCTGCCGTCGCGGGCAAGACGCACTCGCCGCCCGCTGGCGCGAGTTCATCGCCTCCAAGACGCGGCAACATTCGGACAACCTCCTCGAAGAATTGACGAAAAAGGAGAATCGCACCGCGGTGCGGCTCCGAACCGTCCGCGACCGGCTCGAGGAGCGGTTCATTCTGCCGTTGGAAATCGACCGTGCGGCGGCGCAGGTTGGCCCGGCAGCGGAAGCCGCCCGCAACGGCGAAGGCGAGGATAACCCCGCCTTCGTACGCCTGCTCATCGCGATGTCTCCCCTACGAGAAACGACGACTGGCGTCGGCCTTGAAGTGCCGGTCTGGGTGCGACGCTTGGAAGAAGCGCTTCGCCGCACCCGCGAACCGGACGAAGAAGACCTGGAAGACACGATCGGGTTGGTCGCCGGCCTCGACTTCGCGGAACTCCAGCGGCAGTTGCAGGACTGGGATAAGCCGCTGGGTGAGTGAGAATTTGCAGGACGCTTACGGTTAGGGATTGGATGCGCTCAGGAACGGATTCACCAAGGAGAGCCCGTCGATCATCCTCGGTGAACCCATGTCTTCGGTATAGAGCGTAGTCACGCCGTTTCGGAGACAAATGGCTACGAGAAGGGAATCCCAGAACGAAAGTGAGTAGCGACCTAGGAGGGAGTGCGCGTCCGACCACAAATCCGGAATTGGCAGGAGGCCCAGGCTTGTTGCTCGGTGAATCCTACGACAGCCAACTTTCGACTCGCTGAAATGAATTCACAGCCAACTTGCCAAGGCAGAGCGAGAGGTCGAACCGAAGCGATGACATGTTGAGTAAGTCCCTGCTTTCGCAGATCCCGGGTATCCTGGCTGTACAGCCAAATGTTGGTATCAATGGCGTTCATATAATTCGGTTCGCGTAGGGTAGGGACCGCTGGAATGGAACGATGAAACTTTCGCCAACGCGAGGAACTGATCGAGTGCCTCGACCCGCGATCGTTCGCGTTCGGTCTGGTCGGAATCCACCGTGAGCGTCACTTCGGCAGGGCCCATCGGCACTTCGGGAGGCAAGGTGATCGTGAGTTGCCGATTGCTCGGCACATTAGCCGTGATTCGCATGGTGGCCATGTGTTCGTCCTCCGTGTGGTATTCTAACAACCCGTGAGCAAATTCGATACGCTTCTCAACTCCTGAGCATCACTCGGAGAACTCCCCGTCACCGTGCAATTGGTTGGGTCGGTTCTCACACTGCGACAACCGGTTCGGGCACGGGAGCCATCGTCATCTTGGGTCCGGCGTTAGCCGCGACTTGTTGCGAGACCGGCTTCAAACCGCCGGCCAGTACCAGCGAGATGGCGGCCGCGCCGGCCGAGACCAGCCCGACCATCCAAAACCCTTCCAACTTCTTGTCGGGTCCTTCGACCAAAATCGCGCCGGCGATCGTCGGCGCGAGCCCCGTTGCGAAATGCTGCACGGCGGTGTTCAAGCTCATGAATGCGCCGCGAACGGCCGGCTTCGCGGCACCGAGCATCATCGCGTGAGCCGGAACCATTCGCCCCGCCGCGAACACCATGAACGATGCGACCACGAGCGTCGCGACCCACAGCGGCACCGGCGGCAAGTAACCGACCACAATCGCCAATACCAGCGCCCCGAAGCCCAGGATGCGGAAGAGCGCCAGACGTTTCATGCGATCCGCGAGCCGGCCCACGACGTTCGTGCCGATCAAGGTGAACAGGCCAGCCACGAGGTAGATTTGGAAGAGTTGACCTTCGCCCCAGCCGTTCTGAGAGCAGAACACGACTGCGATGAACGAGGCGACCGTAAAGGTTCCCAGCACCAGGAAAAAAGAGAAGGCGAAGCCGCGAAGGTGGTTCGGTTCGCGCAGCACGGCAACGAACTCGGTTAAGGGATGCCGGCGTTCCGCTTCCAAGTGCCCGCGAATCTTTGGAAGCCTCACCAGCGCGACGAGCCAGACGATTCCGCTGAATGCGCTGAGCGCGATGAACGGCGCGGCGCGGCCGTACTCGGCCGAGAGCATCAGACCGATCGGCAAGCCGATGATGCTCGCCACCGCGAAGGACGATACCACGGCACCCATGGCCCGGCCGCGCTTCTCGGGCGCGAAGACGTCGCCGAGGGAAGACATGAGTGCGACTGCGGCTAAACCGCCGAATATGCCGGCCAGCGTTCGCGACACGAGAAGCCATTCGTAGGTCGGTGCCAGCCCGCAGAGCAGCGTGCTGATGGTGAATCCGCCGTACATTGCGAGCAGTGTCGTTCGCCGATCGAAGCGGTCCATCGCGAAGCTGGCGATGAGGCTGGCGATTCCCGCGGCCCAAGCGTACGCGGCGATCACCGTGCCGAACTGTTCCGTCGTGATGTTCAGTTCGCGCCGCAGGCGATCGCCGAGCGGCATGATGATCACGAAGTCCACCATGTGTGTGAACTGGATGGCGACGAAGACCAGCAGAATCCCCCACTCGGCTCCCGAAAGTTTGGCGGCAGGCGTTCGGTTCGCGGGTCGTTCAACAGTCATCAGTTTTCCTTCGGGCTCGATTCCATTCACGCAACGCGGATTCGACGGTGTAGGCTGATGGTGTCCTAACCGGCAGTTACTCGCTCCTTGAGACACGCAAACACCAGAAGTGATACCAGTTCGACGCACCGTTCCTGTCGCAATTCTCGAATTTCTCGGCATATCCTCCCTCGTGAGCTCGGCCTCTCGTTCGATCGAATCAGTGTCTGCCGCTGGTGCGGATTCTTCCACTATTCGGCCATAAGATCTATTTATAAAGTAACTTGCGGTTCCGCTTGGCTTATCCGGCCATTTCGGAACTGCAATTCGCCCGACGGCCGAGACGGCGGCAGAACGAAACGCAGTGTACCGGCCCTGCGGAGGTCGTCTTTTTTGTCGCACTTCTGGGAACTCTTCATCCCGCCGCGCGTCTGAGAAGTGTCGGGCTCGAGCCAACGGAACCAAAATACAGCCGTCCATCCCACCCCCCCCCCAACCGTTGCACGAGCCGGATTTTCGGGATACACTCAAACCACCCGAGTCCAACCGCACCACATTACCGGAGCCCTGACCCATGTTCGGATCCACCGATCGTCGCCACTTCCTGAAACACACGATGGCGGGTGCCGCCGTCACGATCCCCGGGATGTCTTTCCTCGCCGATGTGCGAGCGAAAGCTCCGGAGATGAAGAAGAAGCAGAAGAGCCTCATCATCCTGTGGATGGGCGGCGGCCCGGCCACGATCGACCTCTGGGACATGAAGCCCGGCAGCCCCAACGGCGGCGAACACCGCCCCAAGAACACTGCGGCTAGCGGCGTGCAGATTTCCGAGCACATGCCCAAAATCGCCTCGCAGTTCAAGAATCTCTCGATCATCCGCTCGCTCAGCACGAGTGAAGGCGATCACGCTCGCGGTACGTTCCTCATGAACGCCGGCCGCTCGCCCAGCCCGCTGCTCGACTACCCCTCGATGGGCTCGGTTCTCGCCTACTACCAGTCGCTCGACACCGAAGCGATGAAGAACGCGGACATGCCCGCTTTCATGTCGGTCGCGGGTGGCCCCGGCTCGGCCCCCGGCTTCCTCGGCATGAAGTACGCCCCCTTCCAGATTCAGAATCCCGGCACCCTGCCGGAAAACGTTTCGCCGCCGACCGGCGTGGACGCTTCGCAGATGGCTCGCCGGGCGGCCCTGTTCGGCCGGCTCGAAGGCGGGTTCTCCTCGGGCGCTCAGATGGACGCGGCCCGCGCCCACCGCGAAGTCTACGAGAAGGCCCTCAACATGGTCGTCTCGTCCCGCAAGGAAGTCTTCAACCTCGACACCGAGGTGGACGGCAAGACGAAGATCGACCCGAAGCTGAAGGAAGAGTACGGTGCGACGGGACCGGGTGCCTCGGCCTTCGGTCGCGGCTGCCTTCTGGCCCGCAAGCTCGTCGAAGCTGGCACCGCCTGCGTCGAAGTGAGCCTCGGCGGCTGGGACATGCACGCGAACATCCACAACACTCTGGCCACGCGCCAACTCCCCAACCTCGACAAGGCCATGGGCACCTTGGTGAAGGATCTCGAACAGCGCGGCAAGCTCAAGGACACCGTCATCGTGTGGATGGGCGACTTCGGCCGCACCCCTCGCATCAACCAGAACGCGGGCCGCGATCACTACCCGCGAGCCTGGAGCGTCGTGGTGGGCGGCGGCAACATCAAGGGCGGCATCGCCTACGGGGCCACCGACAAGGACGGCACCGAAGCGACCGAGAAGAAGGTCGGAATCCTCGACCTCTACGGAACGATCTACAAGGGCCTCGGCATCGACCCGACCCCCGAGACCAACGCCAGCGTCCGCGATAACCTCGGCCGCCCGTACTACATCGCCGGCGACAAGGCCACCGAGAAGGCCCCACAGAAGTTCCTCTCCGACTCCCTCTGGATTCCAGAACTCGTCGGCTGAGCCCGATCGACAATGTGTAACCCTCGACGGCCACCGGAGCATTCCGGTGGCCGTCGGGCATTTCGATTTCACGTTGGCCGAATGTGTGCGGTCAAGCGGCTTGTCGATGGACGCGCTTTGCGCGAAGATGTTGGAGGCAGGGAGGGCTGAGACAATGACGGTAAGGCGAAAGCAATTCGTAGCAGTCTTTCTTCTTGTACTCGCAGCCGCAATTACATTGGTATGTCTAATCGTGCGGCTTCACCTGGATTTTCAAAGAGCCTATGGACCGGACGGAGAATATGGGAGTCAGATGCTTTCGCCTACGGGGCCACCGATAAGGACGGCACCGAAGCGACCGAGAAGAAGGTCGGCATCCTCGACCTCTACGGCACCCTCTACAAGGGCCTCGGCATCGACCCGACCCCCGAGACCAACGCTAGCGTCCGCGACAACCTCGGTCGTCCTTACTACATCGCCGGCGACAAGGCCACCGAGAAGGCCCCTCAGAAGTTCCTCTCCGACTCCCTCTGGATTCCGGAACTCGTCGGCTGAGCCCGATCGACAACCTCAAACGCCTAACGGCCACCGGAGCAATCCGGTGGCAGTTGGTTTTTGACGGGGCTCTTGTATTGACACCGATCACGAGGGAGAATGGCTGAGGAGAGAAAGGAGTAGCAACGTGGCAACCAAACATTCGCGACGCAGTCCGCCGGTCGTCGCTTGTCCTGGCCCGATCGGTCGCCGAGATTTCCTGCGGGCCGGGTTCCTCGGACTGAGCGGGCTCGGTCTCGGAGACCTACTCCGCGCCCGCGCCGCCAACGAGACGCAGTCGGATACTGCTTGCATCTTCATCTGGCTCGGCGGGGGGCCGAGCCAGTTTGAGACCTACGACATGAAGCCGGACGCACCGGCCGAATACCGCGGCGAGTTCCGCCCGATTCGAACCAACGTGCCCGGCATCGACATCTGCGAACACCTCCCGATGCAGGCCCGCGTGGCGGATAAGTTCTCTCTCATTCGCTCGTGCAGCCACGTTTCCGCCGGGCACGAGAACGGAACGTAGCACTTTCTCACCGGCCGCAAGTCGAACCGCCAGGACGACAAGTCTTCCGAGCATCCCGACATCGGCGCCATCTTCAAGCGACTCCACCCCGCGTCCCGGCAGCCGGTGCCGAACTACGTCTCGGTGCATTGCTCCGGCTTCGAGTACGGCGGTACGGCTACCTCGGCCAGGCCTACAAACCCTTCGCCGTCCCCATCGACACGAACCATCCGCGCGGCTTTGCAACGGCAGGTCCGTTTTGAGCGACCCGCCGTTGCAGGCGGGAAGCTGGCGTGGCAACGTGCGGAGAATTTGCGAGCCAGCTATTTCGGGATCGTCGCCACCACGCAGGCCATCAGTCCAAGGAAAGCGACAGCAACGAGAAGTCCGAACAGCATTCCATATCGGGGATCTATATCTCTGAGTCTCACGATGCACCGCTAGTTGGGGTGTCATCCGATCATACAGCAAGCGAAGCCGCCTGCACCATACTTTCGGCCTCTTGCTCATCCTTCCAGAACACCGGGACTATGCCGAGCGATTCCTGTTCTTGAATCAGGCACGTCAGGTTGTGGCAGATGAGTTTGCACAGCACTTCGTTGACCATCGCGGTCGGATTTTTGCTCACCACGTCATGGCCGAACTTTCTCTTGATCGCGGAGAAAGTGGACTCCACGTTCGACCGCTTGTGGTAGTGGGCCATGTACTCTTCCTGATTGAACTGGAAGTAGTGGAACGCCTTGCCGAGCATCCCGCACGCCGCGGATCGCCGTCGTCGATGGGAAGCCGGGTCGAGACCACTACCCGTACACGATGTCGATCCTCGTTTCCGGCGGCGGATTGCGAATGGGGCAGGTCGTCGGTTCGACTTCCGGGAAGGGGGACGAACCGAAGGATCGCCCATTGACCCCCGCCGATTTCCTGGCCACGGTTTATCGGCATCTCGGCATCGACCCTCGCCACGAATTCACAGACCCGAGCGGCCGTCCCCATCCCACGGAACGGGGCCGGGAGCGAGTTGCCGCCACGGTTGCACAAGCCCGCCGTGAATACGCCGCCGGGCAGTGCCGGCCGATGACAGCGGCCGACATTTTGCGTGAAGCACAGTCGTGAGTCGCCTTCTGCTTCGATCACCGGCATTCACTGCACGCGACGCACTTGAACCGGCCCAGCTCGATGGCGAGAATGATTCTTTCGGCCACTCGGCGGAGATATATGTCAGCACTGATCCTCGTCACGGTCTTGCTCCTTGCGTACAGCAATGGCTCGAACGATAACTTCAAAGGCGTCGCCACGCTCTTCGGTAGCGGCACGACCACCTACCGCAAAGCACTTGCATGGGCCACACTGACGACTTTTGCCGGTTCTCTACTGGCGCTCGTACTCGCTCAGGGCTTGGTGGACACGTTCAAGGGAAAGGGATTGGTGCCCGATGCCGTGACGCTCGAACCGGCGTTTCTCATGGCGGTGAGTTTGGGAGCCGGTTTGACTGTCCTGCTCGCGACTCGGACGGGTTTGCCGGTCTCGACGACCCACGCCTTGACCGGAGGATTGGTCGGGGCGGGGCTACTGGCAACCGGCGGGGAGATTCAGATCGCTTCCCTGCTCTCTACGTTCTTATTACCTTTGTTGTGCAGTCCGCTGCTGGCGATCGCCTTGACGCTACTCATTTATCCGGCCTTCCGAGTCGTGCGGCGCACCTTCGGCATTACCAGCGAGAGTTGTCTGTGCGTGGGGACGGCATATGAACCCGTTATCGCTCAACCCGATGGCACCCTCGCGCTGGTGGGAACGGGTGTCGCGATTCAGGCCGGACAGATGTCGGAATGCGTTCAACGCTATCAGGGCCGGATGATGGGTTTGGAAGCGGCCCCCGTGCTGGACGCGCTGCACTACTTGAGCGCGGGCGCCGTCGGGTTTGCCCGCAGTCTCAACGATACCCCGAAAATCGTGGCTCTCCTGCTTGCAGCAGAAGTTCTGGCACCCAACCTGGGCTTGGCAATGGTCGCAATTGTCATGGCGCTGGGCGGAATTCTCAACTCCCGCCGCGTAGCCGAAACGATGAGCCATAAGATCGCCCGCATGACTCCGGGCCAGGGCTTCACGGCCAATCTGGTCACGAGTTTGCTGGTAATCCTGGCGAGTCGTTTCGCCATGCCCGTCTCAACGACGCACGTGTCCGTGGGGGCACTCTTCGGCATCGGCACCGTGAACGGCACAGCGCGCAAGCGCGTGATCTTCACAATCTTGCTCGCCTGGATAACGACGCTGCCATTAGGGGCTTTATTTGCTGGCGCAGCCTATTGGTTGGTTCGGAGTTTTGCGTAGTGTATGGCCGAACCGCTCTCGTCAGAATCAGACGGCATACTCGTATGGAGTTCGGCGCTTGGAGCTTCCTCCCTCAACGTGGTTCGCGGATTTGTTCCCGCTCTTACTCGCGGGTCGAGATGTCCCCGGTGGCCGCATGACCGAGGCGATTCGCGACCTCGTGACGGGCCGCGTACCTTACGGGAAGGCGTGGAACGCGCCGAAGCCGCAATCGCCAGCGGGGCCGCTCGCAGGATACTCGAAGGACTCAAGAATGAGCCGCTAAGTAACGGTCATGAATAACTTCCCGTTTTAGTTGGTAGTCCGCACTCTCCGAGTGCGGGCCGTGACCAGCGGATTCGGAGAAACGTGAATGATTCGTTCAGCGCACCGCACTCGGAGAGTGTGTACTACCTAAAGGGGAAGGTTATTCCGTGCCCGTTCCTAAGGCACCGAGCAGAAGCACTACTGACGCAAACCAAAGACACTGGCATTCCAGGCGAACCGGCGACGTGAGTCGCCGGGTTGGAGATGC
>JAYTUG010000621.1:0-12877 GCA_043744695.1 Gemmataceae bacterium
GCGGCGGTGCTGCTGTCGCGGAATCCGCCAGCGGTACCGAGCGCTCCGGCAACGGTGATTCAGTCGGCTCAACCCGCGCCCAGTCTCGCGAATGCCGCCTCGGTCGCACGGGTGCCGGCCGCATCCACGCCCGTGGCGCGAGGCCGGCCCGAGATCGAAGGGAAGACCGCGTCGCGGAGTACGAACGAAGACGACGAATGAGGTGACGCGATGCCGCTCCCCTGCGATTCGGTTCCGCCGCTGTCGGGCGTGCGAGTGCTCGATGCGGCACGGGTACTCGCCGGGCCGTTCTGCGGGCAACTCCTTGCCGACCTCGGTGCCGACGTCATCAAGCTCGAACGCCCCGGCCACGGAGACGACACCCGCGGGTGGGGCCCGCCCTTCCTCGGCGACCTCTCCGCCTACTTCCTTTCGTGCAATCGCTCGAAGCGTTCGCTCACTTTGGACGTGGCGAAGCCCGAGGGCCGCGATCTCCTCCACCGATTGCTCGCTCAGTCGGACGTACTCATCGAGAACTTCCGCACCGATAGCGCGGAGAAACTCGGGCTCGCGCCGGAGAAACTGCTCGCCGAACACCCCCGGCTCATCGTCTGCTCGATCAGCGGGTTCGGGCGCACCGGGCCGCTCCAGGATGCCCCCGGCTACGATTTCGCGATCCAGGCGATGAGCGGCCTCATGAGCATCACCGGCCCGGCCGATGGTCCACCGAGCAAAGTCGGAGTCGCCGTCGCGGACGTACTGACGGGGCTTTATGCCTCCACGTCGATTCTGGCGTGCCTGCATGCGCGAACGCGCTCCGGACACGGATACGCCATCGATCTCGCGCTCCTCGATTGTGCCCTCGCCGCCCAGGTGAACGTCGCTCAGGCTTACCTCACGAGCGGTGAGGTACCCGCGCGGCAAGGCAATGCCCACCTCCAGATCGTGCCGTACCAACTGTTTCAAACGGCGGACGGCTGGCTCGTGTTGAACGTCGGCAACGATTCGCAGTGGCAGGCGTTCTGCCGCGCGGCCGGCGCGAAAGAACTCGCGGCAGAGCCCCGCTTCGCCACGAATCGCCAGCGCGTGGAACGTCGCGAGGAGGTCGTTCCTCTGGTTGAAATTGCGATGCGAACCTTGCCGACGGCGGACTGGGAAAAGCGGTTCAGCGAGGCGAACGTGCCTCATGCCGTGGTGTGGAACTATGCGGATTTGTTCGCACAACCGCAGGCTCAATCGCGCGCCATGAAAGTGACCGTTCGCGATCCTCAAGGTCGGCCCGTGGATCTGATCGGCAACCCGATCCACTTGAAGGGCGGGCCACTCCGCGAACCGACTTCACCGCCGAACCTCGGCGAACAGACGGCGAGCGTCCTGCACGAATTGTTGGGAATGAACGGCGAAGCGGTTGAAGAGCTGAGGCAGCGTGGAATCGTCTGAACCGATCACGGCACCACGCCGAACGGCTTCAAATCCACGAAGTACGGCGTCACGAAGTTTCGTGCCTTCCAATCGACCGAGGCGCGATCCTTCTGTCGGGCCGCGAGGTATTTGAGAATCGACTCCTGGGTGTCGCCGGCGCTGAGCAACGAGGTGCCCGCAGCCTCCGTTCCTTTGATTGTCACGAGGAAAGTCTGTTCCAGCGGGTTCAGCGTCTTGTTCCCTCTTGCCGCGAGGAACGTGTCGAAGAAGTACTTGCTCTCGGTGGCACTCTTCGAGTCGGTCTCGCCGTGCAGAAAGAGCATCGGGTTGCGGTCGCGGAGTTTCGTGGCGAGCGGCTTCCAGGTTTCGATGAGCTTGGTCGGCGCGATCGCGGGCCGGCTCGCACTGAGCCAGATCGCGCCGGCAATATCCACGCCCGCGGGATTCTTCACCTCGCCCTTGCCGCCGCCTCCGCCGCGGACGGCAGGTCGCATCCATTCAGACGTCATCCACAAGAGCCCAAGTGCGGCAGTCTCATTTGTACCGATGAGGTAGAGCGAACTCGTGTTCACTGTCTTCTTGTCGTTCTTGGCGTCGAGGTGCATCCGGACGGCCGCGAGGTCGTTCGCGTAAACGGGGAAGTACTTCGGATCGAAGTCCTTCGTCGAGAGCTTGTTCTTGATGGGCTTGTCCTTCACGCCTTTCACGTCTTTCACGTTCCAGGGGCCGGTATTCGGGTTGGCCCCCTTCGTGTTCCAGAAGAGTTCGGTGTCTTCGATGTCGGTGCTTTTGCCGTGGCCGCGCCAGTCGAAGCGGAAGACGTGGTAGCCCGCGCCCGTAAGCGCTTTCGTGAGTGCGGTCCAGGCTTCGGTCGAATCCATCGAGTTGCCCGCACCCGGCGGATAGAGCAGGATCACGACGGCATCGTTCTGCACGGGTCCGTTGGGGCTGGAGTGGAAGAGCCCCTTGAGCTTGACGCCGTCGGCCGTGGTGAAGGCTTCCTCGACGGGAGGTTGAGCAAATGCGGCGCGGCTCAGCGAAAGGGCCGCGACGAGGGCGATGATCGAGGCGTGGCGCATGGGGAAAGGTGGGGTTGAGGAAGTTGTTGCGGCTTCGCGAAGATGTCGCGAAGCCGCAAGCGGCTCAGAATTACGGCCGGAGGCCGAAGTAGGCGAGATCGATGTAGTAGGGGCCGGGGTAGTTGCGTTGGCGGCGAACCACGGCGGCGCGATCCTTCTGCTGAGCCTCGAAGTACTTGATCAGCGTGGTCTCGGTGCCGAGCTGACCATCGTTGCCGAGCAGGGCCACACCCTTGAGATTGGTCCCCTTGAGTTCGGTGAGGTAGGTCTTCTCCAGGGATTTGATGCCGATCGTTTTGTTCCCCTTGGCCACGAGCACTTGATCGAAGAAGAACTTGGAGTCGGTATGGCCCTTGGTATCTTTCTCGCCGGTGAGGAAGAGCATGGGGTTGTTGTCGCGGAGTTTCAGGGTCGCCTTCGTCCAGTCGGTTACGGTGCGTTCGGGGATCATGGCGGGCCGGCTGGCGCTGAGCCAAACGGCACCGGCAATGTCGCGTCCCGCCTCGGGATCGACGATGATATTGTTGGTCGGCACGACCTTGTAGATGGCCCCACCGCCGAGCAAGGGGTGGATGGCCGGGCGAACCCACTCGCCGGCCATCCACAGCATTCCGAGGCTCGCGGTATCGCCGGCACCGATGAGGTAGATCGAACTGCTGTTCAGATCGCCCTGATCGTTCTTACCGTCTAGGTGGTTGCGTGCGGCCGCGAGGTCTTGCACGTACATCGGGAAGTAGCGCGAATTCGGAGCGAGGTCGACTTTCACGTCGATGTCGTTCTTGATCGGCTTCTTGTTGAAACCCTTCACGTGCTTTTGGTTCCAGGCTCCGGTGATGTTGTTGTTCCAGAAGAGGTCGGTATCGACGATGTCTTTGCTCTTGCCGTGGCCGCGCCAGTCGAAGCGGAAGACGTGGAAGCCTTTGTCGTTGAGGGTTTTGGTGAGTCCGGCCCAGTCGCCCGGTTTGTCGAGAGTGTTGCCGACGCCGGGTTGGTAGAGGAGGATGACGACGGGGCTGCCGGGAGCCGGCGTGGCGGCTTTGTGGAAGAGCCCCTTCAAGCGAACGCCGTCCGCCGTGACGAAGTTTTCTTCGAGGGGCTTGTCTTGTGCGATGGCCCGCGAGTTGTTGCCCAAGCTCGCCAGAATCGCGACCGTGGCGAACAGAACGGGGGCAGCCATCCAGCGTCGCATGGCAATACCTCGAAAGCGGTGGGGAGAGGACTGTTCCAAAAGCTAGAACGTATTGGGATCATAGTCCGTTGGAGAATTCGCAACAACGGCGGAGTGCAAATCGGGCGCGGCAACTCTCCATTAGTGGCAGAAATTGCCGGTCGGGTTCCCGATTCGGGCAAACTGAGGGCCGTTCGCCGGGCAAGAGTCCGCTGGTAAGACCCGTTCACTTTCGCTGGTGACCTTGCAACTCTTTCTGATCGTCAGTAGTCGGCCCTTCACGGCGCTTTGCCGAGCGCGCTCTCCGTTTTCCGATCGTGAAAGAACACTTCGGGTGGGATCGACTCTTCGAGCGAGGAACCCGCAATGCTCCACAATACTTTCAAACTGTGCTGGTCGGTGTTCTTGCATTTGAACTCGACGCTGATTGCAATGGGCTTATCGGAGACCGCGATCACAACATCGCGCCGCGGCATTTTTGGGATCACGCTCTTCTCATCGACGCGAACGACGACGGGATCCGAAGCCACGAAGACGAGCCGGTATCGTCCCGGTAGTTGAGGTGCGAGAACGCCGGTCCACTTCGCGGTGAGGTCGATGCCCGCGCCGATGACGTTGGCTCGGAAATCTCCGGCATTGAACGCCAGCAGGTAATCGATGCGAGCTTTCTTGCCTTGCAGGATCGAGGGTGCCTTGGGAGCGGTGAACTCGGCGAGCAGGCCGGCGCGGTACTCGATGCCGTCGGCCTGGAATCCGAGTCGATTTTGGGCCTGGGTGCGTGCGTCGCCGGTGAGTGTGGGAAGTGCTCGTGCATACCAGTAGCGGGCGCGGTACTCGATCGCGCGTTTGTCGTAGTCGGCCGCCATCTGAGCCGCGGCCCACCAGGCCTCGGCGAGCTTCACCGCGTCGGGTCCGGCACCCGGCTCGGCAGTTTCGAGGACCGCGGCCACCTTCAGCGCATCGGTCGCGCCCTGTGCGAGCGGCTTGAGGCCATCGGCCCACTTGCCTTGCTTGAAGCACCGGTACCGCCCCACGGAGTAGGCGGCGTCCAGGTCGTTCGGATTGGACTTGAACCTCTCGATCGCGTCCTTCGCGGAAGTGAAGGAGTCCGCATTTCGTCGAGCTTTGGTAAGTTGGCCGTCGGCCTCGAGGATCGACGCCTTCGACTCGCAGAGTTTCGCGGAGGAGATCGCGACTTCCGCGTACTTCCCCGCGTTGACGAAGTCGTCGTTCGCCGCCGCGATGTCGGAGGCCGCAATCGCCAACTCGGTCACTTTGAAAAGCGCCGAGTTATTCTTGCCGGCTGCAGTCGCCTTGATTTTCTCGAATGAAGCGAGTCTCAGTTGATCTGCATCCACGGCGAAGTGGCGAATGATGCCCTCGAGCGCCTGCATGGCCAGGTCCGGTTCTAAGACTTCGATCGCGAGAGTGTTGCAGTCGCGCAACAAGACGTAGTGCGCGGCGGGATCGACGGCCGCATCGTCCGTGAGGCCGAGCAGCTTCTGGGCGAGGGCTCGCCGCTCGGTGGGAAGTGTCCGGGCATACTCGGCCTTGAGCATCTCGCGGAGTTTCTTCTCGGCCAGCGCGAGAGTGGCCTCGTCGGGCACCGGTTTGCGTTCGAGTTTTGGCGGCGGAACCGGACGAGGCGGAATTGGCGGAGGAGGCGGAACTGGCGGAGGAGGGACGGGATCCACCTCCTTCGGTTTTTTGGGAAGCACTGCGAGGAGATCCCTCGGCAGGCCGATCACCTGCACGTGCCGGCTCGAGCGCCGGGCTGCGAGGTACGAATTGTCCGGTGCGAACAGGAGTTGGAACTCATCCACGCTCGAATTCGACGCGAGCGAGAAGCGACCGGACACTTTGCCTTCCTTCAGGTCGAGCACCTCGATGTAACTGTTCCGATCCGGGGAAGTGGGCTCGGGGGAGGAGCAAAGTGCGATGAGGCGGTTGTCGTCTGAGATTGCCCCGGCCGCAGCCATGAAGCGCTTGGGGAACCCGTCCACCGGCTTCCCATTCGCGGACTCGAACGCGCGCGGTTCTTTGGTCCGATCCACCATCAAAATCAACTGGCCGTCGCGAGAAACCGCCAGAACTCTGTTCGATGCGTCCGCCTCAATTTTGAACGCGCGCTCGAGCTTCAGGCCCGGCAGCGAGTACCAGGCGATGCGGTTCACATCCGCCACGAGCAGGCGGTCCGAAACGAAGCGAAGGATCGGCTGAACCACATCGAGAGCACCGAGCGGGCGACTCCCGTCCGTTGCGTGAATGTGGATGCGGTCGCTCGTATCGGGTCCGCGAATCCCCGAGGGCGCGGCGTACCCGGCAACGGAGTATAGACCGTCTGGCGACACCTCGAAGAAACGGACGTTCCGCGGCGAGTTCGGCGCGGGCGGGTTGCCGATGGACAGCTTCGCGATGCCTCTGCCCGTGCCCGGGTTCCAGACCGCGGCGAAGCCTCGGTTCGCGTGCCACGATACCACGTTGCCATCGTCCAGGCTCGCGAAATCGAGCGCGGAGGCCCTCTCTTCCGTGTAGCCATTCCGGCGGCCGCCAGTGCGAGCATCGAAGACGCGGATCGACCCGGAGTTCATCTCGCGCGCCAACAGGAATTTGCCTTCCCCCGCCAACGCCACTTCGAGGATTGGAGCCGTGCCGCGGAACTCCCAGAGTTCCGTCAGTTTCGCTCCCTCGCCCGCGCGGTATTTTCCAACCTCCGAAACCTCCGCTGGCGGTGGCATCGGTTCCGGATCCTTCACCGGTGGCACCGGATCCGGTTCAAGCGGCTTCGGCATTTCCTGAATCGAAGGCCTCGCTTTCCCCTTGGTGTCGTCTTCCTTCTTCGGCTCGGGCTCCTTCCGTACCACCTCGTCGGGCTTCTTGTTGCCGAACATGACGATGCCGCCAGCGATCGCGCCGCCGAGTACTAGCACTACGCCGGCCACAATCGCAGTCGCCAGTAAAGGGGACCTTTGCACCTCGCGGTCGCGGGTTCGTCGCGGTTCGCGTGCGACAAAGCCCGGCTCGATTTCGGCCGGAGGGAGTTCGAATATCTCCACGGGTACGGGAGCGACGGGGTCCACGCCGTACTCCGAGGCATCGACGGGAACTACGACCGCGGAAGCGGGCGGCGGGACGCCCAGCGCCGCGGCGGCGTTCCGCGCTTGCTCGGGAGTCAACGGAACGGGCACGCCATCCGGCGCGATCTGATCCAGCCAGGGCGTCTGCGGGATCGGTTTGCCGCACGCGATGGCGAGGTGCCCGACCAGCGCTTGGAGGCTGGGTTCGTTCGCCTGCCAGAGCTCTTTGAGGAGCGCCGAGGCCGCCGGATTGCGGAGGTCTTCATCCGTGAAGAGCAGGTTGTCGCCGGTGTCGTAGCGTTCCCACAGTTTGGGTCCGAGAACGCCGATACCCCTCAGAGCCGTGGCAATGACGAGGTGTGGAAAACGATCGAGGTCCGGAGAGTGGACCTGCTTGACGGCCCGCTGAGGATGTTGGTAGTTGGGATGGCCGCTTTCACCGGAAGGCGAGTTGGCGAGCGTGGGCACGTACATGCCATCGTAGTCGATGAGCTTGAGTCCGTAGCTGCCGGGCTTCGCGCCGGCAACCAGAAGCACGTTGCCGTGTTGGAGGTCGGCGTGAGCAATGCCCGCGTCGCGGAGTTTTTTGCAGAGTCGGGACCACATCAGGCCGAGAGCGTCGAGCACCTTCGGGCTGCCGGCCTGATCGCGCACGACTTGGTTCAATTGCAGTCCGTCGACCCATTCCATCTTCACGGCGGGCGTCCACTTCCCGTGAACGAAGACGCCCTCGGTGAGAAACGTAAAGCCGATGGTGAACGGGAGCCCGGCCTTTCGTAGTGCCTCGTCGACTTTCTGGTAGCGCTGTTCGAGACCGGTCACGGGCCGCGTGAAGCACTTGACCGCCCAGTCGCGGTCGTTCGCCGATCGAACCTGATACACATCCGCGAAGTTGCCGGACCTCGGCAGCGGAAGGCCGGTGGGGCCGACGATGGTCTGCCCCGATTTCAGATCGGGATCGGCGAATGCCGTGGCGGGGTTCTGCACGGCTTCGTTGAAATCTTGAGGCAACGGCCAATTCATCGAAGGCTCCTACTCAAAGCGGTCGAGGAGGCGAGTCGGCAACGCGGATGGCGATGATCGAGGCGTCGTCGTTCAGGCGGGCACGCAATTCCTCCAACGATTCTACAAGCGGAGTCGCCGTACCGGAAGCAATTGATTTCTCGGCCGTTACAGCGAAGCGATTCACTCCCGATTCGAGGATGAACTTCGCAACGGCATCGCTGGCGAGCAAGAACAGATCGCCCGGCTCGGACCAACCCGCGAGCCACTCCGGTTCGGGGCACCTTCGTTCTCGCGAACTGGGCACGAGCGGCGGGTGATTTCCGAAGGCGGCGGCGGAATCGACCGGGAATGCCAGCTTGAGCTTGCCGCGGCGAACCACGAAGAGGCAACTATCGCCCACCGCCACGGCTTTCCACACGAGCCCCGGCGGGTCGCTGCCCAGACGAAACTCCAGACCCAACAGCGTGGCGAACGAACCCTGCTCGGCCTTCACTTCCGCATACCAGGCTTCGATGCGAGAAGCGGGCGGGGTCCAGTTCTTGCGAACGGCTTCGAGCCAGTCCTCGAAGTTCGCGGGGCCGGGCGGCTTGGCGATGTACGACTTCGCGAGGTACTGAGCCCACCCGCCGGACTGCCAACCTTCCGTGGCACCGTCCGCCAGTGCGAAGCGAACGCGCTTGGAATCCGCAGCGGTGGCGTCTTCATTCTCCTCGGCGTTGCTTCCCGCCTTCGGCACCGAAGCCGCGACCCAGCCCTGTAAGTAAGGATTCGGCATGTTGAAATTCTAAGCCGCTCGCGGCTTCGCGATTGGTTCTACCGGGGTCCATCGCGAAGCCGCAAGCGGAGAGTTATCGCGCTTGGGGTGCGGGCGCGATGCGGGTTCCAATATCGAGGAATCGCACGACGGCCGTGGGGTCGGCATTATAGACCACGCCGCGAGCCTTCGGCTCCACGGCGAAGCCTTCGGCCTTCGCTGCGTCCCACATTCGCGGAGGCAACTCGCTCGACATTCGAAACAGAAGCTTCGAATAATCGTCCGTCAGGGTCGCTTCGGAAGCGAGGAAGTAATCCGAGAGCCCGGGCTCTGTGGTGAGGAGCAGATTGAAGACGAGCGCGTTGCCGTCGGTGGTGGTGAGGTTGCGGATGGCGCGGGCATTGGCTTGGGGGTTGCCGTCGCTGGGCTTGCCATCCGTGAGGTTGAGTACGATCGGCGGATACGCGTTCGGGTAGCGGGCGGCAAAGTCGATCACGGTCAGGCCCGCATCGGTGAACGCCTCGCACATCGGCGTCGGGCCGCTCGCCGCCGCATCGAACCAGATGGGAAACTTCACCGATTGTTCGATCGTTCCCCCCGCACCGTCGGGCACCAGTTTCTTGCGCGTTTCGATGCGGAGGGGGTGGTCGCCGAGCTTGCTGATCGGAACGAGTACGTCGTCGGGAAGTTGGCCGCCGAGCCCGGCCGCGAGCCCTTTTCCGTACCCGATTACGCCGACGTGAAAGTAATCGCGAACGCCATCGGCCTTGGCGGAACGGAGCACGAGATTCTGAATGAGCCGATTAACGGCGTTCGCCACGACTTGCGATTTCGTTTGATCCGCGAGCCCGACGAAAGGCTCGCCCATCGAATGGGATTGATCGATGAGCAGCAGGATGCACGCGGGGTTCGTGCGGCTGATTTGGGCGGAGTACGGCATAACGGCTCGCGAAGCGGAGGCAGCGGAGGCCTCCCTAGTGATACCGGAGCGCACGCGAGTTCGCTAGCCTTTTCCCCCCCAGCGTGCGACCCACTCGCTCCAGGAATTGGTTCGGCTCAGGCCTTGGCCCGCAGGAGTTCGTTCGCGGTCGTCCAAGAACTCCGCGGCTCCCATGTCGAAGGCACCGCTCAACGCCGCGACCAACGCCTCGCGTTGCGGGATCGCCAGGCCTTCGGGCGAGGCCTCCACGCTCGCGGAAATGCGCCCGTCTCGATTTTCGAAGGCGACCGCGAAGCGGGTTGCCCCGTCGAATTCCACGACCGTTCGCTGACAGCCGAAGCGAACTTCCCGCACCGCGAGGCCGCTCCAAGCCGGGTCGCATCCCAATAGCGGGATCAGTTCGCGTTCCAAGAAACGACGGACACCTTCGGCGGCGTGCTGGAGGTCGTGGTGGCGGCGGGTGGCCGCGGCGCGATTCCCCCGATGATCCGCTTTCCGCAGTTTGCGGTAGAGCTTGGGCACGGTCCCCGAGTGGAAGCCGGGTCGCAGCAGCCCGCGCATGGATTCGCCGTGCGAACCGAGGACGACCGGTTTCAACCGTTCGGGTCGATTGGCGGCATAGAGCTTCCAGGTCGCCAGTAGTTCCCAGGCAATGAACCCGAACACGCCCGGCACCCCGGCCAACAGCCAAAACGCCGCTATGCCGGAAATGTCCAGTGCCTGTGCGACGTTCGGTGCTAGCGGCAGGATCACCTTGTGCGAAACCGTGACGACGGGAAAGTGCTTCACCGGGTTGATCTGCGGTTCGATCAGCAGGTAGAACGCGAAGCGGGCGAAGTACGCGAACGGGAACCAGAAGAGGCCGAGAGTCGCCTTGAAGGCGAGCGAGCGGCTCGAATCGCCGCCCCGGTAGCGAAGCCATTCGTCGACTTCGTAAAGTTGACGTTCGATCCAACTCGCAAGTCGACGGAACCAGTCGAGCACCGTGGCCACGAGGCCGGGGAGGAGGTTGATCCGGAACGTGCGCCAGCCATCCGAGAGCGACTCGGCTAAGCGTTCCTGCATCTCCCAGCCCCACGGCGTGTTGAAGGCAATCGTCGCGACCACCAGCACGAACCCGCCCCAACGGAGCAGCCGGTAGGGCGACGCTCCGAAGAACGAGAGCAGCAGCACGACCGCGAGGGTCGCGATCGCGGCGGCGACGAGATACCGCGCGAGAAATCGGACCGGGGCACTGTAGCGAATCGCGACGACGAGCCGCGACCGCACCACTCGCAGCGGAGCATCCCAAAGCACGGAGCGGATCGCACGGAACAAGCCGGTGACCACTGAGAGGAACGCCCTCCGAAATGGCGGCACGTGAAAGAGCAAGAGGAGGAAGATGCCGAGGACGAACACGGGTTCCCACTGGGGTAGGGCGGAATCGTGGTGTTCGCCCGACGCCGGACGGGAGGCCGAGGAAGTGGCGAAGGATCGCACGACCTCACCGAACTCCGCCGGATCGAAGGTGAGTTTGCCGTCGTCGTCCCTTTCAAAGTGTTCTTCGTTCCCGTTCCAGAACATGTGGCCTTCTGCGTCCCAATCGTACTCGTGGTGTTCCGTCCAAACGAGGTGGCCTTCTTCATCCCAGTACAGAATTCCCTTTTCGCCGGTGGCGACGGTACTGAGCGCTTCCGACGGCGACTTGAGAACCTGCTTGGGTGCGAGGATCTTGGAAGCGAACGCGGCGATTTTTCCGCCGATGTGTTGGAGTTCGATCGCGAAGGTGAGCGCGAGAAACGCCGCGAGGAAGGGCGCGATGAGGTAGAGGAACAGCCAGCGGCCGGAACTGGTGCCGAAGAAGAGGGAGCTGCCGCGCTGCAGCCAGCGGAGGTAGAATTCGCCGCGTCGATAGATGCCGTCCAGATCGTAGGCGAGGCGCGTGTCGGCCTGGAGGAGCGAATCGCCGCCGAGGAATTCGCCCGGGCCGCTCAGATCCGGCATCTTCAACTGATTGCGAGCCAAGGCATCGCGGAGATCGCCGAACCGCAAGTAGCCCCGTTCGCAGACGCGATCGAGCAATTCCGCGATGAGCTTGTCGCGCGCCACTTCCTCCACGCGGTTTGCGGGTCGGATGCCACTTTCCGTCAGGCTGGCAGCGATGATCGGTGTGAGTTTATTCCGGATCGCAAGCTCGATCGCGTGCATCTGCCCGTGGAATAGTTCGTCGAGAGTCTGAAGGCCATGCTCGTCCAGCCCGCTCCGAAGGAGTTGTTTGTGGGCGGCCCGGAGCTTCAAAAGCAGCATGACATCGCGCGCGTACGGCAGCGGTCGCTTCACGGGCCTCCGACCCAGCGTGCGGATCGGTTCCACGAGATCGACCGCGAAGACTTCGCGAGCCAGGTCGCTCGGGATCTTCTGCAACTCGTAGAGGCAGCGCGCCGCCGGCGGCCACGTTCCGTGGGCTGCTCGCGCCAAGACCGGCGCGAGTGCGTGCCGCCATTCTCGCTGCGTCGCATCGTCCCACTTCAAGATGCCCGCGAAATCCCGAACCAATCTCGCGAGGGCCTCGCGAGCCCCGGCCTCCATCGATTCCCGCTGTTCGCCCGACGCGGATTCGCTGGCCTTCGTACGAAGGATCGCGGCCCGAACGAAGTTCCCCTTTCGCTCTGCCTCCATCGCCCGAGCGGACAAAGCATCGCCATCGCGCACCGGGATCGCGGGGGCTTCCGCGATCGGGCTCGGAACGTGCGGCAGAATGCGGTCGGCCGAATTTGCAGGCCGAGCGCGATCGAGGAGAGCTTCGATATTCAGATCGCGACTCAGTTCCGCGAGAACCGCGTGGACGGGCGGCAGGCTCGGAAAGTAGTCCACGACCGAATCGAGAGCGAAAGCATTCAGATCGAGGTAGCTCACGGCGAAGGCACCATAGCAAGCGGCATCGTCCGCTTCCGCGGCGATCAGGTGTTCGGCATCGAGCACGTAACGTATTTCGCGCACGGCAGCGGCACCGAACGTTCCCAGCCGTTCGGCGCAACCCGAAGCGGTCAGCGAGCCGGATGCGAGTTGCCGCGCGAGTTCGGCCATCACCGAGGCTTGAAACAGCAACCGCCAATATTCGCGAAGCTGTTCCTGCATCGGCCGCGAACCGAGAGCCCGGTCGTCCGATGTCGTGAGCAGCAGCAGCGGATCCTGCGTTCCCAATAACGCGCTCGACGCCAGACAATCGGCGGCCAGAAGTTCGGCACGCGATGCCCAGAGCGGCCGACTCGCGTTGGTCGGTACGGCGCGTCCGTGATCGCGGAGGAAGTGGAGCACCTTGCGCAAGTGGCGCAACGGCACGAGCCGCACCGCCGGCTCCACCTTACGCAAGCTCGCTTCGAATGGGTCGAACTTGGACAACGGCGGCTCCCAATTTCGGTCGGTGTGCCTCCAGAAGTAGGCAGAGGTGCGACCTCTTCACCTCTCCCCCAT
>JAYTUG010000622.1:0-3263 GCA_043744695.1 Gemmataceae bacterium
CGGAAGGCGTGGCGCCGGGCGATGCGGCATTGAAGGTAACATCGCCCGCCCACGGCGTGAGCGACACGGCACGCGTGACTTCGAGTACGGCCCGGCGGATGTTCGCGGTACCTTGCTTCTTGGCCTTGCCCTTCGGCTTCCCAGCTTTTGACTTTCCCGCGGTAGTGTCGATATCCTCTTGCTCCGAATCAGCCTCTTTCCCTGAGGACTCCGATTCCTCCTTCGCAGCATCCGCGCTCATGAACCCCAGAAGGTCATCGTCGGCAAAGCCGGGGTTCTTCGGATCGCTGTACCATGCGAAGTCGGGATCGATGAAGTAACCGCAAGGAACCTTAACGTCGCCCTTGAAGGCCTTTGACATCTGCTCTCGGACTGCCTCAGGGATCTCGGAAAGGTGCTCGGCCCAGTGTCTGTTACACTCCAGACCGGCAGACTTGAGCCTCCGGCGAAATGCGAATCTGACCGCCTCCGCGGAAACGGTCGTGTGGGTATCGCCCAGCCAGATTAGTTTCTGGAGTGTAGTAATGTTGCCACCTTGGTTGTCACCGCGGTTGTTCGCCGCCGTGCCAAATGCTGTGACGATGTTTGCGAATACGTGCAAGCTCATACGTCGGTACCTCCGTTCGTGTGATTGTCGGATCTGTCTTCAGTATCACCAGGAATGGTCTTGGTCTCTGGCGGGCGTTTGTAGCTCGCAATTGCGAACAGAGCCAAATTACGCACGCGAGACCAGTCTTCTCCGAAAATGAAACGACGGACGAGTTGGAGCGACTCAGCATCTCGCAACTCCTTCACCGTCCCGCTCCGAGCCAGAGCCTCGCTGATCACGGATTGCATCTGGGTCGCCGTCTTGGCACCTGCCAAGCCGAGGCGCAGCCTCTCCATGTATTTCTCCCACCGTTTCATCGTTGCGGCGTTGGCAGGAACACCATTGCTTGCAGCCTCATGCCCCATGGTGTCGGAGTAGATCCGTCCCCGCGCGACGAAGACCGCACGGTGGATGGAAGCGATGAACGACGCTTCCTGCTCGTCTGTCAGACGGCGATTCGTGGCCATGGCTTGTAGTCCTTTCGTCTCGTATTGAACGAGTTTCCTGAACTTGGGGTCGCGAAAAAGCAGGTCGAGTCCGTGATACCAATACCTCCCGAACGCAAGGTTGGTGGCGAAGTGAGGCCGGATCACACTGTCGATCCAGAATGCATCTTCCACGGTGATGCGCGATTTGTTTTTCCCAGTCCCGACCACACCTGTACTCGACTTGATTCGAACTCTCGGAGGAAGCTCCGCGAGCGCGATCTCGAACATTTCCAGACTTGTCACGTCTTGGACCGAGTTCATGACATGAACGCTATCTCTGACTTCTACTGCATCGACCTTGGATTTTTGAGGCTTGGTCCAAGTCCGAAGTGAAAAGCGAATCGCTCGACAAGATGGAAGCTCCGCGTCAAGGAGCATTCGGCGAGCACGAAGCCGAACTTCCGCCTGAAATGCGGCATCCGCCGACCCTGCGACTCGTACTTCCCCGACGGTCGTCGGCGTCATCATCGGCCGATCAGTGCAAAACTCCAAGAGGTTGACGATTTCCGGAACCAGCAGAACTCCGTCTCCAGAGTGACTTAGCTTTGCTGTGGAGGAGCCGACGAGGAAGAATACCGTCGCAAGCAGACCTTCGATCGACTCGGTGAGCTCAGATTCATTGAAAGTATCGTGGCGTTTGATCGCGCCAGGGTACAGCGACCCGAAATTCAATTCCTTGCTCCCTGCTATCTTGCCTTTCGGCACAGGCTTCAACATCGAAGTCTTGTCGTCCACGAAGGCCTTCCAAGCTTGCTGATGCACATACCAGCTACATGTCTGATACTCAATTTCGATGATTCCGGTACCACCCCCTTCAGGGTCCACGAAGTAGGGGGACTTAGGACCCAAGCCGATGTTCTTCTTGGCTCCTTGCAAGAAAGTTCGGACAAGGGCTGTTTGAAGTTCCGCCCTCACTGCAAGTGAGGGTGGCGGATCACGATACTGGCCAGGCAGAAAAACGACTCCGTCCTTCACTTGGAACGCGAACGCGAACAGTCTCTTCAGGTAGTCGCGGGCGTTCTCGGGCTTACCGAACCGCAGCGTCACCGTGTCTGGCGTGATTTCCCACGGCGGTATGTCGCCGACGAATGGTGCCGGCAACTTCCCCTTCGGAATGAGGCCGTTTTTGTAATGGCGTTCCAGCGCCTTGAGCGTGCATGCCAACCCGCCGAGCCCGGCCCGGTGCAGCAGCGACATCCCGGGTGCGAACAAATTCATCGTCAGGTGGTCCATTTCGCACCTCGCAGTTCGTCGTAGTCGATGGTTCCGGGTGGCGCGACGGGCAGCCCGCGTTCGCGCGGCCAATTCTTCCAGTCGAAGGCACGTGGCGGAGGCAGCATCGGCAGCACGAACCGGCCCATATGTTTCGGAGCGGCTTGGACCGCGGGAAGGTCGGCCTGCATCAGAACGGAGATGCCGGGGGAGGCTTCGCGAAGTTCGGTGACGGTGGTGACGGGGCCGCCGTCGAGCCAGGCGCTCGCCACGAGGTCCGGCGGGTTCTCCGCGATTTGCTCCCACGCCTCCGCCAATTGCTTCTGGCTGATGTCGCATTCCAGCAACTTCGCAAGCCACGCCTCGGCCACGACGCGGTCGTTTGGTGTGTATGGCAAGTGATTGTCCGGTTCGACCACGATGAACGGCTTGGTCGGAGTGCCCTGTTTCTCGGCCTTGCGGTTGAGGCGACCGAGCCGCTGGATCAGGGCCGGCACCGGAGCGAGGTCGGTGACAAGCAGGTCTGCCGAGAGGTCGAGGCTCATCTCGGCGACCTGCGAGCAGATCGCCAGTGCGGGGCCGGTGCCCTTGAAGGCGACGATGACGGCCTTGTGACGCTGCACGCGATCCGCGTACTTGAAGCGGCTGTGGTAGATCAGCGGCTTCAGGCCGCGGGCCGCGGCCGAATCCGCGGCCTCCATTACGCGCTTCACCGTGTTGCATACCCACAGCACTTTGCCGTTCGCTGCGCACGTCCTCGCCACTTCCTTCAGCGGATCGGTCTCCATCGGCAGTTTGTGGTAGCGAGGAAGTTCCTCGAGTTCCTTCGGGCCGGAGATCGGCTTCAGTACGATGCCGCGATCTTCGAGCACACTGCGGAGCGCCTCTTCGCGGGGCGCGGGTAGCGATGCGGTCATGAGCAGGACTGGCAGGCCGGGCAGGTCGCGAAGGAAGCGCAGCAAGGCACCGAAGAG
>JAYTUG010000623.1:0-12839 GCA_043744695.1 Gemmataceae bacterium
CGGCGGCTTCACTTCCGCCGCGAAGAACGTGCGTTGGATCGAGTGGCCGATCTCGTTAATTCGGTCCACGATGTGAGTCAAGGTTTCGTGCAGACCCTCGCGAATCACATCTTGAATGTTGCGTTGATCGAGCCACTCCACGAGCCCAGCAACGGTGCGTTCGGCTTCGGTCGGTTCGCGGCCCACGAGATTCCCCGCACACGAAGCCGCCGCCGCTTCGCATTCCCACAGGCAGCGATGAATCGACCGCGGGAACAGTTCGTCGAAGATCAGGAACTCGGCGACCGCAGAACCCGGATCGACTGGTAGCGTGCGGGCCTTCTTGTGGAACGGCTCGTAGCCAGAGCAACTCATGAGGATCGCGAGCCAGTGGGCGTTGTCGGCCGGGGTGCCGACGTCTTCGAGCGTCGGCAGGATCATGTGGTACTTCACATCGAGGATGCGGGCCATCTGGCTGGCGCGTTCGAGGTGCGTGCCGAGTTGGAAGAAGGCCCACGCTTCGCCGTGGCTCATGGTCGAGTCGCAGATGCCGTGCAGCAGTTGATTCACGCGACGAACCTGGGCGTAGAAATCGATGCGGCTCGCGTTGTACGTTCCCCGGCTCAGCGACCCTTGCATCCAGAGGTGGTAGAAGTTCAGCCGCTCCCACATGTCGCCGGAGATCACCTCGCGGATGATGCGGGCGTTCTCGCGGGCCCAGTAGAGCGACGACGCGATGCTGAACGGATTATCGCGGTCCCAGGTCATGAACTCCTGGATGTTCTCCGCAGTCGGTTTGTCTTCGAAATCGTGAATGCCCGAGATGATGAGCAGCGGCTTCCACTGTTGATCGACGGGAAGGTGGAAGTCGAGGAGCAGCGTGTGGTTGACTTCGAGCACGCGCGCGGTGTTCTCCGCTCGCTCCAGGTAGCGAGCCAGCCAAAAACAATGTTCCGCAACGCGTGAGATCATGTATTGTTTGCCGCTTGCGGCTTTGCAGTTGGGTGCCGGGGCCTCACTTGCGAAGCCGCAAGCGGCGAGGCGGTTAGCGACCGTTCTCGAGTACCCAGGTATCTTTGCTGCCGCCGCCTTGGCTGCTGTTCACGACCAGCGAGCCCTTCACCAGCGCCGTGCGGGTGAGCCCGCCGGGCAGCACCCAGGTGTACTTTCCCGTGATGATATAGGGTCGGAAGTCGACGTGCCGGGGTGCGGGGCCGTCTTCCGTCCAGGTTGGGCAGGTGCTGAGCGTTACAACCGGTTGCGCGACGTAGTTTCTGGGGTTTTCCTTCACCTTCGCCGCGAACTCGGCCCGCTGCGCCGCCGTGCTCGAGGGGCCCATGAGCATCCCGTAGCCGCCCGATTCGTTGACGGCTTTCACGACCAGTTCGTTGAGGTGTTCGAGTACGTACTTGCAATCGTCGGGACGGGCACAGATGTATGTGGGCACGTTCTTGAGAATCGGCTCCTCGCTGAGGTAGAACCGAATCATTTCTTCGACGTAGGGATAAACCGCTTTGTCGTCGGCGACGCCGGTGCCCACGGCGTTGGCGA
Organism: Gemmataceae bacterium; assembly: GCA_043744695.1. Taxonomy (GTDB): domain Bacteria; phylum Planctomycetota; class Planctomycetia; order Gemmatales; family Gemmataceae; genus Urbifossiella. The sequence goes on from JAYTUG010000623.1 coordinate 1,531, forward strand.
GCGTCACGTTCCCGGCCCGGTAGGCGCGAAATAAGCCCGGCACGCCGAGCAGGCTATCCGGGCGGAAGACCTCCGGATCGAGAAAGTCGTCGTCGAGCCGGCGGTAGATCACATCGACGCGCTGCGGGCCGCGGGTCGTCTTCAAGTACACCACGTCTTCGTGAACGAAGAGGTCGGCACCGAAGACGAGTTCGACGCCCATGTGCCGAGCCAAGAAGCTGTGTTCGAAGTAGGCCGAGTTGTACTGGCCGGGCGAGAGGACCACGACGCACGGCGGGCTACCGGCACCCTCCGGAGCCACGGATGCCAGCGCCTCGCGCAGTTGGTGCGGGTAGTCTTCGACCCGCTTCACGCGGCAATCGGCGAAGAGTTGTGGGAAGACCTTCTTCATCACGGCCCGGTTCTCGAGCACGTAGCTCACGCCGCTCGGCGTCCGGCCGTTGTCTTCGAGCACCACAAACTGACCGGCCGCATCGCGGATCAGGTCCGTCCCGCAAATGTGAATGTACACCCCGCCCGGAGGCAAGAAGCCCACCATCTCCTGGCGAAAGCCTTTCGAACCGAGTACGAGGTCTGCCGGGATTCGGCCTTCCTTCAAGATGCGTTGATCGTGATAGACATCATTCAAGAACAGATTCAAGGCGCGAAGCCGCTGAATGAGTCCTTCCTCGACGGAGTACCATTCCTTGGCGGGAATCGGCCTCGGGATCAGGTCGAAGGGGAAGATCTTCTCAACGCCGCGGCGATCGGAGTAGACCGAGAACGTAACGCCCTGATTGACGAACGCGAGGTCGGCACTGGCTCGCTTGGCCGCGAACTCGGTAACGAGCAGTTCGCCCAACCGCTCGACGAGCGTGGCACAATGGGAATGGGGACCGCCCTTGCAATCGAACAGCTCATCCCACGCCGTTCCGTGACGAGCATAGGTGTCGAATAGTTTGTCGTTCACGGAGAGGGTTCCCGAGTTTTCAAAGCCACTTGCCCGTTCGCGTGGCAGTTGCTGCCGAGACATCTGGCACGTTTGCCGATGGTAGTTACGCTGCGTGCCGAATTCGAGCTTTGGACTGTCCAAGCAACTCCAGTGCCCCGCACGCGAATTTCAGATTCGACGTAGAATGCGGCTGTGGTGAATGTACACTCGGCAAGAGAACTCCGCCACTTTCACCTCACAAGGTCCACCATGCGAAGCCTTGCCGTTCTTCTCCTGTGTGCTTCCGGCTTGCTCGCGGCCGATCCGCCGGATTGGGTCAAGGTAACCGACAAGGCCGCGTGGAAGGCCCGCGATTCCCAAGGCGAAGTCGTCTTCCAGGACAAGCTTTGGCTCATGGGCGGCTGGTACGATTCGTTCTCGTCGCCGCCGCGCGATGTGTGGAGCAGCGGCGACGGCAAAACCTGGGATCTCGTTCAACCGAACGCACCCTGGAAGCACAGCGACCTGCCGATGACGACCGTGTTCGACGGCAAAATGTGGCTCGTGGGGGGCTGGTACAACGGCCGGCTCAAGGACCACTCCGCGAGCAACGAGGTCTGGTCTTCGACCGACGGCAAAGAGTGGACGCAAGCCACCGCGAAGGCCGCATGGACGCCTCGCATTGCGGCTGGGCTCGTCGCGTTCAAAGGTAAGATGTGGCTCCTCGGCGGCACCGAAGACTACTACTTCGGAGACGACAAAAGCCTCAAGAACGACGTCTGGTTCACCGAGAACGGCAAGGATTGGAAGCAGGCCATGGCAAACGCCGGGTGGTCGCCGCGAGCCTATCATCAGGCCGTGGTTCACGACGGCAAAATCTGGGTACTCGGCGGCGGCAACTACGTGCCCACCTACCACGCCAAGAACGACGTCTGGTCTTCCGAAGACGGCATCAACTGGAAGCGAGTGACCGAGAAGGCCCCGTGGCACGAACGGCTTTGGTTCTCGAGCGTCGTTTACCGCGACCGCATCTGGGTACTCGGCGGCTGGTCCAAGGTGCCCGATCAAAACTGGGGCGACGCCTGGTATTCGAAGGACGGCAAAGATTGGACGGAATACAAGCCCGCCGTGCGCTGGAAGGAGCGTCACGAACATTCGGCGTATGTGTGGAAGGACAAGATTTGGATCGCCGGCGGCCACGCAAAACCGCTCAGCAGCGAGGTCTGGTCTCTGGACGTTCCGAACGAGTGGTTTGAGAGGAAGTAGGATCGCGATGTTCGAGCGATTGACGCGGCCTCAGTTGAACCACCCGCTCGCGCAGAGTCAGGGTCACGCCGCCGGGCAAGTCGCAATCCTCAAACTGAGCGGCGCGTTCCCAGTGGTCGAAAGTCATCGCGCCCATCGGCCAGCCTTCGCGCTCCCAAATGAGTCTCAGCACTTTGCGAACCAGCAGTTGCGGCGCGGATGCGAGTTCGCGGCGATCGAGAACGATGAGGCCGCCGGCCCGAGGTTTCTCGACGCGCTTCAAAAGCTCGACGCCTTGATGTTCGATGAAAGCGTGGGCTTCCTCGGCTTGTTCCGCGAGGTGGCCGAGAACGGAGACGACTTCCGGGTTGAAGGTCTTGAGCAGCGGGACGAGTTCGGCGCGGATGCGATTGCGCGTGAACCGCAGGTCCGCGTTCGAAGAGTCGGTGCGAAAGGATTGCCCCAGGGATTTCAGGTACGCGATGATCTCGGCGCGGGTGACATTCAGTAGAGGTCGCACAATCGAAAGCCCACCCGCAGCGGCGGGTGGTCGCGCTTCTGCAATTCCCCTCAGCCCCTGCAAGCCCGTGCCGCGCAAGAGCCGGTGCAGCACGGTCTCGGCCTGATCGTCGGCGGTATGGCCCGTCGCGATCCACGTCGCGCCCACCTCAGTGGCAACACCTTCAAGAAAGGCATAACGCACGCGTCGGGCCGCCGCTTCCAGGTTGCCGCCTTCCTTCGCCACGTCGATTCGCGCGGAATGGAACCCAATGCCGAGAGTCGTGGAGAGGTCGCGAACGAAGGCTTCATCCGCATCGGATTCGTCGCCGCGGAGTTGATGATTGAGATGAGCGACGGTCATCGCGAAGCCGCAAGTGGCAAGCGCGCGCAGAAGGGCCACGCTATCGGCCCCGCCGGAGACCGCAACCACGCCGGGCTCGGCGACTCGTTCCGCCAAAAAGTCCCGGACCACCTTCACCACGCGCGACGTGCCCATTCAGCCATTATACTCACGCCGCGATCGAATCGGTCGCGAGTGGTGCGTGGAAGATGCGGGCCGCGCCGATCGGCTTCATCGCCTTGAGTACGAGTACGCGGCCCATGAGGCGTTCGAGCATCACCAACGGCAGCACGCGGCACAAGTGAGGCAACTCGGAGCGCCGCAGTTGCCGCTTGAAGACCTTGTGATCCCCGAACCGATTGAAGATGCCGCGAAGCTCGCGCGCGGTCGTCTTGGGAGCGCTCGTCGGATCGGCCGGGCGACGCCAGTAGAGGTGCTGATAGGGCAGAAGCCAATCCTGCCAGAAACCCGCGTCGTAGTGGGCGGGGAAGAGGCCGATCACTTTTCCGCCGCACTTCAAGATGCGAAACAGTTCCTCGGACAGGGCACCGAGGTTGGGTGAAGTGTGAAGGCAATTCAAAACCGCGACGTCGAACACGCCATCGTCGAACGGCAAGGGATAGCCCGAGATGGGTACGATCGGAGCGCTGAGACCGTGGCGGTCGAAGTTCGCGCGGAGGACATTCGCATCTTCATCCTCGGCCACTGCAAGCGTGACCTCGGTTCCCGTTTGCAGGAAGCGGAGGGCATCGCTGCCGAGCCCCGGATGGAGTAGGAGAATCGATTCCCCGGGATGCCGGCCAAACTCCAGAGCCTTGTTGAGCCAGGCTCCGTGGCGGGCGAATCGCTTGTGTTCCAGTTCGTCGAACCACTCGGCGGAGAACGGTTCGAGCCGATGGCGACCGCGGTGATAAGCGGGCGGGCGGAGCAGTTCGCGATTGGCGAGATCGTCCGAATTGTGAACCGACGTGCGCGGACGCAGCGGGGGCGATTCCGCCGAGTCGCTTCCATCGTAAAGCCGCAAGTGGCTCAAAACCCTGCTCATGCCGCAGCGGATACCCCGCTCGCCGAACGGGGTCAAGGGCACTCACTCATCGCTTGGCTGAGCCATCGGGAACGAGCCCAGCACCGAGATCGAGTCGCAGAATTCTTCCAGGGCCGTCAGCGTCTTCTTCACTTTGGTGTCTTCGCGATGGCCTTCGAAATCGACGAAGAAGACGTAGTGCCCCTTGGCTTCGCGGTAGGGGAACGATTCGACCCACGTTAGGTTGATCTTGTTGGATTTGAACAGGCTCAGGGCATCGACCAGCGCTCCGGGGCTGTGCGGCACCTGGAACATGAGGGCCGTCTTATCGGTGCCGGTGCGGGCGCTGTCCGCGAGGCCGATGACGGCGAAGCGGGTCTCGTTGAAGGGCGAGTCTTCGACGTTGTTGTAGAGGATCTTGATCCCGTAACGCACGGCGGCTTGCCGGCCGGCGACGGCCGCGACGTTCGGTTCCGTTTGAACCAGAGTGGCTGCGTGGGCCGTGCTCGAAACTTCGTGCAGCGAGGCGTGCGGCAGGTTCTTGCTCAACCAATTGCGGCACTGCGAGAGTGCCTGGGCCTTGCTGTAAACGCGGCGAATCTCGGTCTGCTCGCAGTTCGCCAGCAAGTGGTGGTGAACGCGGAGCCGAATCTCGGAACAGATCTTGATCGTCGGCATCTGGATGAACATGTCCAGCGTGTCGGTGATGCGGCCGTCGGTCGAGTTCTCCAGTGGTACGACGCCGAAGTCCGCGTGCTTGCGGCTCACTTCCTCGAACACGGCCGCGATTGTGCCGGTGCGCAGGTACGAGACGGCTTCGCCGAACCGCTCGATGGCCGCGAGGTGGCTGTAGCTGTATTCCGGCCCGAGGAACGCGACGTTCTGCACCTTTTGGAGCGCCCGCGAACCGCTGATCAACTCCCTGAACACCGCCTTGATGGACACTTCCGCCAGCGGGCCCTTGCTCGCCTTCAAGACGTTGGTCATCACCTCTTCTTCGCGGGCCGCGGAGAAAATATCGCCGCCCTGATCCGCTTTCACTTTGCCGATCTGCCCAGCAATCGACGCGCGTTTATTCAGAAGGTCCACAATGTTCAGGTCGAGTTTGTCGATCTGAACGCGCAGCGACTTCAGGTTCGCGGCGGTCTTATCGGGTGCGGGCGAATCGTTCTTGCGCGTCATGGTCGGTTCGAACCAAACGACGGGATGGGGGTGATTCGTGAGAATGTACCGGTCCGCCCGCGATGCGTCAACGAACCGGGAGCCAATACTGGACTTAAGTTCGCAGGCGAGCTCGATTCGAGTCTGCCATTTCGGCGGGCCGAGTCAGATTGCCACATTGCCACTTGCCTCACACACACTTTGGCAATCTGACTCCGTGCGGTTCCATAAGATACTTTTGGAAAATGGCTTACGACGACGACTGTGCGAAAATCCCTCGTGTTCGCCTCTTGGACCTGCTGGCCGCCGTCTCCGGTACGATTCTTGCCTTCCAGCGAGATTATTCCCGAATCCTTCCCATAATCGGTGTATCGAACATTCCGCAAACTCACGGCTCGCCAACTCGCCAATCGTTGAAGCTTCCCAGATAATGGGTGAGATTCACGGCACCGAGCGCGAGCCGATAATAACCCCCAAACTGGAGAACGGACATGGCGGAAGAGAAAATTATCGGCATCGACCTGGGCACTACCAACTCGGTCGTTGCGGTCATGGAAGGCGGCGAAGTCAAAGTCATTCCGAATCAAGAAGGCAACCGGCTCACGCCGAGCGTGGTCGCGTTCACGGACAAGGGCGATCGCCTGGTCGGCGACCCGGCCAAGCGGCAGGCCATCACGAACCCGCGGCGCACGATCTACTCCATCAAGCGCTTCATGGGTCGCCGGCACAGTGAGGTCGAGAGCGAGGAGAAGCTCGTTCCCTACAAGATCAGCGGCGGCCCCGCGGACCTCGTGAAGGTGGACATCGACGGCAAGAACTTCACGCCGCCCGAAATCTCCGCGATGGTGCTCCGCAAGTTGAAGGAATCCGCCGAAGCGTACCTCGGGCATGCCGTCCGCAAGGCCGTCATTACCGTGCCGGCGTACTTCAACGATTCGCAGCGCCAGGCGACGATCGACGCCGCCTCCATCGCCGGGTTCGATACCGAGTACGAAACGCGCGGCAAGGACGGCACCGTCGTCAAGCAGCGGATGCGAATCATCAACGAGCCCACGGCCGGGGCTCTCGCCTACGCGCTCGACAAGAAGACCGACCTGAAGATTGCCGTCTTCGACCTCGGCGGCGGCACCTTCGATCTTTCCGTGCTGGACGTTGGCGGCGAGGAAGGCCTCTTCCAGGTTCTTTCCACCAACGGCGACACCCACCTCGGCGGCGACGACTTCGATCAAGTGGTCATGGACTACATTGCCGACGAGTTCAAGAAGGGGAACGGCATCGACCTGCGGAAGGACCCGATGGCCATGCAGCGGTTGAAGGAAGCCGCCGAGCGAGCCAAGAAGGACCTGAGCCAGCAGATGACGACGGACATCAACCTGCCGTTCATCACGGCGGATGCGAGCGGCCCGAAGCACCTGATGCTCTCGATCACGCGCAATCAGTTCGAGCGGATGGTGGAGCACCTGATCGAGCGCTGCAGGAAGCCGGTGCTGACGGCACTCGCGGATGCCCGCCTGAAGCCGAACCAGATCGACGAGATCGTGATGGTCGGCGGCATGACCCGCATGCCGCGCGTGCAGGCGCTCGTGAAGGAAATCTTCGGGAAGGAAGGCCATCGCGGCGTGAACCCGGATGAAGTCGTCGCCATCGGGGCGGCCATTCAGGGCGCTCAGCTGCTGCTCGGAGCCGCGGCCGACATCCAACTCGTGGACGTGACACCGCTCTCCCTCGGCCTCGAAACACTCGGCGGCGTGCTCACCGTCATGATCCCCAAGAACACGACCATCCCGAAGAAGGCGAGCGAGATCTTCACCACGGCCGCGGACAACCAGCCGTCGGTCGAGGTGCAGGTGTTCCAGGGCGAGCGGCCCATGGCACGCGACAACAAGCAGATCGGCAGCTTCCACTTGGACGGCATCCCGCCGGCACCCCGGCAAACGCCCAAGGTCGAAGTCACCTTCGAACTCGACGTCAACGGTGTACTCAGCGTTTCCGCCAAGGAACTCGGCACCGGCAAGCAGCAGCAGATTCGCATCGAAGGCTCCTCCGGTTTGAACAAGGAGGAAGTCGAGAAGATGAAGCGCGATGCGGAGCTGCACGCCGACGAGGACAAGAAGAAGCGCGAGTTCGCGGACGCGAGGAACGAGGCCGAGAACCGTATTCACCTGATCGAGAAGAGCCTGGCCGAAGCCGGGGACAAAGTTTCGGAGGCGGACAAGGCTCCGATCGCCCAGGCCATTACGAAGGTGCGCGATGCGTTAAAGGGCACCGACCTCGCGGCCCTGAAGAGCGCCTCGGCGGAATTGGAGCAGGCTTCGACCGCGATGCAGGCTCACATTCAGTCGAAGGGCCAACCGAGTCCAGACTCCGGCCCGACGACCCCGGGCAGCGCGAGCAAGCCCGGCGACGACGTGATCGACGCCGAGTACGAAGTGAAGAAGTAAGCCGCTTGCGGCTTCGCGATTGCAACTCAACGAGCCGCGGGGTTATCCCTCGCGGCTTTGTTGTTGAACTGGAGCGTAAGTGAGGTGCAACGAGGAACTCGAAATTAGGCTCCAATCACCCCTTAATCAATCCCCGTTCCTGCAAGTAGTTCAGCACCAGGGCCACGCCCTCTTCCACGGTTTGCTTCGACGCGTCGAACGCGAGTTCCGGCTTCGCTGGCGGTTCGTACGGATCGTCCACCCCCGTGAAGCCCATTCCCTTGCCAGCCGCGACCGCTTCCCGCGCCTGCTTGTAAAGTCCCTTAGGATCGCGCTGTTCGCACGTCCCGATGGGCGTGTCCACGAACACCTCGATGAACGGGATCGCGCCGGCCTCGTTCTGCTCGTGTATCCTGCGGGCCACCTCGCGGTCCTTGCGGTACGGGCTGACGAAACTCGTCAACGCGATGATCCCCGCGTCGGCAAAGAGCTTCGCCACTTCGCCGATCCGGCGAACGTTCTCTTCGCGGTCCGCGGCGCTGAAGCCGAGGCCGAATCGCTTCGCGTTTTCCTCGGAGGTGCCGCGGGTTTCCATCAGAATCTTCAGCCCGGCATTGAGCCCGAAGCGAATGTTGTCGCCATCGAGTACGTACGCCGCGTGCCCGCGCTGAATCAGTACCTTCTCGACTGCTACGGCCAGCGTGCTCTTGCCGGACCCGGAGAGACCGGTAAACCAGATGGTCGTACCGGTCTGCTTCATCAGGGCCGTGCGGTCCGCGCGGGTCGCGATTCCGGGGTGATAAACGATTTGTGCAGGCTTGACCTCGGACATCGTTCCCTCGATTATGGGGAGGTTGTTCAACGGAACAATCTAAGGATCGGACCGCCGAACGATTCCAATTATCTTGTATGAAACGGGCGTGTCAGCGGATCAATCTGGGTGAGTTCGTTCATCCGGATGCAAGAAACCCCATGGCGAGCCGGTTCCTCTTTTGGCTGCTGAAGGCCGCCCGATCGCTGTGGCGGCGTGGTCCGCGAGGCGACCGACACCGAGATTCTAGACGCGAAGGCGAAGGTCGGGGCCGGCGGCCTCGGTTGCGAGCCGGCGAGTGCCGCGAGCGTGGCCGGGCTGCGTAAACTGGTGAAGGAGGGTGTGATCGCACCCTCCGATCGGGTCGTCTGCGTTTTGACGGGGCACGTGTTGAAGGATTCGGACGCGACCGTGGCGTATCACAGTTCCGATCCCAAGACCTTTGAGGAGAAGCTCGGCAAGCGCGGTGTGAAGCGCGTCGCCTTCGCGAATCGCGCCGTGCAGGTGCCCAACGATCTGAACGAAATCATCGAGGCGATCGAACTCTACGCCTGAAATCCGGCTGTCAGGGCACCGGGTGCTAGAATAGCGAGTGGAGGAGACACATGGCACTTATCACACTCGATATCAACGAACTGCCGGCACGTTACGCGGAGGTTCTTTGTTGCTTCCACCCTGGCGACTCAATCGTCGTGACCCGAGGTGGGTCACCGGTATTTCAGTTGGTTCCGACAACTATGCCGCCGACTACCCCCGGACCCTCAGCACAGCGAATCCTGGGGATGAATCGAGGCACAACGACGATTGGTCCGGACTTCAACGATCCGCTCCCGAAGGAATTCTGGTCTGGTGAGACGAAATGAATCTGCTCCTCGACACCTGCACCTTCATCTGGTTCTACGAGGATCCGAATCAGCTATCATCCCATGCGCTTGGGCTGCTCCAAGACTCGACGAACGCGCTTTGGCTGAGCCCGGTCAGCATCTGGGAAATCATCGTCAAGACTCGCATCGGCAAGCTTTCGATCGAAGGCGACATCGAGCAAATTGTCGATGAGCAGGTTAAAAAAAACCGCGTGCAGATGCTTCCCCTGGAATTGCATCACGTCCTGGAAGGGCGGACGCTACCGCTGCATCACCACGATCCTTTCGACCGACTGTTGATTTGCTAGGCGCTAGCGGCACAACTGACCATCGTGACTCCAGACCGCCTGATCAGCCAATATGCAGTTTCTACCGACTGGTGATCCCATGAAAACGCACATTGCCATTAACGGCGCCTGCGGGCGGATGGGGCAGCGGCTCGTTGCGCTCGCCCACGAAGACTCCGGCCTTCAGGTGGTCGCGGCCATCGACTCGCCGAAGAATCCGCTCATCGGCAAAGACGCCGGCGAACTCGCCGGCATCGGCAACATCGGCGTGCCCATCGTCGGAACGCTGCCCCTCACCGCACGCATCGATTGCGTCATCGACTTCTCCGTGCCCGAAGGCACGATGGCGATCCTGCCCGCCTGCGTCGTGCGGAAAGTCCCGTTCGTCGTGGCCACGACCGGGCACACAGCCGCACAAAAGGAAGCCATCGAAGAAGCCGCCCACGACACGGCGATTCTCTTCGCCCCGAGCATGAGCCTCGTCGTGAACTTGCTCTTCAAGCTCGTCAAGCTCACGGCTGAGTCGCTGAAGGGGAAGGGGTTCGACGTCGAGATCGTGGAACGGCACCACCGCTTCAAGAAGGATTCGCCGAGCGGCACGGCGGCTCAGTTCGCCGAGATCATTCGCGATGCACTCGGCGGCGGCACCTTCGTTCACGGCCGCGAAGGAATCGTCGGCGAACGCACGGCCGAGGAGATCGGCATCCACGCCGTTCGCGGCGGCGACAACGTCGGCGAACACACCATCATCTTCACCACGCTCGGCGAGACGCTCGAACTCGTTCACAAGGGGCACAGCCGCGATAGCTACACGCGCGGAGCGCTGCTCGCCGCGAAGTTCTTGTCCACCAAGGGTGCCGGTCGCTACTCGATGGCGGATGTGCTGGGACTTTAACCGAAGGGCCACACGCCGCTCGACCGCACGCCGTCGCGCACCAGGAGCCACCGCATGAAGCGGCTTCCCCAGGATGGGGCCACGCAGCGTCTCTTTCCCTCGACCGCCTTTATCGGTTTCGGCGCGAGTCTGTTTCGCCCGGCGGATGAAGCCATTGTCGGCCGTCGCATTCGCGGGAACAAACCGGCCCGACTCAAGCGCGGGGTCCGCGATCACGCGCCTCGGCAACCCGGCGTCTACGGCATGTTCGACCTGCGCGGCAAGCTCATCTACGTCGGCAAAGCCAAGAACCTCCGCGCTCGGCTGCTCAGCTACTTCCGCGAGAATAGCCGCGATCCGAAAGCCGGCAAGATCATCGAACGCACGCGAATGCTCGTCTGGGAACAGACCGGCGACGAGTTCGCGGCACTGCTCCGCGAACTGGAACTGATCCAACGCCTCCGGCCGCGGTACAACGTGCTCGGCCTGCCGGGGCGTTCGCGGCACCACTATCTCTGCATCGGGAAGGCACCGGCACCATTCGCCTTCGTGACCAAGTCGCCCACGGGGAAGGAAGCCGCGTGTTACGGCCCGCTGACGACGTGGTCCCGATCCGAAGAAGCGGTGCGGCGACTCAACGATTGGTTCAAGCTGCGCGACTGCGCGAGCACTGTGCCGATGGCCTTCGCGGATCAGGCCGATTTGTTCCCGCTCGATCGCGCTCCGAAGTGCCTGCGCTTTGAAATTGGGACGTGCAGCGGGCCGTGCGTCGGGGCGTGTACGAGGATCGAGTACGGCAGCAGCGTGCGGAAGATGAAGGCCTTCCTCGATGGCCGCGACCGGAGTCTGCTCGCCGCGATGCAGCAGATGATG